>CAYNFK010000016.1:0-63027 GCA_964396405.1 uncultured Enterobacteriaceae bacterium
ACCAGCCCGAGGGCACGGACACGGTGGGCATGCACTCGGTGAGGGAGGTGGTGCTCGGGTCGCCGTCCGACTCACAGGCCGTGGTCCAGGCCACGAGCGGGTTGGTGCCGACCGCGACTTCCGCGCTGTCCGTGAGCCCGTCGCCGTCGGTGTCGGGGTTGAAGGGGTCGGTGCCGAGGAGCGCTTCGTCGGCATCGTAGAGGCCGTCCTGGTCTGCATCTCCGACGATGCGGTACACCACCTGGGTGGTGGCGCTGTTCGCGCCGTCGATGCCGATGCCCTGCACCCACATCTCGAAGCCCGGGCGGAGGGACTGGGGCACGGTCACCCGCAGCTTCGCCACGCCGGCGGCGTTGGCCTTGGCGCTACCGAGGATCGTGGCGGGGCCCAGGATGTCCAGGCACACCGGGAGCGTGGGGTGGCAGGGGCCGGGACCCTCCCCGAGGGTGCCGCCGAGGAAGTAGGCGGTCTTGCCCCTCGGGAGACCCCTCAGCGTGAACTCCATGCGCTCGCCGGGCACGGCGGGCCCCACGCCGAGCGTGTAGGCCGTGGGCGTGGCGGCGAGGGGGGACGCGGTCGCGAGCGGCGTGGCCGGCTCGTTGAGGGACGGCGCGCAGCCGGCCACGAGGCTGATCAAGAACCCACTCAGAGTTGAGCGCATGGAACCTCCTGCAAGGTGCGGTGGCGGTACCACGGGCCCTTTTTCTGCCCCAAGGGAGGGGTGGGGTGTGCGCTGGACCCGATCATCGTGATGGGCGGGTTGCAACGGATGGGTGCTGCGAAACAGAACCGACAAACCTCGACTGTGGAGGGCTCTGCGATGTGCGGTACGCCGGGAGGATCGCGTCTTTCACGGCCTTTCGCGCGCCGTGGGCCGGGGAGGGTCGCGGCGATGGCGTGAGGCGGTCGCCGGCTGTGGTAGAACCGCACGCCGCTCGGCTGTGAGGGGGGTCCGCTCGATGTTGGAGTCCCATCAACTTGTCGGTCCCTACGAGGTTCGGCACGTCTTGGGCCGCGGCGGCATGGGCACGGTCTACCTGGCCGTGGACCTGCGCCTGGGGCGTCGGGTGGCGCTCAAGGTGCTGGATCGGGTGCCCGAAGGTGGACCCGACGCGATCCTGGCCGAGGCCCGGCTGAACGCGGGCGTGAGCCACCCGGCCATCGTGGCGGTGTACGACGTGGGCGAGCTGGACGGGCAACCCTGGCTGGCGCTCGAGTATGTGGATGGGCGCTCGCTCGGTGCTGTGGCGCGCGAGGGTCGGATGTCGGCCCTGCAGGCGGCGCGTCTTCTTCAGCCGGTGGCCGGTGCGCTCGCTGCTGCGCACGCGGCCGGCATCGTGCACCGCGATCTCAAGCCCGACAACATCCTCGTGGCCCGGGATGGACGGCCGCGGGTGGTGGACTTTGGCATCGCCACCATGGTGCAAGGTGCAGACAGCGCCGGCACGATCACGGCGGGAACGCCCGGCTACATGGCACCCGAGGTGTGGCGCGGCGAGACCGTCACGGGTGCTGCGGACGTGTGGGCCCTCGGGGTCACCTTCTACGAGCTGCTCACGGGGGTGAGCCCGTGGGAGACCTCGCTCACGAGCGGTGCGGCGGCGGTGCGGGCGGCCGTTTGTGGGAGCACCGAGGCCCCCACCCTTCCCGACGGTGAGGACCTGCCCCCGGCGCTGGTGCAGCTGGTGCGGCGCTGTCTGGATCCCGCCCCCGTCCGCCGGCCGAGCGCGGGCCAGGTGGCGGACGAGCTGGAGCGGGTGCTGAGGCGCAGCCCGATCGATGACGACGCCTGCCCCTACAGGGGCCTGCTGCCCTACGAGGCCGAGCACGCCGGCTCCTTCTTCGGGCGCGATGCCGATGTGACCAGCCTCGTGGAGGCCATCGAGGCGCACCCGCGGCTCGCGATGGTGGGTCCTTCGGGCGTGGGCAAGAGCTCGCTGGTGCACGCCGGCGTGGTGCCGCGGCTTCGTGAGCGCGGCACGGTGCTGGTGATCTCGCTCCGCCCGGGGCCCACCCCCGTGGCCACCCTCGCTAGCGCGGTCCAGAAGCGGCTGGAAGGACTGACCCTGGCAGCGTCGACCGGCGCGCCCGAGACGGTCTCGATGGACACGGCGGAGTGGGCCGAGGCGCCCACAGACTGGGGGGGGCCGCGCGAGCCTGAGGCCAGCGGCGAGGCCGAAGAGCGCGCCGCCAAGGCGCTGGAGGTCGAGCTTCGGGCCACGCCGGGGCGCCTGGGCGTGCTGCTGCAGCGCCTGGCCACGGCCCGTCGTACGCGCGTGGTGCTGGTGGTGGACCAGCTGGAGGAGCTGGAGACCCAGGGCGCGTCGGGCGAAGAGCGCCGCGTGTTCGTGGAGGCCGTGGCCAGCGCAGCATTGGATCCCTCGGATCCTGTGCGGGTGGTGGTGACGCTGCGCGACGACCACCTGGGCCGGCTCGCAGCGGCCGGCGCCCATCCTCTGCTCGCCCACCTGGAGGTGGTGCGCCCCCTGGATGCCGCCGCGCTCGCGCTGGTGGTTCGGGAGCCCTTGGTGGCCACAGGCCACAGGTTCGATGACCCGACGCTGGTGGACGCGATGGTGGCGGAGGTGGCCGACACGCCCGGTGCCTTGCCGCTGCTCCAGTTCGCTGCCCGCCGGATGTGGGATCTGCGCGACCGAGACCGGCGGCTGCTGCGCCGCGCCGACTACGACGCCGTGGGTGGTGTGGCCGGAGCCTTGGCCAGCCACGCCGAGGAGATCGTTCGGCAGCTGATGGCCGAAGAAGAGGCGGGCGGCACCCAGGTGGATGCGAGCGCGCTCGTGCAAGCGATGCTGCTGCGGCTGGTCCACGATGATGGCACGCGGCGCGCGATGGACTTCCCGTCGCTCATCGAGGGCCTCACGCCGGTGGCCACCGCCGTGCGGGTGCGCGAGCGTCTGGTGACCGGTCGTCTGCTGGTGGTGCAGGACGGTGAGGGCGGCGCGCGCTCGGTGGAGCTCGCCCACGAGTCCCTGGCGGTGCAGTGGGAGCGCCTGCGACGCTGGCGACTGGGCTCCCGGGAGGAGGTTCGGCTCCTGGCCGACGTGGAGGAAGGGGCCCGCCTCTGGGATCGCCGGGGTCGTCCCGAGGAGGGCCTGTGGGCGGGTGATGCGCTGGCGCTGGCGGAGCGAACGCTGTCCGGCGGTGTGGTGGGACTCTCGGATCTGGGCCGGGCCTTCTTCACGGCCTCGGCTGCGCGTGAGCAGCGCGACCGCCTGCGTCGGCGCCAGCGGATGGGGGCCGCCCTCATGGCGGGCGCGATCGTCACCCTGGTGTCGGTAGGGGCGGCGATCGCCTACAACGCACAAGCCGATCAGGCGGTGCGCGAGGCGGCTGCGGCCGACGAGGCCCGTGCCACGGCGCTGATCTCGTCGGCCCAGGCCTCCTGGGCGGCGGGGGAAGGCCTGGAGGCCCGGGCGCGTCTGCGAGCCGGGTTTGAGCATCTGGACACGCCGGGAGCTCGGGCGCTGTGGTCGGATCTGCGTGGCGATGCGCGCCTCTGGCACCAGGATGACGCGTTCTCGTCGTTTCAGATGCTGCCTTCGGTGGACGGCACGCACGCTGTCGTGGCCAGCGGAGGCGGGCTGATCCGCCTCGTGGAGCTCGCCACAGCCAAGACCGTGGCCCTGCGTGTGGGGCGTCTGGATGTTGCGGCGGTGGCGGTCACGCCCGACCTGAGCACCGTGGCCGGTGTGCGCTACGACGGGTCCGTGGTGCGCTGGCGTCCCACGGAAGACACCTGGGAGGAGTTTCCGGTTCTGGCGCCTCCGGAGCAGCCGTTTCGGACCTGGTTCGCGGGCGACGGCAAGCTCGTGGTGCTCGCTGTCAACCAAGGGTCGAACGACGCCGCCCTGTGGAACGTGGATCTGGACGCGCCGTCGGAGGCGGAGCGCATGGCGCTGTCGCCGGGGCATCTGCAAGCCGCTGTGGACGTCGACCAAGGGTGGCTGGTGACGGGCGGGCCCACATCGCCGACGCTGAAGCTCTGGTCACTGGAGGGCGGGATTGCGCCAGAGGTCGAGCTGACGTTGCCCGCTGGCGTCGTGCCCGAGGCCCTGGCGGTGGAGCATGGTGCCGCCTCGATCGTGGTGTTCGGCCGTCGAACGGTGGTGCTCGATCGAGCGGGCGGCATCGTGCAGGAGCTGTCCGCGCCGGACGAGCGCGTGCGTGGTGGTGGCTACATGGGCGGCGGCCTCGACCTGGTGGCGATCACCTACGACGGCGCGCTCGTGGCGTGGGAGCTCGCCACGGGGAACCTGCGGGTGAAGCAGGCAGGCGCGGTGCCCCCCACCTCCCAGGATGTTGTGGTCACCAACGACGGCCACCTGCTCTACACGCACCTGTTCGGTTTTGGCGTGCTCGAAGCCGGCGCGCTCGGCCGTCAGGACGTCGGAGCCGGCCACACGGGAAGGGCCGACGCCATCGCCGTGTCGCCGGACGGCGCCTGGGTGGCTTCGGGTGCGTCGGATGCGCAGGTGACGCTACGCGATGCGCTCACGGGCACGCAGAAGGCGGCTTCCGGGCCGCTTGGCGGCTCGATCAACGCGGTGCGGTTCGCGCCCTCGGGGCGCTTCGTGGCGGTGGCGGCGAACGGGGGCGTCGCGGCCGTGCTCTCGGTGCCGGGCCTGGAGGAGGTCGCCCGCGTGGTGCACAACGACGACGTGGTGGCGGCCGAGCTGCTCGACGACACCACGCTGCGCACCCTCACGTGGTCGGGCGTGGTGCGCGATGTGGCGGTGGATGGGCCCGCACCCGTGACGCGTTCCGAGCATGCGCTGGGCGTGGAGGCCTACGACCTGCGGGTGGGGCCCGATGGCGTCACCTGGCTCGCGCTCACGGACGGGCGGGTGGCGCCGCTGTTGGCTGGTGGGCGCGTGGGCCCCACGGCGCTGCTGCACACGTCGCCGCCTCACTCGCTCGGCGTGGCGAAGGGCGTGGTGGCTGCGGCGGGCTTCGACGACTGGGTGCGGCTCTCGCAGCCCGCCCGCACGATGCCCGCCCTCACCGACGGTCGCGTGGCCCTGTCGGCGGATGGGCGCACGCTCGCGTATCCCGGCACCGATGGCCGGCTGGTCCTCCAGGACGTGGCCGACGGGCACGAGCACGGGCTCGCGCCGATGGTGGCCCCGGTGGATGCTGTGGCGTTCTCGCCCGACGGTGCCACCGTGTACGGGGCGGCCCGGGGTGGTTCGGTGCTGGCGTGGGACGCCGCGAGTGGGAAGCCTGCCTGGCGCGGGGTGGCGCTGATGGTCTCGCCGCCCGCGGTCCTCACGCACCGGGGCTGGACGGTCACCCCGGGGTCGTCCATGACGGCTTTGTGGACCGACGCGCTGGCTGCAGAAGGGTTCCGCGCCGACCTGGAGGGCGATGACGCTTGTGCGCTCACGCTGTCCGGCCGGGTGGTCCGCTGGGCCTCCGGGGCGGCGGAGCCGGTCATAGACGAGGCGGCCGAGGGTGCGATCGACGTGGCCCTGCTGGGATCTGGCTGCGCGGTGCTGGATGCGGAGGGCCTGCGCTGGGTGGCACCGGGCGGGGTCGACCAGCGGCTGGGTCCGGCGCGCACCGTGGCCCGACACGGCGCGCAGGTGGAGGCGCTCGCTGACGACCAGCTCCTCGCTTGGGCGGGCGAGGCCGTCGCCAAGCCGCCGGTTCACGTGTCCCCCGAGGCGACGGCGGCCCTGCACGTGGCCGGTACCCTCTGCACGGGCTTTGATGATGGGCAAGTGCTCTGCGAGGGGCGACCTCCGCTGCGCGGCATGCCGTCGGCGGCGGTCACCGTGGCGCTTCCTTACCAGCAAGACTTCTTGGTGGCGGGCTTCGCCGACGGCACGGTGGGCGTGTGGTCGGTCAGCTCGGGAGCTCCGCTGATGCAGATGAAGGTGGATGGGTCCATCCTTCGTGTCGCTCCCACGCCTCAGGGTCTCCTGGCGCTCTCGGTCTCCGGCTCGGTCGGCATGCTCGACACCTCGGCGTTCGACGCGCCGTGGTGCGACATCCTGTCCGACCTCACCCAGCACGTGCCGGTGGTGTGGACCGGGGAGCGGGTGGAGCTGGCGGGAGGGCCTGTGGGACCGTGTGCGGCGCAGTAGGCCCGCGTCTCAGGGCCGCGTGAGCAGCTGCCTACGGCGAGCACCGAACGGGCGTCCACAGGCGGCTTGATCTTGGGCCGCAGCTCACGCAGCAGCGTGGGGCGCTCGTCGGGAGCGAAGGCGACCGCCTTCCCGCGCGCGACCCGAATCGTCTAGGCCTCGGCGCGCACCAGCACCCACGGCTCCTGGTCCGCCGGCATCTCGGCCAGCTCGGCCTCCGTGAGCCGCGCGTAGACCTCCACGAGGTTCCCACCGGGGTCTTGCAGCCAGAGCTCGTGCAGCGGGGTGCCTCGCCACGTGGTGCGGGCGGGCTTGTGCAAGGCGAAACCCGCCGCCACCGCCCGGTGGTGGGCGTCGATCACGTCGGCCCGGGAAGGGACGGCGACGCCGAGGTGGTAGAGCGTGTCGTGGTGGAGCTCCTTCCCGTCCGAGACGAGCAGCACGAAGTTCGTGCGCAGGCGCTCGCTCACGAAGGTGACGTACCGGTGGGTCCACTCCTTGGGCTCCACGCCGAGCAGCCACGTGTAGAAGCGTGCTGCTGCCGCCAGATCCGGCACCCGCACGCTCGCGTGGAACTCGGTGGGCTGGAGCGGCTCGGGCACGTTCTGCAGAGCGGCCAGCACCTCGAGCCGGGCGGCGATCGCGTCGCGTGCCACGCGGAAGTGCTGTAGCCGCGCCTCGTCGGTGAGCACCTCCTGCTTACGATCAGGGTCGGGCATCGCCCAGCTCATGCGCCGTGCCGACCCGAGGAACACCGGGCAGGACTCCTCGGCGCACAGCGTGATCACCAGATCCACGGAGGTGGGATCGATGCTGTCGACGTGCTTGCTCACGAGACCGCTCGTGTCGACGCCCACCTCGGCCAGCGCGCGGAGGGCATACGGATTGACCCGGCTGGGCTCACTGCCCGCCGACTGCACGCGCACGGCGTCCCCAAAGCGCGCCCGTGCCAGGGCTTCCGCCATCTGGCTGCGGGCCGAGTTCGCTACACACAAGAAGAGCACGCTGCGCACGTTCATGGCGACCTCAAGAAGCGGAGCGGGCCACGAAGGCCGCGCGGGTGCGGTTCGCGAACGCCACCAGCGAGAGCATCACCGGCACCTCGATGAGCACACCCACCACGGTGGCGAGCGCCGCGCCCGACTGGAGGCCGAACAGGCTGATCGCCACGGCCACAGCGAGCTCGAAGAAGTTCGACGTGCCGATCATCGCCGCAGGTGCTGCGATCTCATGCCGCAGACGAAACAGCCACGCCGCACCGTACGTGATCACGAAGATGCCGTAGGACTGGATCAGCAACGGCACCGAGATCAGCGCGATGACCCCTGGCTTCGCGACAATCGTGGGGGCCTGCAGCCCGAAGATCAGCACGATGGTGGCGAGCAGTCCCAGGATGGACGCCGGCTTCAGACGCTGGTTGAGCCGATCGAGCGCATCCCCACCTTGCGCGGTGAGCACGGTGCGCGTGATCGCACCCGCCACCAGCGGCAGCACCACGAACAGCCCCACCGAGAGCACGAGCGTGTCCCAGGGCACGATCACGTTGGTCACGCCGAGCAGCAACGCCGTGAGGGGCGCGAACGCGAACACCATGATCAGGTCGTTCACCGACACCTGCACCAGCGTGTAGTTCGCATCGCCGCGCGAGAGCTGACTCCACACAAAGACCATCGCAGTACACGGCGCCACACCCAGCAGGATCATGCCGGCGATGTACTGGTCGGCGTCCTCAGGGCTCACCCACCCCACGAACACCACCTTGAAGAACACCCACGCCAACAAGGCCATGGTGAACGGCTTGATCAGCCAGTTCACCACCACCGTGAGCGCGAGCCCGCCGGGCCGCTTGCCCACATCGCGCAGGCAGCCCAGATCCACCTGCACCATCATCGGATAGATCATCACCCAGATGAACACGGCCACCACGAGGTTCACCCGGGCGATCTCGAGCCCGGCCAGCGCCTGGAACAGGCCCGGGAAGAAGGCCCCCAGCGCTACGCCTCCGCCGATCGCGAGCGCGACCCACAAGGAGAGGTAGCGGCCAAACAGGCCCAGGGGATTCGGCTCAGCTTCAGCCATCGAGGGCCTCCACGACGACGATCTCGCCGACGATCTCGGCCGCGAGGCCGAGCGTGCTGCTGACCGTGCCGTACTTGCGGACGTTCTTGTGCAGCAGCTCCACCCGCTGCGGGGGCTCGTCGGTGACCAGCTCCAGCCTGTAGGTGAAGCGGGTGAACCGGGGCGGTGCATCCTGACGCTCTGCCTCCACCCGCACCCGGGCGGCGTCGTATCGAAAGGGGAGCACGCCCGCGAAGCGCTCCACGTTCTTGAGCAGGCACGCCGCCAACGCCGCACAGAGCAGCTCGGCGGGGCCCGGGTGCTCCAGGTCGCGCTCCACGCCGCCGTCGAAGCGCAGGTCGCGGCCGAACACGTCGACGTGGCCTTCCCCTCCAGGCCCGCTGGTGGCGGTGACCGTGTAGGTCGTCACAGCGCCGCCACGAGCTGCTTGAGCACGCTCAGGGCCTCGGGGTCGACGCAGTAGCAGCGCCGTGGACCCTCCACCTCGCCCTTCACCAGCCCGGCTTCTTTGAGCTGACCGAGGTGCTGGCTGACGGTGGAGGCGGCGAGCGGGAGCTGGTCGGCGATCTCGCCCGCAAAGCAGGCCTGCTGCGAGAGCAAGAACCGAAACATGTGGACCCTGTGGGGGTGGGCCAGCGCCTTGCAGTAGGCCGCGAGGCGCTCGTCGTCTTCGGGCTGTGCTTCGAAGGGCGTGGCGGGGGTGTCACAGCAGGAGGAGTCGAGCACAGCGGCCTCATTCGGTATTCGCCGAATAGCGAACACGAGTCGCGAGCGCAAGTGGGTCCGGGTCGACCCACGGCTCCGACGTCCTGCGCCCCGGCCTCAGCCCGGTCGGGAGAACAGGCCGAGGAGCCAGCGCCGCACGGGCTCGGGGAGCCACGTCGCAAGCGCGAGCGGCCAGGCCAGACGCTTCGGGAAGGTGTGGTGCGCGCGTCCGGCCTCCGCAGCCGCCACGATCTCGGCCACAGCGCGCTCGGGCTGGATGATGAGGTGGCGCGAGGGCACCTGATCCGGGTCCAGGCCGTCGGTGTACGTGAACCCTGGGTAGACCGACACGAACCGGATCGGCGTGTGGGCCAGGTCGATGCGGCAGCTGTCGATCAGCAGCCGACCGGCGGCCTTCGCGGCGCTGTAGGGTCCCGACCGCGGAAGTCCGAACACACCGGCCGGGGAGCCTGTCCACACCAGCGTACCGCCGCGCGCTTGCAGCAGGGGGATGAGCGGCACGAGGTAGTTCACCAGGGTGCTGTAGTTGCGTGCCATCTCCGCGAGCACAGCGTCCACAGACGCCGCGTCGGACCCCATCTGGAGCCCGGTTCCGCCGCCGGCGTTGAGGAAAGCTGTGTCGATCGAACCCCAGGCTGCGGTGGCGGCATCGAGCACCCGCTGCGCATCCGCAGGGTCGGTCGCATCGGCCGCCACAGGCAGACACTGGCTGCCGTTGGCCTCGATCTCCGCAGCCAGCTCGCGAAGCAGGGCTTCGCGTCGCGCGGTGATCACGATGCGGTTGCTGCGCTTCGAGAGCGCGAGCGCCAGGGCGCGCCCGAGCCCCGAGCTGGCGCCTGTGATCAGGATCGTCTGGCCCTCGAGCACCACCCGCGCGCGCCGTGCCACCACGAGACCTCCTCGACGCGGCCGGGCCGCGGGTGGGGGTATCGCCGGCGGGTCTGCGTCGCGACCGTCGTAAGGCTCAGGCCTGCGCGTGAGGTCGGTCACCGCCTGGACGGATTCATCGGCAAATTCTTGCCGAGTCTGCTAGGCTACCGTGGTGACTGCTGGAGGATCCGTGCGCACATCCCTGTTCTTCCTGTTGGCAGCGGCCTGTGCGCCGCTCGAGACCCTCCCCGACGACACCGACACCGACACCGACGACACGGACGCGGAGGAGACCGACGACACCGAGTCGGACGAGACGGACGAGACGGACGAGACCGACGAGACGGACGACACCGACACGCTCCCCGATGAGCCACCGAACTACACGCTGCGGGTGATCAGCTCCCCGGAAGGTCAGACCTTCGCGCAGGTGCTCGGTGGCAGCGCCGATGGCGCCTTCGTCGGGTACGCCGGCGTGGAGGAGTGGTCGTCCACCGCGCGGGCCCTGCTCGTGCCTTCGGGTGCCACCGAGGGCGCTGAGCTGGACGCGCCGAAGGACGGGCAGGTGTTCGCTTACGACGTGCGTGGCACCCAGGTGGTCGGCAAGGCGCTGCGTGAGCCCGCCGTGTGGCAGGACGGCGTCCACAACAAGCTGAAGGTGCCGGGTGGTTACTTCTCCGGCGTCGCGCGCGGCATCGGCGTCGACGGCTTCCTGGTGGGCAGCTTCGCCGACGAGGATGACGTGTGGCTGGAGTTCGGGCCACGTCCGTGCACCTGGGCCGACGCTTCCGCGGAGCCCATCCAGTTGGCTACGCTCGACATCGCCATCACCGTGGGGGCTGCGATCGCCGTGTCCGACAGCGGCACGATCGCCGGCGTGGTCAACACGGACAACGGCTACCGCGCCGTCACCTGGGCCGGTCCTTCGGTCGCGCCCGTCGACCTCGGCACCCCCAGCACCGCGCTCTTGTCAGAGTCCGCCGGGCTCGACGAACATGGTCATGTGGTGGGTCGGGTCACGTTCACCGATCCGGTGCTCGACTTCATCTCCCACGGGTTCACCACCGTGGGTGGGTTCACCGAGCTGGAGGGCCTTGGCTACGGCTGGACGGAGACCTACGACATCGACGATCGGCACGTGATGGTCGGCACCTCGCGGGGCGAGGACGGGCTCATGCACGCGGTGCTGTGGTGGAAGGGCGAGGTGTTCGCGCTGGAGGACCTGATCGACGCGCTTCCCGAGGGCGTGGAGCGGCTCGCCCGCGCTGTGGTGATTGACGACGCCGGGCGGATCGCTGTGGATGCTCTCAAGACGGGGGGCGGGCAGGTGGTGCTGGTGGCGGAGCCGGTGGTGCCCTGAGGCGGCCTCAACCCCGCGCGAGCCCGATCAGGATGCCGACGCCTTCGGCGAGCCCCTTGAGACCCCCCTCGAAGCGAAAGGTGACGCCGTCGTTGAGCGCCTCCCACGGCGCAACCCGAACCCGTCGGGACAGCGCCTGCCTCCAGGCGGGAACGTCGTCGGTGATGCCGGGGACCCCGTCGGTGCCTCCGAGGGCCTCGGTCATCGCCTTGGCGGCGGCATCGATGGTCGGGAGGGATGCAACCCGGCGACGAGGAGCAGGCCTTCGAGGTCTTCGCCTTGGACCGCCAGGGGGGCGTCGAAGAGGTCGATCTCCCACGGTTGTGTAGAGATGGGGAGCCGCGCGAAACCGGCGTGGTCGATCTTCATCGGAGGTGCCCCGTGCTGCGGAGGTCCGCGGGTCAGCGCCCCGAGAAGTGGACGTACCCGCCGAACCCGTCGGGCGTGATCGGCGGCGCTGCGGGCCCCATGCCGAGGACCGAGGTGCCGAGGAAGTAGCCGCCGGCCGCCACAGCACCGTCCACCACCGCGAGGCCCTGAGTCCGAATGCTCGACGTCGCGAGGAACGATCGACCGAACAGACCCCCGAACGAGGTGTCCATGCGCACGAGCCACCCACCGTTTTGTGCGGAGTCGCTGGACTGAGAGAAGGCCGGGTTGTTGCCTGTGCCTTGGATGCCGCCGATGACGTAGAGCGCATCCGAGTCCGCATCGAGCTGGATGCCGGTGACCTCATCCCTACCGGTGCCGCCACCACTGCGAACCCAGCGCAGGCTGCCGACCGCGTCGAGCGACAGCACGAACCAGTCGAAGTTGCCGACGGGCGTGATCGTGACGGGGGGCGTGGCGAGAAACTCTGTGTCTCCAACGATCGAGCCACCCACGTACAGGTTGCCGAGTGCGTCCGAGGCGAGCGCGGTCATGGACCCCGTGCTGTAATCGCTCCCGATCACCAGGCCCCACGCGATGCCGCCGAGGGTGTTGATGCGGGCCACGAACAGGTCGGGTTCGACGTGCTCACTCAGGACGTCGAAGTCGCCGAGCGCGCCGCTGAACACGCCCGAGACGTAGAGGTCGCCGTCGGGTGCAGAGGCCAGCTCCTCTGCGTACCCCGTCCCCGTCGTCGGGATGTCGAGCAAGGTCTCGGAGCCGTCGAGGGGATCGAAGATCATGATCCGCACGCCCTGAGGGTCTTTCCGGGTTGGGACGTAGACCTTGCCATCGGTGTGCACAAGCGGACGCCCGGCCGGCGCATCGAGCACGCCCGTTCCTTCGGGCTCCACCACCCAGTCCACGGCACCGGCGGCCGTCAATCGCACCAGGATCTTGGGGTAGGATGCGGCGGAGGTGATCGAGGTGTCACCGAGTCCAAACTGCCCGTCCGTGCGGAACAGCGCGTAGATCGACCCGTCGGGCGCGACCGTGACCTTCTCGCAGCTCTCTTCGCCGCTGCCGCGCGTGGACGTGACCCAGCGGAACGCGCCGGACGGCGTCATCTGGCCGATCCACCCGTCGGAGCCGCCGTACACCAGTCCCGGCGTGCCGGTGGCGGTGGGCGCATCGGAGAAGCTCTTTCCGCACACGATCACGGCGCCATCCGGCGCGTGCGCGAGGTCGGAGACGAGGCTGCTGCCACGCACGACGAAGCTCGAGAGCGGCACGCCCCCGGTGAAGTAGGCGCCCACGCTCGCCGCGGCGTCGGCGGTGACCACGCAGGTGGTGAGGCCATTGCCCTCGCACGGGCCCACCCAGTCGCTGAAGGCCTGCCCGGGGTCGGCGAGGGCCGTGACGGTCACTTCCGTGCCGATCGGCACGTCGACATCGCACGTGCCGCGGCAGTCCTCGAAGCCCTCGACCTGGAGGGCCCCGACGCCCCAGCCCGCCCCAGCATCGAGCGAGAGCGTGACGGTCTCGACCTCGATCTCGGTGTCGTCGGTGGTGTCCGTGTCGTCCGACTCGAGGGTGTCGTCGGTGTCGTCGCTCTCATCGGTCGCGTCGGCCGGTCCACAGGCAGCCCACGTGCTCGCCAGCCCAAATCCCACCACCCGCAGCGTCCAAGTCCTCATGACGACCACCTCGGTAGAGCGCTTCGTTTGGGGAGAAGCGGGACGGCCGCCCACCAACGATGGCGAATTCGAGCACCGCCTAATGTGGCGGGGCCGGGGGCGCTGCGCACGCAGATCCACCATTCCAACCATGCGCGCGACCGGCCCGCCTCACCACCCACCCAGCAAGAGCGCACCACTGAGCAGGCCCGCGACCACTCCCGAGGCGTGGACGGCGAGCTGCGCCCAGACCTTGGGTCCGCGCAGCACCACAACGCTGACCAGATCGCCGGTCGCGATCGCGCCGGTGGCGCAGCAGGTCCACCCGGCCGCCCCGGTCCAGCCGCTCCCCAGGGACACCGCGAGGATCAGCACCAGCCCGAGGTCGCGAACGCCCAGGCCTCGCACCAGCGTGTCGCCCTCAGGCGTGCCCACCGGCGCCCCGTAGACCGCCGACATCGGCCGCGGCGCTGCGATCGCCGCGAGACCGAGAAGGCCCATGCCGACCGTGAGGGTCCACGCGAGTGCTGTACCGAGCATGGAGGCTCCAGGGCCGAAGGGGTCCCATCTCCGTAGCCGCTTGGCGTTCCGCGCGGTCCCCGCAACGACCCGGTGACACCGCTGGCCCCGCGACCTCGCCCGGGTTCCGAGGCCCGGATCCCGGAGTCCTCCATGTTCCCGCTCCTGCTCGCCCTGTCGGCCGCAGCCGTCGCCCAGGAGGGGCCGCCCCACCTCGTGGTGGTGATCGCGGTCGACCAGCTCTCCGCCGACCTCTACGCGACCTGGCGACCGCACCTCGACGGCGGCTTCAAGCGGCTGGCGGAAGGCGTGGTCTTTCCTTCCGGCTACCAGTCGCACGCGGGCACCGAGACCTGCCCCGGGCACGCCACCATCCTCACGGGCACGCGACCGGGTCGAAACGGCATCATCGCCAACGACTGGTACGACCTGTCGCTCCCCCGCGACGACAAGCTGGTTTACTGCGCCGAGGACCCGAGCCAGCCGGGCACGGATCATCGCAACTACGTCCCGTCGTTGGTTCAGCTCAAGGTGCCCACGGCGGGCGAGCGGCTCAAGGCGGTCTCCCCTCAGAGTCAGGTGGTGTCGGTCTCGGGCAAGGATCGCGCGGCGATGATGCTGGCCGGAAAGGGCGCGGATCAGGTGTGGTGGTGGGACAAGGCGGTGCTGGGCTTCTCCACGTGGAAGGGCTCGACAGCACCGGTGCCGGCGGCGGTGGGCAAGGCCAACGCGTCGGCGGCGGCGACCCTGAAGAAGGCCACCAGGCCGCTCAAGCTGCCGGCGGCGTGCGCCGGGGTGGATCGCGAGGTGCCAATCACGGACACGGTCTCCGTGGGGCGGGGACGGTTCGATCGCGCCGCGAACGACGTGCGCGGATTCGAGGCCTCGCCTGAGCTGGACGTGGCCACACTCGACCTCGCTGCCGGGTTGGTCACCGAGCTCGGCCTCGGCCGCGACACCGTGCCCGACCTGCTCGCCGTGAGCCTCTCGGCCACCGACAAGGTCGGCCACCGCTACGGCACCGACGGCACGGAGATGTGCCTGCAGCTCCTGGCGCTCGACGAGGCCCTGGGGCGCTTCTTCACCCGCCTCGACCAGCAAGGCCTCGCGTACGCGGTGGTGCTCACCGCCGACCACGGCGGCCTCGACCTCCCCGAGCGTCAGCACGACGCCGCCATGCCCGACGCCCATCGCCTCGACGCCATGCTCGATCCCACCGTCGTGGGCGAGGCCATCGCCGCCCAGCTCGGTGTGCCCGGACCGCTGCTCTACGGCGGCCGCAGCCTGGACGTCTGGGTCGAGCGGGGCTTGGACGAGACGCTGCACGACGCCGTGCTGGCGGAGGCCGAGCGCCGCTACGCTGCCCACCCTCAGGTGGCGCAGGTCTTCCGCGGAACGCAGCTCGCCGCGGAGCCCGCGCCCACCGGCTCACCTGAGGCCTGGAGCCTGCTCCAGCGGGCCCGCGCGTCCTACGACCCCGACCGGTCGGGCGACCTCATCTTCGTGCTCAAGCCGCGGATCACCCCCATCGTGGATCCTTCGGGCGGCTACGTCGCCACGCACGGCAGCCCGTGGGACTACGACCGCCGCGTGCCGATCTTCTTCTGGCGGGAGGGGTCGCCGGGCTTCGAGCAGCCCCAGGCCGTGGAGACGGTCGACATCCTACCCACGCTCGCTGCGGCGTGGCTCGATCTCGAAGTCCCTGCGGATCAGATCGACGGGCGCTGCCTCGATCTGGATCCGGGGCCGGCGGACACCTGCGGGGAGTGAGGGGTCGCTCCGAGTCCAAGGTGGGGGATGGGGCGCTTAGTCCCAGGCGTAGGTGGAGGTGGACACCTTGGTGTCGTTGATTGAGCTCACCTGGTCCCCAACCGTTGTGTTCCCGGTCGTCTGCTCAGTGGTGGTGATCTGCCATGTGCGCAGCGTGCTCGGCTCGGTGACGATCTCGACGGTGGTGACGTTGCTCATGGAGTCCACCCGGATCAGCGGGGCCTCCGGCATGTGGGCGAACGTCGCAGTGAGCAGGGTGGCCGTGATGTCGGCGAGGCTGTCGGCATCGTGGCTGACGGTGCGACGGATGAGGACGCAGCCGAGGCGTGCCTCTCCCGTCCTGCACGGCCGCCGCTCCACCACGCGAAACGTTGTGGTGACGGGGTAGGTGACCCCTTCGGGAAGCGTGGGGTGGGCCACCTGTTCGACCACCTGGTAGTCACTGCCGATCTCCAGGTCGCTACCGATCCAGTAGGCGACCTGGGCGTTCCAGTCCTCGGCGAACTCGGTGGTGAGCCCTTCCGCGACGGCCTCGGGCCGAAGCCGGTCCAGGATGGGACTAAGAGATGCCAGCTCTGGCGCGTTCCCGATGGCCTCAGCGAGCTCGGCCAACGGCTTCTCGACCAACGCCTGGATCGCCAGAACGACGCCCTCGACGCCGTCCATGCCGATCGCGACTCCTTCCCTCGACACACGCTCGGTGAAGGGAACGGTACAGGCGTCGATGGTGGTCTGGAACGCAGCCCGCATGAGAGGTTCCATGCTACCCCGAATCTCTTGCTGGGTGACAGAGCTCTCGACCCAGGCAAGCGCAAGATGGTCCGGGTGGTTGGAGGCCGAGATGCGTGAGGAGAGCTCCATCGAGATGCCCAAGATCTCCACGCCATCGCGCTGGTCGCTCTTCTCGAAGGTGGTCGTCACGAGCGCTGTGCCGTTGGGCCAGCCGAACCGGAGCTGCACGACGTCCGCGGGCTCGGCGTCCATCGCCTTGGCTGCGGCAGCGGTGGGGGCGTCCTGCTTGGCACAGGCGCAGGCGAATGAGAACGCCCACACGGCGCGGGTGAAACGCATCGGATCTCCTCGGAAGCGGGTCGGAGGCACCTATACAGGTTGCGGGCGACGCGGTGGTGCCACGTCCAGATGGAGCCGAGACATCGCGACAGCACGGATGCCGTCGGCGAGCGGGAAGGTGTGATCACCGACGTGGACGACGTCGAGCTGGTCGAGGCGCAGGTTCTCGATCGCCGATCGCATGGACGGCGTCACCACCGGGCTGTCGGTGTGCTTGATCTCGAACCCGCGGCGGTGGCGTCCGCGGACGACGAGCAGATCGAGCTCCGCGCCGGAGTGCAGACCCCAGAAGTAGGCCTCGTCCGACGCGCACCCGAGGCATCGGATGATCTCGCCGATCGCAAAGCCCTCGAAGGACGCGCCCACCTTGGGGTGCCCGAGCAGATCGACCTCGTCGACGACACCGAGCAGCGCGTGGAGCAATCCCGTATCGGACAGGTACACCTTGGGTGCCTTGACCTGCCGCTTGCCGAGGTTCTCCTGCCAAGGCGCGAGCCGTCGCACCATGAACGTGGCCACCAACACGTCGAGGTAGTGACGGACGGTCTTGTCGGCGACGCCAAAGGCGCGCGCGAGCTCGCTGCCGTTCCAGGTCTGCCCGTGGTAGTGCGCGAGCATCGTCCAGAAGCGGCGGAGGGAGTCTGCGCCCACGTGGATGCCGAGCTGGGGGACGTCGCGCTCGAGGTAGGTCCGCGTGAACTGCTGGCGCCAGCGCAGGCTGGCCGCGTCGTCGCGGGCGAGGAAGGAGCGCGGGAAGCCCCCTCGGAGCCATAAGCGCCGGAACGCCGGCTCACCGACCTCGTCGAGCGCGAGCCCGCCGAGGTGATGGAAGGCCACACGTCCCGCGAGCGACTCCGAGCCCTGGCGCAGCAGCTCCGGCGATGCGCTCCCGAGCACGAGGAACCGCGCGGGAGACTTGGGTCGGTCGGCGAGCACACGGAGCACCGGGAACAGCTCGGGGCGTCGCTGGACCTCGTCGAACACGATCAATTCAACCACGAAATCTCGGAGTACGACGACGACATTTCACACCAAAGTTCGGGGGGCCCTGGCATCGGACACCCGCTCAGCGTCAGCTGGGTGTCGGAAGGCGCGGCCTGTCTCACCGCCTGCTTGGAGTCGGCGCCCTTGGGCATCGAAAGTCGGGAACCTTTTGGAACGTGGCCCCGCGCCCCCTACATAAGGAACGGGATTCCAGCGAATTCTCTCGATTCGGCTCACCCAGTCGGGTGGGCCGCTCTGTCCCGCGGCGGATCCCAACCCCAAGGATGTCTCACCATGAATCATGCGTCACATCGAGGCCTGGCCCTCGCGCTGCTCGGCACCCTGAGCGTCGGCTGCGCGGCCCGTCAGGCGCTGCCGATCGCGTCGTCAGCGTCCGCCATTCGGGCCGCTGAAGAACACGGCGCCGCCAGCCTCCCCAGCGCCTCCCTCTACCTCCAGCTCGCCAAGGAGGAGCTCGCCGAGGCCGAAGCGCTGCAGGAGTCCAAGGAAGATGAACAAGCGGCGTCGCTGCTGCTGCGCGCTGAGGCCGACGCCGAGCTCGCTGTGGCGCTCGCGAAGGCCGACAAGGACGCCCAAGCGGCGGCGGCCGCCCTCGACCGCATCCAGAAGCTCCGCACCGACAACCCCTATGCTGCCGAGAGTGCCCAGTGATCCGCACCCCTTCGTTCGCCCTCCTGTTGACCCTCACCCTGGCGGGCGGCTGCGCCCCCAAGGCGCCGCTTGAGCTGCTGAACGCACGCCAGGCCTACGAACACACCCGCAACGGTCCGGCAGCGTCCATCGTGCCGGCCGAGGTGCACAAGGCCCACCAGGCCCTGGAGGCGGCCGAGGCCGAGTTCAAGAACGATCCGCGTGGTTACCACACGAAGGACCTCGCGTACGTCGCCCAGCGTAAGTCCCAGCTCGCGGACGCGATGGCCGTCGGTTCGCAGAACCGGCTGGCCGAGGACGCAGCCGACAAGCGGTACCAGGTCACCCAAGATGCGATCATGGACTCCACCCGCTCGCAGCTCGGGGCGACCCGCAGCGACCTAGCGGCTTCCGAGGCCAAGGGTGCCGCCACGGCGGATCAGCTGCGCGTGTCGGAGGAAGCCCGCATCGCCGCCGACGAGCGCACGAAGAACGCCCTCGCAGCCCTTGCCGAGCTCGCTGCCATCAAGGAGGAGGCCCGCGGCCTCGTGATCACGCTGTCGGGCAGTGTGCTCTTCGCCTCCGATGAGGCCACGTTGCTCCCTGCCGCGCGCACCCGGATCGATCAGGTGGCCGATGCGCTCCTGGCCAACCGGGAACGTCGTCTCACCGTGGAGGGCCACACCGACTCCCAGGGCTCGGACGCCTACAACCTCGACCTCTCCCAGCGACGCGCAGATGCCGTTCGCAACGCGATCACGGCCCGCGGCTATGACCCGGCCCTCGTGATCGCGGTGGGCATCGGCGAAGGCCGTGCGGTGGCCGACAACAACACGCCTGAGGGACGCGCCAACAACCGTCGCGTCGAGATCGTGGTCCAGCCGGCCGAGGTCGCTGCGCGCTAGCTGTACCGTCCGGACCCGCACACGAGTGGTGCGTGGTCCGGCCACGCGATGGACGGACGCGCCCTGCTTGACGCTCTCGCCCTCCGATGCGATGACCCCACCATCTTGGGATCATGGGGAGGAGCTTCGCATGTCGACGTTGCATCGCTGGAACTGGGTTCGTGTGGGCGTGCTTCCCGTGGGGCTGCTCGCGGCGTGCAGCGCAGGCGGGGATGCCGCCACGGATGCGGAGGACACCGACCTCGACACCGAGTCCGACGAGGAGGACACCGACGAGGACGACACGGACGACACGGACCCCGAGGAGGAGACGGACGTCGTCTTCGTCACGGATCCGCCCACGGTGCCGGTCGAACTCGCTGGGTACGAGCTGATCAAGCTGGGCACGATCGTGGAGGTCGTCTGGCCCCCCGCCAGCGACGACGAGACGGAAGCGGCCGACCTGCAGTACCGTGGCAGCTGCAAGGTCAAGGAGAGCGCGGTCGCCGCGAGCGTGAGCAACTGGCTCAAGCCGGCCTCGTATGACGACGGCGGCGAAGGGCGCCTCAAGTTCGCCGTGTGCCGCACGCCGGGCACGCAGCAGGTGTTCATCGAGGTCCGGGACGCAGAGGGGCAGGCGGTGAAGTACCCTCAGCTGGAGATCGTGGTCGAGGCGCCCTGAGGTCGGGCTTCGGCGGGGGGTGACCGCACTTTTTGCCCCTGCACCCCTTGGGACTCTTGCTGCACCCCTTGGGACTCTCGCTGCACCCCTCGGGACTGTCGCTGCACCCCCCGGGACTCTTGCTGCACCCCTTGGGACTCTCGCTGCACCCCTCGGGACCGCCGCTGCACCCCCTCGGACTTCTGCCGCACCCTCAGGGGTAATCTTGGGCGGGTTCGACGGGGGAGTGTCTCGTTTCCTGTGTAAACCCCCCGGGGGGTGTCCCGCCTTTGCGGATGGTGGGCCACGCTGCACCAGGAGCCCGATGACCGAGCTCGATCGCCCGGTGCAAAAGCACATCCCGTCCGACGTTCACGGCTCGGCATCTGGCGACGACACCACCACCACGTCGGGGATCACCCAGGGGTCCAAGAGCGCTGCCACGAACGGTCGCACAGGCACGTCGGCACTCGCGGCATTCCCGGCATCCACGTGCAGCCCAAGGTCGAGGCGGAGCGCCCCGTCTTCGCCCACGAGATGAGCCGTAGAGATCCAGGTTCCGGAGAGACACCGGTCGGCCCAGACCAGGACGGCCCGAGCCCCCGAGGGCACATCGGGCACGCTGGCGTAGGTTGAGGGCAGGAGTTCGGCCCAGGCGCGCTCGAGATCCGCCTGAGAGTCGACCACGAGGTCGCACCACGACGAGCAGGGCGGCGCGGCATCCACACAACGGTCCTGCGGCGAGGCCCCGGGCATCGAGCTTCCGATGGTGATCGCCAGGGGCGCGAGAGGACCGTCGGGTATCGGGTGCGTCGGTTCGAACGTGTCCTTCCCTTCGTCTGCGTCCCCGTCTCCTGAGCACGCGGCCAAGGAGAGCGAGAGGACGCTCGTCGCCCAGAGCGTGCCGCGCATCACTGATCCACCGCCCGCTAATCGGAGCGCGGCATCCGAGATCACCTCACTCCACATACCCCACCGCCCTCAGCGCCTCCTCCATCCCCCCATCCGCCGCCGGCACCGGCAGCGCCTTGAGCCGCTCGACCCCCGCGCACCACGGCTCCAGCTGCCCCCCGAGCCCGGCGTCGACCTCCAGCCGCGTGGCCTCCCCGGGATCGGCCGCCAGGTCGTACCGACCGCGCTCCCCGTCCACACACACGCCCTTCTGCGAGCCCACCCACAGCGCGGCGGCGTTGGTGCCCAGCAGCAGGTCCTGGTCGTTGCGCTCGGCCACCGCCACCACGGGCACGTCGGGGATCTGACCGTGCAGGAGCCAGTCGTGCACCACCACCGCCGAGACGGGATCGGGCAGGGTGGGCTGCTGCGGCAGGGTGCTGTCGAAGACCAGCAGCGGCACGCTGGTCATGCCCTCCCACACGAAGCCGCCGTGGCGCAGGAGCTGGTGCTCGCCGAGCATCTCGCCGTGGTCCGACGTGATCGCCACCCGAAAGCCGCTCCCCAGCCAGCCGCGACGCTCGAGGGCCGCGAGCACCACGCCCAGGTTCTCGTCGGCCGTGTGGACGCCCCAGTCGTAGCCGTCCGTCAGACGGGTGAGGAAGGGCCCTCGCTCGGCCTCCGGCATCGTGCCGCGCAGGTAGCGCACGTAGTCGTGGTCGGGATCGTGGGCGTTGGGCTCCAGGTCCACCCGCGCCTGCTCGGGCAGCCAGCCCGTGCCCGCGGGAATGGCCGGGTAGGGGTCGTGCGCGTCGTAGAGGTTCACGAACAAGAACAGCGGACGGGTCGGGTCGAGGCCGTCGATGAGCTGCTTGGCCGCCGGCTTGAGCTTTCGACCGCGCAGGCCCAAGGAACTGGGCGTCACCACGGTGTTCTGGAAGCCCTGCAGCAGCCCGCTGGGCTCGGTGACGATCATGTTCGCGACCAGCGCGGCGGTCTGGTAGCCCTTGGCTGCGAACTGCTCGGCGAGGGTGTCGAAGTCGGCGGCCAGCGGGCGCACGCGCGTGACGGGGTTGATCGCCACGGCGCTCTCGCTCACCCACATCGCGCCGTGCTCGGTGACGGGCTTGCCGGTGAAGAAGCTGGCGTGGCTGGGGTGGGTCCACGGCGCGGGGCTGTAGGCCTTACACGACAAGGCGGCGCCGCGCTGCACGAGCTCCGCGAGCACGGGGGTGGTGGGGCGCGCGTAGCCGCAGACGCTGGTGTGGTCGGCGCGCACGGTGTCGACCACCACGAACACGACGGTGCGGGGGGCGCCGTTACCGACGGCCGTGATCTCGGGGTGCTCCCGACGCGGTCGCTCGGGGCGCTCTTTCGGCTCCCCGAACCAGCCGCAGGCCACCAGCAGCAGAGCGATCAGCGGGCACCTCACGGGAGCGAGGTACCCCCGTGCGCGCGGTTGGTCACTGCAGGGTGATCTGCTCGTTGACGACGCCCAGGTAGATCAGCTCAGGGTCGTGCGGCGAGGGCGCGATCGTGCGGTACTCGTCCCAGGCGGTGGTGTGGTTCCAGGTGGTGCTGCCCGCGCCGTGGTCGTAGCGGTAGAGCCAGGTGCCGGTGTTCTGGAACGCGCTGCCCCAGGAGAACCAGACCACGTCGGCATCGTGGGGGTCGGCCGCCATCGGCACACCGTTCGACAGCGTGATCTCGCCGCCCTGGTCGACCACGGGCGTGAACGACGCGCCGCCATCTTCGCTGCGCCACACGTGTCGACCGCCCGAAGGCGAGCCTCCGTCCATCTCGGTGATGTCGAGGCCCTGCACCCACACCACGTCGGAGTCGACCGGCGACCACATCACGGTGAACGCGTTCATCGAGGCACCGAAGCCCGTGCTCTTCGTCCAGGTCTGGCCGCCATCGTGTGTGAACCACGGGCCCTTGCTGAGCATGCCCGCCACGATGCGATCGGGGTCCTCGGGGTCGAAGGCGTAGCTGTAGGCGATGCCGTCTTGCACGGGGCCGGGGATCTCCGACCACTTGCCGCTGCCCACGCGGTCGAAGAGCTTCCCTTCCCAGGTGCCCACGCGCAGGTGGCTGGGGTCGGCCGGGTCGGTGCCGAGGCCCAGGATCGAGCCCGCGAGCTCGACGCTCTCCCAGGTCTTCCCGTCGATGAGCAGCACGTGGCCGCCGTTCTCGCGGTAGCCCACGACCTGGTTGCCCGGCAGGGCCTTGAGCTGCCACCACACGTCGGGGAGCTGACCGAGGTCTTCCCAGGTGCAGCCGGCATCTTCCGAGTGCCACAGCGTGCCGCCGTGCTCGCCCCAGAGCTGGGTGGGGTCATCGGGCGAGATGGCCACGCCCCAGGTGTAGGTGTTCACGAGCGGACCGTCGAACACCGGCACCAGCGTCGCCCCAGCGTCCTTCGTCCACGAGAGGAACACGGTGCCTTCGGTGCAGTCGGGCAGCACCACGACGGGCTCGTCGGTGTCGTCGGTCTCGGCGCCGGTGTCGTCGTTGCCGGTCTCGGCGGTGGTGTCGGTCTCATCGGTGCTGTCGGTGTCCACGAGCCCGGTCTCGTCCTTCCCGGTGTCGGCGGTGGACGACACACAAGCGGCGGTGATCATCAGGATCCAGAGGGTGCGCATCGGGGTCTCCGTGTGGGTCCTAAAATCGGTAACATTTTGCCGATTTGACGTCCACCTGACGAACGTGCTTCCGCGTCACCGGGCGCTGCTTTGGGCGGACGATCGTGTCGGGCTGGGCTACTTCGGCGGGCCACCCGGAGCGGGGATGAAGGTCGTCCACAACTTCTCGGGCCTCGACCTCGCGGCACCCCCGTCGATCCACGGCGGCACCGTGGGCGTGCACGTGGCGCGCCGGGTGGTGGCCACGAACGCTTCGCTCGCCGGCTACGGTCGGCTCGTGCCCGATCTGCGTGCGGAGGACGTGGAGATCGTGCCCTGGCCGGTGCAAGGACGCCGCCCGCTCGTGCCCGGCACCGGCAACGAAGGCGGGGTGGTGATGGGTACCTTCGTGATCGCCCGGGAGGGGGCTTGCATGATGGCCCACAACCACGCTGTTGACCGCGCTTACCTCACGGGCTGGTTTGGCGACCCCGCCACAGCCACCGTGCACAGCGCGCCCGAGCACCGTCACCGCGTGCTCACGCACGAGGCCAACTACCACCCCGATGGCGGCCAGATCTTCGTGCCCCGGAACGGGGCGGCCTTTGTGGCCCTGCTGGCGCTCCCCGGCGACGATCCCGCCCTCGACGACTTCGTGGCCTTCACCTTCGACGGCTCGATGGGGCTGCTGATCCACCCCGGCGTGTGGCACCAGCCGGTCTTCCCCTGCGGCGACCGCGCCGTGTTCGACGATGCCCAAGGTCGCGTGCACGCCTGCGTGAGCATCGACTTCGTGGGGGAGCTGGGGGCCTACATTGCGGTGGACCTCGCCGACCCTGGTTCGGTGGGGCAAGCCTAGGAGCGGCCCTCGTTGTAGATCGGGGCGGACCGTCCCGGGAGATCTGTGTCCACCGACACCTCAGCCCAGCTCAAGGCCGCGCTCCAGGGTCTGCGCACCCTCAAGGCACGCGTGGGCGAGCTGGAGGCCGGACGTGCAGGCCCCATCGCGATCGTCGGGGTGGGCTGTCGGTTCCCAGGCGGGGTCACGGATGCCGCCAGCTACTGGGCGCTGCTCGCAGGCGGCGTGGATGCTGTAGGACCCGTGCCTGCGGATCGCTGGGACGCCTGGGCTTACGCCGGCGGGGCCGACGACCTCGGCACGATCAGCAGCCAGCGCGCCGGCTTCCTCGACGACCCCTTCGCTTTTGACGCCGACGCCTTCCGCATCTCGCCCCGTGAAGCCCGCGCGATGGACCCCCAGCAGCGGCTCGTGCTGGAGGTGGCGGTCGAGGCGCTGGAGGACGCAGGCTGCCTTCGTGATGCCGAAGGATCCGCCACGGGCGTGTTCCTCGGGGTGGCGCTGGCCGAGTGGTCGTCGCGCACGCTGCGAGCTCTCGATCCCGAGGCGCTCGACGCCTGGTCGGGCACGGGCAGCTTCCGGTCGGTGGTGGCGGGAAGGGTGGCGTATGCGCTGGGCCTGCGGGGCCCGGCGGTCGCGCTCGACACGGCCTGCTCGTCGTCGCTGGTGGCCCTGCACCAGGCCTGTCAGGCCCTGCGCGCCGGGGAGATCGACCGTGCGCTCGCCGGCGGCGTGAACCTGCTGCTCTCGCCGGATCCGTCGATCGTGTTCTCGCGGATGGGTGCGCTCTCACCCGACGGCCGCTGCAAGGCCTTCGACGCGGACGCCGACGGCTACGTGCGGGCCGAGGGTGTCGGCCTGGTGGTGCTCAAGCGTCTGGCCGACGCTGAGCGCGACGGGGACCGCATCCTCGCGGTGGTCGCGGGCTCGGCGGTCAACCAGGACGGCCGCAGCAACGGGCTGACCGCGCCGTCGGGGGTGGCGCAGGAGGCCGTGGTGCGGGCGGCGCTCGCGCGGGCCGGGGTTGCGCCGAGTGAGGTCGGCTTCGTGGAGACCCACGGCACGGGCACGCCGCTGGGGGATCCGATCGAGGTCACCGCGCTGCGTGCAGCCTACGGGGACGCGGGGCCCGACCTCTGGCTGGGATCGGTGAAGACCCAGCTCGGGCACGCCGAAGGGGCGGCGGGCATCGCGGGCGTGATCAAGGCGGTGCTGGCGCTGCAGCACGCGCAGATCCCGCCGAACCTGCACCTCGTGACGCCCAGCCCGCGGCTCCCGCTGAGCGGCTCGCGGCTGCGCTTCCCGGCCTCGCTCACCCCGTGGACAGAAGGGATGGCGGCGGGCGTCTCCAGCTTCGGGATGAGCGGCACCAACGCGCACGTGGTGCTGAGGCCCGCGCCGACGGCCCCCGTGGCACCGCCGCAGGGCCTGCACACGCTGGTGCTCTCGGCGCCTTCGGTGGGGCAGCTCGACGCGCTGCGCGAGCAGGTGCTGGCGCGCTGGTCAACCGAGGACTGGCCGGCGCTGGCAGCGGTGGCGGCGCGGCGTTCGGCAGGGGTGGTGCGGCTGGCCGTGGTGGCCAGTACGCCGGACGAAGCGCGGGAGCGGCTGCTGCGTGCGACCCCGCAGGTGACCGGGCTGGACCGGGTGCGCTTGCAGATCGGGGACGTGGTGCCGATCGCGCCGTGGATGGCGGCGCATCCGGCCTACCTTGCGGCGTGTGCCGAGGCGGCCGCCGAAGGTGCGGATGAGGCGGTGGGCACGGGTGTCGCGGTCGTGCGTGCGCTCGAGTCCTTGGGTGTGCGGGCGCGGTCGGCCGTGGTGGAGGGTCGAGGGGCGGCAGTCGCCGAGAAGGTGGGGCTGCGTGGGGTGTCGGCGCCGTCGGCGGCCGAGTCCGGCCCCACCCTCGACCTCTCGGCACTCGTCGACGACGCGGCGCTGTTCGCGGGGCTGGCGGACCTGTGGTGCGCCGGCGGGTCGGTGGACTGGGCGCAGGTGGAGCGGGCCATCCCGGGCACGCTGCCGCCGCCGGTGTGGCGGCATGTGCGCTACCACCTGCCCGATCCCAACGAAGCCGCGCGCGCCGTCGCAGGTGCGGACGCGCGTCTCGCCGTGGAGCGGTGGGTGCCTGTTGAGGCGGCTCCCACGCCGGCTCGGCGATGGTCGGTGCGGGGCGATGAGGCCCTCGCGGCCGTGCTCGGCGCGGTGCCGGCAGGCGCTGGCGTGGACGTGGTCGACGCCTCCCACGTGCGGGATCCCGATCCCGCCCGCCTGCTCGCCACAGCGCAGGAGGTGCTGGCCACGGGCGCCCGCCTGCACGTGCTGCTCCGGGGTCAGCCCGACGACGTGGACCCGGCCACGGCGGCGTGTTGGGGTCTGGCGCGTGCGCTCGCGGCCGAGGCGGGGTCGGCCTGGGGCGGGCTGCTCGATGTGGCGGATGCCGACACGGACGCGATCGCCGTGGCCCTGCGGTCGGCGGACGGCAGCGATCGCTCCCTGCTCGGCGGTCTGCACGAGGCTCGCCTGGAGCCCGCCCGACTCACCCCGGCGCAGCCGATCCTGCGGGGCACCTGGTGGGTGATGGGCGGCCTCGGCGCTGTGGGTCGGGCTGTCGCGTCGTGGCTGGTGGCGCGTGGCGCACAAGCGCTGGTGCTGACGGGGCGATCGGCGGTGCCGGATCCAGCCTTGGAGGCGCTGGGTGTGCCGGTGCGGGTGCTCCCGCTCGACGCCACGGACGCTGCGGGCGTGGCGCGCCTGATCACCGAGACCCCCGATCTGCGCGGTGTGGTCTACGCGGCCGGCGTGGTGGAGGACCAGCCGTACGAGGCCGTGACGGGCCAAGCGCTCGCGCGGGCGTCCGCCGCGAAAGCCGACGGCGTGGCCGTGCTCGACCGGTCCACGCGGGGCGCCGACCTCGACGGCTTCGTGGTGATCGGCAGCGCCGCCTGGCGGCTCGGGGTGCCGGGTCAGACCGCGTACGCCGCAGCGAACGGCGCGGCGCGCGCTGTCGTGTCGGCGCGGGTGCGGGACGGTCTGCCGGGCCTGTGTGTGGACTTCGGCCCGCTGGCCGCCGGGATGGCCGACAGTACGGTGCAGGCGCGCTTGGCTCGTGTGGGCATTCGCACGCTCCCGGTGGCGGAAGCCCTGTCGGTGCTCGGTCGCGCGATGGTCGCGCAGGCCGACGGCCTCGTGGTGCTCGACGCCGAGCGGATGGCGGCGGCAGCCTGGATCGGGGCCCGGGGACGGTACCTCGGCGGGGAGGTCGTGCGGTCGGTGCCCGCGGTCGCACCGGCGCCACCTGCACCGGCTGTGGGTGCCGCTGACGCTGTGCGCACCGCGGTCGCGCAGGTGCTGGGCTTTGACGATCCGGCCTCCATCGACCTCGACCGGGGCCTGTTCGACCTCGGCCTCGACTCGATGGGCGCTGTGGCGCTCGCGCGGGCGCTGTCGAGGGCGCTGCAAAGGGACGTTTCGAACACGCTGGCCTTTGAGCACAGCACGCTGCGGGCGCTGCTGCTGTGGGCGGAAGGTCAGGCGGCACCGGTGTCGGCAGCGCCGGCGGCGGCGGCCTCGTCGGGTCCGATCGCGATCGTGGGCATGGCCTGCAGGCTGCCCGGCGCCGACGATGTCGACGCGTTCTGGCAGGAGCGGCTGGCCGGCGTGGACCGCATCGGGCCTGTGCCTCCCGATCGTTGGTCGGCCGGAGCGTTCTACGACCCTGCGCCCGGTACGCCGGGGCACGCCTACGTGCAGACGGGCGCGTTCGTGAGCGGCCTGGAGGGCTTTGACGCCGACGCCTTCGGCATCGCGCCGCGTGAAGCCCGGATGCTCGACCCGCAGCAGCGGCTGTTGCTGGAGCTGGGTGTGGAGGCGCTGGAGGGGGCGGGGTTCCCGCTCGCTTCGGTGCGCGGTGCGCGGCTCGGCGTGTACGTGGGCATCGGGCCGTCGGACTACGCGAAGCGCTTGCCCGCGCTTGAAGATCCGTACGTGGGCACGGGCAACGACGCCTCGTTCGCGGCGGGTCGGCTGGCCTACCACCTCGGTGCGCGGGGCCCTGCGCTGGGCCTCAACACGGCCTGCTCGTCGTCGCTCGTGGCGGTGCACCTCGCGGCGCGCGCGCTGGCGTCGGGAGAGTGCGACCTCGCGCTGGCGGGCGGCGTGCACCTGATGCTCGCGCCCGACTCCACGGTGCAGCTCTGCCAGCTGCGGGCGCTCTCGCCGGGGGGGCACTGCCGAACCTTCGACGCCGGGGCCGATGGGTATGCGCGCGGCGAGGGCGCAGGCCTCGTGCTCCTCAAGCGGCTCGATGATGCCCTGGCGGATGGCGACCCGATCTTGGCCGTGCTGCGGGGCTCGGCGGTGAACCACGATGGAGCAGGCGCAGGCCTGACGGTGCCGTCGGGCGAGGCGCAGCGTCAGGTGCTGCGGGCGGCGCTGGCCTCGGCCGGGCTGCAGGGCCGCGACGTGGGCTTCCTGGAGGCGCACGGCACGGGCACGCGGCTGGGCGATCCGATCGAGCTGTCGGCGGTGCAGGACGTCTACGGTGATCGCCCGGAGAGCGCGCCGCTGGTGGTGTCGTCGGTGAAGACGCACATCGGCCACACCGAGCTGGCGGCTGGTGTGGCGGGGCTGATCTCGGCCGTGCAGACCCTGCGCCACGCCACCTTTGCGCCCCACCTGCACCTCGGCACGCTCAACCCCGACCTGCCCCGCTTCGCGTACGAGGTGCCCACGACCGTGCGGGCGTGGCCCTCCTCGGGGCCTCGGCGGGCGGCGGTCAGCGCGTTTGGCCTCTCGGGCACCAACGCCCACGTGGTGCTGGAAGAAGCGCCGGCGCACACCGGTCGGGCCGCCCTGCCGCGCCGGATCTGGCAGCGTCAGCGCCTTTGGGTAGAGGCTCCGCAGGCTGTGGCGGCGATGCCGGCCCGCACGCTGTATTGGACATCGATTTCCCCGGCACCCGTGCCCCCCGGACCGTGGCGCGTGCGGGGTCCGGCGGCGCTGATCACGGCGCTGGACGCGACGTCGTGGGCGGAAGGGGAGCCGCTGCGCCCGGGCGAGAAGCTGCTCGACCTGCGACCTGCCGGCGACACCGTTCGGGCGGCGCTGGCCACCGGGCAGGCCGTGCTCGCGGCCGGCGCTGAGTGGTTCGTGGTGCCGTCCGCCGACGACGCGGTGACGGCCGGTGCTGTGGGCGGTCTGGTGCGCGGGCTGCTGGCCGAGCGACCGGGCGCAGGTGGCGCGCTCATCGAGGCCGCCGACGCGCGCGGGCTGCTGGCGGCGTTGGGCGCGGGCCCGTGGGTGCGGGTGCGGGATGGGTCCGTGCAGGTGCCCACGTTGGCGATCACCCCAACGGCAGCACGGTCGTCGGTGAGCGGAACCTGGTGGGTGACGGGCGCGTTCGGGGCTGTGGGTCGGGCTGTGGCGGCGGCCCTGGTGCAGCGGGGGGCCACCGGCCTCGTGCTGACGGGTCGCACCATCCACCCGGTGCCCGAGCTCGGTGTGCCCAGCGTGGTCAGCGCCGGCGATGTGGCTGATGCGGCCTTCGTGGCCTCGGTGCTGGCAGCGCACCCGGAGATCGCCGGCGTCGTGCACGCGGCCGGTGCCCTGGCCGACCGGTCCTTTGCCGCCCTGGGTGCCGACGACCTCGCCGCCGTCTGGCGGGGCAAGGTGGAGGGCGCGACCACGATCCTGTCGGCGCTGGCCGGACGCCCCGTGCCGCTGCTGCTCGTCTCGTCGGCGGCGGGCTGGCTGGGCTGGCCGGGTCAGGCGGCCTACGGCGCGGCGAACGCGGCCCTGGATGCACTCGCGGAGGAGGCGAGCGGTCGCGGTCTACCCGTGCGCAGCGTGGCCTTCGGCCCGTGGGCGGGCGGCGGCATGGCGGGAGACGCGGCGCGGACGGCGATGGCGCGCGCCGGGATGCGGGCCCTCGATCCGGCTCGGGCCGCTGAGGCGCTGCTGGATGCGCGGGAGGGTCCCGCCTCCACCCTGGTGGTGGACCTCGACGGGGCCACGTGGGCCCAAGGCCGTCGGCTGGCCGGGCTCGTGGGCGCAGCACCGACCCCGACCGCGACCACGCGGGACGTCGCCGCGGTGGAGCTTGAGGTGCGCGCGGCGGTGGCGGCCGTGCTGGGGCGGAACGATGCCGCCACGCTCGATGCCCACAAGGGGCTGTTCGATCTGGGCCTCGACTCGCTCATGGCGGTGCAGCTCGCTGCCGATCTGTCGCGTCGCTTGGGTCAGCCGCTCTCGGACGTGGTGGCGCTGGAGCACGGGTCGGTGGCGCGCCTGGTGGCCCACCTGGCACCCTCGGCACCCGTGGCCCCGACCCCCACGGCACGGCCTGCCGAGGACGACCCCGTCTGCATCGTGGGCATGGCGGGGCGCTTCGCCGGCGCGCCCGATGTGTTGAGCCTTCGCGCGCTGCTTCTCGAGGGCACGGTGGCGCTGGGCCCTGTACCGGCGGACCGCTGGGAGGCGTCGCTCACACCGGGCGCGGAGGTGGGCGGGTTCCTGAGCCACGTCTACGACTTCGACGCTGCGGCGTTCGGGATGTCGCCACGGGAAGCGGAAGCGCTCGACCCCCAGCAGCGCGCCCTGCTCGAGGTGGCCTATGAGGCCCTCGACGACGCCGGCATCGCGCCGAACAGCCTCGTTGATCAAGCTGTGGCCGTGATTGTGGGCATCGGCGGGCACGACCACGAGCGCAACCTCGGGCGTGCGGGGATCGGGCCGGGCGCACCGTTCGTGGGCACAGGCAACGACCCTGCATTCGCGGCCGGTCGGCTGGCGTATGTGCTCGGCACGCGCGGCGCGGCGGTGTCGGTGAACACGGCGTGCTCGTCGTCGCTGGTGGCGCTGCACCTCGCGCGTCAGGCGCTGCTGCGGGGCGAGGCGCGGCTGGCCCTGGCCGGCGGGGTGCGTCTGCTGCTGGCACCCGAGGAGACGCAGGCGCTGTCGGCGCTCCATGCCCTGTCGCCCACCGGCGCCTGCCATGCGTTTGATGCGGCCGCCGACGGCTACGTGCGCGGCGAGGGCTGCGGTCTCGTGGTGCTGGAGCGGCTCTCGGACGCTCAGCGTGCGGGCCACACCGTGCTCGCCGTGGTGCTGGGCTCGGCGGTGAACCACGACGGCGCTTCGGCGGGCCTCACGGTGCCGAGCGGGGAAGCGCAGGTGGCGGTGCTGCGGGCGGCGCTCGCTGACGCAGGGCTCACCGGGGCCGATGTGGATGCGGTGGAGACCCACGGCACGGGCACGCCGCTGGGGGATCCGATCGAGCTGGGCGCGCTGAAGTCGGTGCTGGGCGAGCGTCCCAGCGATCGACCGCTGCTGCTGGGCGCGGTGAAGTCGCAGGTGGGCCACGCGGAGCTGGCGGCCGGTGCGGTGAGCGTGCTCAAGGCGGTGCTGGCGCTGCAAGCGGAGCGGTGGCCGGGTCAGCCCACGCTCGGTGCCCTGAGCCCGCGCCTGTCCACGGACTTCCCGGTGCGGCTGGCCCGCGAGGTGGTGCCCTTCCCCGCCGATCACCGAAGGGTGGTGGGGGTGAGCGCGTTTGGGCTCTCGGGCACCAACGCGCACGTGCTGCTGGGGGATCCGCCGCCCGGGACGTCGGTGTCGCGGCCTGTGCGGCCTGCGCGCGTGTGGTCGCGTCGCACGCTGCGCCCTGCATCCGGGCCGATGGTCGTGGCACCTCCGAAGCCGGTGTTGATCGGCGCGGGCGGCGGGGACCTCCTGCGCGTGGTGGCGTCGGAGGTGGGGGAGCTGCTCGGCTACGATGCCGCTACGCTCGATGTGCACGCCGGCTTCTTCGAGCTGGGGCTGGACTCGGTGACCGCCACGGCGCTGGCGGAGCGGCTCTCCCTGCGGCTGCACCAGGACGTGCCGAACCAAGCACCCTATGACCACCCGAGCGTGCAGCGGCTGGCGGCTTTCCTGGGCGGTGGCGATCGTCCGGCACCGCCTGTGGTGCGCCCCAAGGTCCTCGCGGATCTCGACGCCATCGTGATCGTGGGCCTGGGCTGTCGTTTCCCAGGTGCCGACAGCCCGGCGGCGTTCTGGGACCTGCTGGTGAGCGGGCGTGACGCCGTGGGGGAGGTGCCGCGATCGCGCTGGCCCGACTTCGACCGCCGCTACGACCCCACCCCGGGCACCCCGGGCCGAACGTCCACCACCCGGGGCGCGTTCCTCGACGACATCGCCGGCTTCGACCCGGTGCGGCTCGGCATGGCACCGCGGGAGGCCGAGGCGATGGATCCGCAGCAGCGGCTGTTGATCGAGGTCACCTGGGAGGCGCTGGAGGCGGCGGGTCTGGGCCCGGGCACGCTGGAGGGTGAGGCGCTCGGCGTGTGGGTCGGCATGGGGGCCTCCGAGTACGACCTGCGCTTCGCCGGCGCGGAGGGCTCGGTGCACGACGCGTGGTCGGGCACGGGCAACGACACGAGCTTCGCGGCGGGTCGGGTGGCGTGGATGCTCGGCACCACGGGTCCTGCGATCACGCTGAACACAGCGTGCTCAGCGGGCCTGGTGACCGTGCACGAAGCAGCCGAGTCGCTGCGGCGGGGCCAGTGTGATCTGGCCGTGGCGGCCGCCGTGAACCTGATGGTGGAACCCGAGAGCTTCGTGCGCCTCTCGGCGCTGAGGGCGCTGTCGCCGAGCGGGCTCTGTCGGGCCTTCGATGCCGACGCCGACGGCTACGTGCGGGGCGAAGGGGCTGGCGCCATCGTGCTCACCCGGGCGTCGGTGGCGGCCGCGCGGGGCCTGCCCGTGCTGGCGGTGCTGCGGGGAAGCGCGGTGGGTCACGCAGGTCGGTCCAGCGGGCTCACCGTGCCGAGCGGTACGGCCCAGACGGCGGTGATCCAGGCGGCATGGAATGCAGCCGGCATCACGCCCGATGAGCTGGGCTACGTCGAAGCGCACGGCACGGGCACCAAGGTGGGCGACCCCATCGAGGCACACGCGCTGGAGGTGGCGCTCGGCGAGCGAAAGGCCCCGCTGTGGGTGGGGTCGTCGAAGACCAACGTGGGACACCTGGAGCTGGCGGCCGGCACGGTGGGCCTGATCAAGACGGTGCTCGCGCTCCAGCACGGCGCGATCCCGGCGCACCTGCACCTGCGCACGCTCAACCCCGAGCTGCCGTCCAACCTGCGCCTGCGCTTCCCGGCGCGCACCGAGCCGTGGACGGGGCCGCGCATCGCGGGGGTCAGCGCGTTCGGGCTCTCAGGCACCCAGGCCCACGTGGTGCTGGAAGCGGGTCCGGCGGCGGTGGTGTCCCCGCCCACGACGGCGTTCGTGGTGGTGCCGCTGGCGGCGGCTACGCCGTCGGCGCTCAGCGTGCTCGCGGAGGGTGTTGCAGCCACGCTGAGCACCGAGCGAAGCGTGGACGTGGCGCTCACGGCGGGCGCTGCACGCTCGGCAGGGCGCTACCGCGTGGCGGCGGCCGGGGACGATCCTGCGCGTCTCGCGGCCTCCTTGCGCGGCGGGCGCTCGGGTCGCTACGAAGGCGCAGGCGGCGGCCTGCCGCCCGAGGTGGTCTACCTGTGCTCGGGCCTGGGTCCTGCCGCTCCTGTGGCGGAGCTGATCCAGACCCTGCCCACGTTCCGCGAGGCGCTCGCAGCGGTCGACGCCGAGATCGTGGAAGCCGTGGGTGAGGGTACGACCTCAAGGCTCCGGCGACCGGTGGCCGCTGAGCACGACAGCGTTGCGCTGCTCGCGTTCCAGGTGGCGCTGGGCCGCACGCTGGCGACGCTGGGACTGCAGCCCTCCACCGTGGTGGGCGTGGGGGCCGGCGAGGTCGCTGCGGCCGTGCTCGTGGGCGCGGTGTCGCTGGCCGACGCGGCTCGGTTTGCTGTCGCCCGGGATGTTGCAGTGGCCACGCTGCCGGCAGGGCGCGCGGTGCTGCTCCGCACGTCGGTGGATCGGGTCGCAGCGGTGGTCGCTGGGCGGGACGACGTCGGCATCGCCGCGATCCATGGCGACGATGAGGTGGTGGTGGCCGGTCTGCCCGAGGCGGTGTCGGCGGTCGTGGCAGCGCTTCCTGGCGTCACAGCGATCGACGTGGCGGGCAGCCGTCCGGTGCATGTGCCGCCGGCGCGGGCGCTCCTGTCGACGCTCGTGGATCCGCCCGTCGGCACCGCGCTGCCCGGCCTTCGGTGGGTGCGTGCGAGCGGTGCACGAACGGGACTGGTGGGCTCCGTGGTCGACACGATGGACGTGGCTGCGGCGCTGAGCGCGGTGGTGTTGGCGTCGTCGGTGGTGTTGCTGGAGCTGGCACCGCATCCGCTGCTCCACGGGGTGGCCCGTCGAGCGCCCGCTCTGCGCGCCTCCACGGTGCTCGCGACCCATCGCGGCGATCGGGGCTGGCCCACGCTCGCCGAGGCGCTGGCCGCAGCCTGGGCCGCCGGTGCCGACGTGAACTGGGGCCGTGTGGGAAGGGACCTGGGGGGCCACGTGGTGCCGCTTCCCACCACGCCGTGGGAGCGCCGACCCTGCTGGGTTCCTCGGTGACGATGTCGTCAACGCGACGTTTTGGTGCCAGGTTTCACAGACCGACGCTTGATTCTCCGGTTCAGTCCGGCTACCCTGCGCCGTCCCGCGGTAGGTCCGTCGGGGAGGAGATGCACATGACTTTCGACACCCTCGGCACCCGCTCGGTGACCCTCTTCCTGGCAGCCTTCTTCGTGGCGTGCGGCGGCGCACCTGCCGACGAGACCGACGACACCGACGAGACCGAGACCGAGGTCGAGGACACTGAGGACACCAGCGGCAACGAAGACGGCCCGCTCGTCCCCACCCAGTACACCTACAACATCCAGCTCGGCATCGACGCCGACGGCAACATGGCCGACTTCAAGGCCCAGGGGAACACGTTCCGCTCGGCCCTGTTCATCACCTTCGCAGATGATGACGAGCGCAGCTGCGGCTTCGGCTACTTCTTCAACAAGGGCGGCGCGCCGGTTGAGACCGACGAGACCGACAGCACCGACGAGACCGACACGGTCAGCACCGACGAGACCGACACGGTCAGCACCGACGAGACCGACACCGACACCGTCGTCGCCGCGCTGATCAGCCAGGGCGATGTCGAGCTGCAGGCTTGGCTCGACGAGCAGGGCTTGATCGACGGCGTGCGCATCGCCGATGGCACCTACGAGGAGATCCCCTTCGAGGACGACGAGGGCAACCCCTGCAACATCTCGCCGGACTACGCGGCCCTCGTGGAAGACGCCTCCGAGCTGTTCTTGCTCGATGCCGACCAGGTGGCTTCGAACATGCTCGTGGGCGTGGGCGGCGGTCTCTCGGAAGACCTTGAGGAAGTTCTCGACGACGCCGTCACGGGCGGCCAGCTCACCGCGGACGACAAGGCCACCTACTCGTCCTCGTACGTGCGGCTGCCCACCAGCTACCGCCTCGCCACCGATGGCCCCGAGCTGTTCAACCTCGAGTTCACCACGAACGCAGCCGAGGTCAATGCAGCCATGGAAGTCCAGACCAGCGGCCAGACCTTCGAGTACATCGACGCGAGCGAGTTCGATGCCGGCGGCCGTCTGGCCACGGGCGTGTACCTCATGAACGGCCGCGTGATCTTCGGGATCTGATCGCGGCACCGCTCTGGGCGCTCCGGCAGCGGAGCGCCTGCTCACGGCCCCGTCGGCGCAAGCTGGCGGGGCCGTTCGCGTGTTGGATCCAGGTGACGCGGCGTTGCACACAAGGAGATCCTGCAGGTTCCGCGCACATGCGCTAGGATATTGGGCCGGGAGGTGCGCATGCGCGGGTTGCCGTTGTGGATGGTGATGGTCGGCTGCAGCCCGCTCTCGCTCGTGAGCGACAAAGCGCTCGACACCGAGATCCCCGATGACGGCTCCGACTCCGATGACACCAAGGAGCCCGTCCCCGACGACACCTCGCCCTACGACACCGGCGACCCCAAGCCCGACACCGACGAGACCGACGGCGAGACCGACACCCTGGCGGAGACCGGCGACACGGGAGGCCCGTTGGGCGCTGCGCTGTCTCCGGTGTCGTTCAGCTACTTCGCGCAGGTGGGCTGGTCCGATGCCGGCTTCGTCACGGGCTTCCAGCAGGGGGCTACCCGCTACTCCACGGCGCTGTTCATCGAGTTCATGGATGCTGTCGGTCGGGTGTGCACGATCGGCTACGCGCCGCCCATCGGCAACCAGGGCGCGGATCCTGAGCTGGAGGCGTGGATCGCGGGCCTCGGCTTGATCGGCGGCTTCCGCATCGATCCCGCCACCTACACAGCGTTCCCGCCCGTGGATGCCACGGGGCTGCCCTGCAGCTTCGATCCCACCACGATCCTGGCCACCGATCCGCACCTCGAGATGCTGCGCGATCCCCTCACCGGCGACATCGTGCCGGCGTTCGTGGGCATCGGCGACACGCTCTCACCCATCTGGACGCAGGTGCTTCGCACCGCCACCACCGTGAACCCTCCGCCCGCCGACTGGGCCACCAGCCAGCTGCGCCTGCCCTTTGAGGTCACCACCACCGTGGCGGGTGCGCCCACCGTGGTGTCGAACAACTTCGAGCTCGGCACCTATGCGTGGGGCACGGATGCTGGCATGGTGCTCCTCAACCCCACCCAGGTGCTCGATCCCGTCACCTGGGATGCGGGCGGTCGTGCAGCGCGTGGCGTGTACCTGATGCAGTCGCTGTCGATCTCTTTCTGACGCAACCTTCGCACGCGTGCTCGAAGCCGCCTGTACGATGGGCGGCGCGAGGCACGTGATGAAGTACACGATCGGGTGGGTGCTGGTCCTGGGTTTGGCGGCCTGCGAGGATGCGGGCTCGTCCACGGTGGACGATCCGACCGAGACCGACACGGTCGAGACCGATGACACCACCAGCACCGACGACACCGACGTCAACGTGGTCGACGAGGGCATCACGTACCACGGTGACGTGCGCGCGCTGATCGACCAGCACTGCATCGGGTGCCACAGCCCGGGCGGCGTCGGTCCGGCCGACTTCACCTACAAGGCCGAAGACTGGGACGGTCGCAAGCCGGCGTGGGCCTTCGCGGCTGTCGCTGCCGTGCAGTCGGGCGCGATGCCTCCGTGGCCCTACAACGACGACTGCCACGAGGTGGAAGGCAAGCGCTCGCTCTCGCCCGAGATCATCGCCGTGTTCAACGACTGGGCCGACGAGGGCTTCGTCGTGGGCGCGCCGTCGTCCTACGTTGCACCGCCCGCGACCAGCTTTCAGTCGCTGCGTCCCCCGGGCGTGGGCGAGCCGCAGATCGTGCTGCGCTCCGCGGAGGCGCACAAGGCGTCCACCGAGAACCCGGATGAGTACCGCTGCTTCATCCTCGACCTGCCCACCGACAAGGACCGCTGGATCCGCGGCATCGAGATGCTGCCCGACGAGACCGAGGTGGTGCACCACGCCATCGTCTACCAGTACCTGCCGGCCCAGGCGGGCGAGATCGCGGAGCTGCGGCAGAAGGACATCGACGATGAAGGCCCCGGTTACTCCTGCTGGGGCAACCCGTCGGCCGACACGGTGCTCGCCTGGGCACCCGGCCAGACGGGCGAGTTCATGCCCGACGACGTGGGCCGCCTGGCTGCTAAGGGCGCGGTGTGGGTGCTTCAGATCCACTACAACACGCTGGGGCGCGACGCCGAAGACATCCGGGGCGACCGCACAGCCGTGAACCTGTGGACCTGGCCCGACGACCAGAAGCCCCGCACGGCACGGCTCAACATCCCGATCCCCAAGGGCGATCTCAACATCCCGTCGGGCGACCCGAACGTCGTGCAGACCGAGGAGATCGACCTCTCCTGGCTCGGCACCGTGAGCGCGCTCGCGCCCGAGCTCGCCGTGGTGGGCGTCATGGGCCACATGCACCAGCTCGGCACCTCGATCTCGCTCAAGTTCAAGTACCCCTCGCGAGAGGAGTGCCTTCTCGACGTGCCGGAGTGGGACTTCGGCTGGCAGATGTCGTACTTCTTCCCCGAGTCGGAGTGGGTGAGGCCCTCCAGCGGTGCGGTGCTGGAGCTCACCTGCACCTACGACAACTCGGCGGCCAACCAGATCACGGTCAACGGCGAGCAGCTCGAGCCCCGCGATGTGCACTGGGGTGAAGGCACCCGCGATGAGATGTGCTTGGCCTACCTGCAGATCCAGGTGCCGCGCTCGATCTTGGACCTGCTCCTGGGTCTCCTGTAGGGGAGCGCTGGGCCGGCGTGACAGCTTGTGATGTACGGTGAGCGATCGGCCGTATACTTCAGGCCAACCTCTGGAGGCTCCTTGCGCTTCGTTCCTGCCCTTCTGCTCACGCTCCCCCTCGCGTTCACCGCCTGCAAGAAGAAGGCGCCTGCGGACGAAGACGTGGCGCTGGCGGCATCGGATGCGTCGAAGTCGGGGTCGGTGTCCCCCGAGACGCTGGCCGAGCTCGCCGCCAACTTCAGCAAGGTGTTCTTTGAGGTGGACTCCGCCGACCTGAACGCAACCACCAAGGAGATGCTGAGCGCCAACGCGAAGATCCTCGCGGCCCACCCCGTGGTGCTCGTGGAGATCGAGGGCCACGCCGATGAGCGCGGCACCACCGACTACAACCTCGCGCTGGGCGAGAAGCGGGCCTCGGCGGTTCGCACCTACCTGCTCGCCCAGGGCGTCACGTCGGGTGCCGTGAAGACGGTGAGCTACGGTGAGGAGCGCCCCGCAGCCGACGGGTCGAACGAGTCCGTGTGGGCGCAGAACCGCCGCGCCGAGTTCCGAATCCTGGTCGGCGCAGGTCACTGAAGGCCGACGGGATGAGGCCGTTCGGCTCGGGACTCCGCAGCGCCTGGGCGCTCGACCCCGACGTCACCTACCTGAACCACGGCACCGTGGGGGCTCCGCCCCTGCGGGTGCTGCAAGCGCAGGCCGCGCTCCGCGACGAGCTGGAGCGGCAGCCTTCCGCGTTCTTGCTGCGCGAGACAGCCGGACTCACCGGCGGGCCGCGCACCGAGCCCACGCGCATGAGGGTGGCGGCGGATGCCGTTGCGCGCTTCGTGGGGGCGCGCGGCGCCGATGTGGTGTGGGTCGACAACGCCACCACCGGCGCGAACGCGGTGCTCGGCTCGCTCGATCTGCGGGTAGGCGACGAGATCCTGGTCACCGATCACGGCTACGGCGCGGTGGTGAACGCGGCCCGCTACGTGGCTCGGCGTGCCGGCGCGTCGGTTCGCACGGTCTCCCTCCCTTACCCGCGAGGGGTCCATCCGGACGCAGTGCTCGCGGCGGTGGTGGGGGCGCTCACGCCGCGAACCCGGATGGTGGTGATCGACCATGTCGCGGCCGAGAGCGCGCTGGTGCTGCCCGTGGCCGAGATCGCGGCCGCTTGCCGCGCACGCGGCGTTCAGGTCCTCGTGGACGGTGCGCATGGCCCCGGTGCGTTCGCGCTCGACGTGCCCGCGCTGGGTGCCGATCTCTACGTCGCCAACCTGCACAAGTGGGCCTGGTCGCCACGGAGCGCGGGCTTCTTGTGGGCGCGCCCTGAGCTGCAGGCTTCGCTGCACCCGCCGGTGATCTCGTGGGGGCTCGATCAGGGGTTCACCCAGGAGTTCGACTGGGTGGGCACCCGCGACCCCACCGCGTGGCTCGCTGCACCCGAAGGCCTCACGATGCTCGACGAGCTGGGCCGTGACGCGGTCTTCGCCCACAACCACACGCTGGCCTGGGCGGCTGGGCAGCGGCTGGCGGTGCGCTGGGGCGGCGAGGTGCCCGCACCCGAGAGCATGATCGGCACGATGGTCACCGTGCTGCTGCCTGAGCGTGCGGGTTCCACGATGGTGCAGGCCACCGCGCTCCGCGACGCGCTATGGTTCGAAGACCGCATCGAGGTCCAGGTGCACGCCACGAACGGGCGGATCGCCGTGCGCGTGTCGGCGCAGGTCTACGTGGACGAGCGCGACGTAGACCACCTGGGCGACGCTGTGGCGCGCCGCATCGTGTAGGCTGGCCTCTGCGGAGGGTCCATGCGACACGCCTGGGGGTTCGTGCTGCTGCTGGTGGGGTGCGGGGCTCCAGCACCCTTCGCACCGGGCGACGACCTCCCGCCTGACACCGACCTTGGGACAGGGGACACCGACGCCGTCGTGGACACCGACGATGTCGTCGACACCGACGCCGTGCCCGCCGACACCGACCCTCCTGCCGACTGCGAAGCGCTCGCTGCGGCAGGCCATGAGGTGTGCGAGGAGCGCGCCCATGCCTGCGACGTGGTGTTCGACGACGCGTCGAGCTGCGACGCCGCGTGTGCTGCCGCCGGGCTGACGTGCGCGGCGGCCCTGGAGAACCAAGACGAAGCCTGCGCTCCGGACCTCCGCCGTCCGCCGGTGTCGTGTGCGAGCAGTCACCAGTCGGACTTCTGTGTGTGCGTGGATGCGTTCTGCGCGCCCTCCTGCGGCGCGAGGGTGTGCGGGGGCGATGGCTGTGGCGGAAGCTGTGGGGACTGCGACGAAGGCACCGTGTGCAGCGCGCTAGGAGTCTGCGAGTCGGGCCCAGATGCCTGTGCGCTCGGGCTCTGCGGTCTGCTTCCCCGCTGCGACGCCTCAGGCTGTGCGGCCTTTCCCGGTGCCGAGGGCGAGGGGCGCTTCGCCGAGGGCGGTCGCGGCGGCGACGTCTACCATGTGACCACCCTCAACGACACTGGCCCGGGCTCGTTCCGCGAGGCCGTCTCGGGGTCCGGCGCGCGGGTCGTCGTGTTCGACGTGGGTGGCATCATCGACCTCAACAGCACGGTGCGCTCGTCACGCAACCAGCTCACGATCGCCGGCCAGACCGCACCCGGTGAAGGCATCACCTTCCGCGACTGGGGTGTGGAGCTGACCGGCGACGACCTCGTGGTGCGCCATGTTCACTTCCGGGCGGGTGATCGTGAGAAGAAGACGGCCTCACGCACCAACGGCTTCACCGAAGACTCGTTCACGCTGGGCGGGCGCGACGTGATCGTCGACCACGTGTCGGCCTCCTGGGGAATCGACGAGAGCCTCAGCGGCAACTCCGGGGAGTTCGATCGCGTCACGGTGCAGTGGTCGATCGTCTCCGAAGGGCTGCGCAAGTCGGGCCTGTTCCACGGCGAGGTCGACCCCGACCACGACGGGCACTCGATGGGCTCGCTGATGAAGTCCACGGCGGCGGCCTCGGAGGTGTCGCTGCACCACAACCTCTACGTCTCGAACGGCAACCGCAACCCGGCCATCGGCACCTACGAGGATGACCAGGCGATGGACGCCGACATCCGCAACAACGTCATCTACAACTGCAAGGCCCAGGGCTACGTCAGCGGGGTCAGCCAGCGCATTCGCGTCAACTACGTCGGCAACTACGGCATCCGCGGGCCCGATGGCGACGACCGCACGCTGTTCGACGGCAACGACGAGAGCAACGTGGAGATCTGGCAGGCCGACAACCGGCTGGACCGCGACCTCGACGGCCGCTTCGACGGCACCGTGGGCGGCTGGGACCTGTTCGGCGACACCTACAGCAAGCGCGGGTCGGTGCTCACCATGGAGCCCGTCACCACCCAGAGCGCCACCATCGCCTTGGGGCTCGTGCTCGACGACGCTGGAGCGTTCCCCTGGGACCGCGACGCTGTGGACGAGCGGCTCGTGGCGGAGGTGCGCACCGCAGGCTCCGGCGGCGAGATCATCGACAACACCGGCGAGGTGGGCGGTCAGCCGGCGGTGAACACCGGCTCACCCGTGGTCGACACCGACCGCGACGGCATGCCCGACACCTTCGAGCTCGCTTACGGCACGCTCCCGCAGGTGGCCGATGGTGGCGACGACCCCGATGGTGACGGCTGGACCCACCTCGACCTCTACCTGCACTGGGCGGCGTCTCGGTAGGCGCCGCTCACGGTGCCCAGGTCATGCGCTGGTGGGGTCCGGCAGCGGCGAGGTCGAAGGTGGGACCCTCGGGGATCCAGCCGGCGGCTTGGTAGAACAGCACCGCATCGCGACGGGCGTTGCACCACAGGGGTGCCCGCACCTCCTCGTGGATGTGCAGCAGCAGGCGCCGCCCGATGCCCTGCCGTTGCCGGGTGGGGTCGACCGCCATTCCCCGCAGCACGAGGCCGTGCAGCACCATCACGCTGGCACATGCGATCACGCGGCCTTCGTCCCGCACCACCCAGTGCCGGGTGCCCGGAGCGTGGTCGCGGCCCATCCGCGCACCGGCCCGACCCTCGCCGGGGCTCAGCACGCGCTCCCGAAGGTCCAGCAGGGCGTCGACCTCGGCACGCTCCGGCCTCAAGCCGTCCCCGCCGCGTTGTGCAGGTGCTGCGCGACCGCCCAGGCCCACGCGAGGCGCTCGGTCGCGCGACCGCGCACGCGGAGGCGCTTCGAGGCTGCGTCCAGCGTGGCTGCGACGTCTTCGAGGTCGGGCACCCGCCCCCGGGTTCGGTTGGCCCACTCCCCCTTCAGGAACGTGCAGGAGGCGCCTTGGGTGCCGAGCTGGGCGAGCACCCGGTGCGTGCCGCGGTTCCAGGCCGCGAGGTGGGGGCCGGGGCCCGCAAACGCCACGAACTGAGCGAGCACGTCCGGCAGGGCGGGGGCGTCGTCGGCCCAGTCGTCTGGGAGGCCGAGCAAGGCACGCTCGAAGGCGTCGAGGGTGCGGCCGAGGTCGACGGCGGCGTCGAACACGGCGCCGTCCCAGCGCACGGCGGTGAGCTGCACGAGGTCGCTGGGACTGCGCAGCTTGGGTCGGGCTGGGCTGGGTTCGGCGTACACCACGACCACCCGCTCGGGGCGCGGAAACGGCGAGGGTTTGGGGAGCACGACCTTCGGAGAGGGAGCGGCGCGTCCCTTCGCCTCCGCACGGGCGGCGGCTTCAAGCTGGGCGTCGATCATCGCATCGAAGGAGGCGTCGAGCGCGTCCAGGCCTTGCAGATCGGGCTCCAGGCGACGCAGCGCCAGCACCACGGCCTCGATGCACGAGAGGCACTCGAAGCGCGGCTCTTCACGGATGCGGTAGCGGCTGGGCTGGGTGGGCGAGAGCTTGTAGTGCGGACGCGCACGGATCCAGGCGTTGTCGCGGTAGAGCCTGTGGGCCTGCGACCACGTGCCGTCGAGCACCACGAGACCGGTGGGAGCGGGGTGGTCACCGAGGTCGTCCAGATCGATCGCGTCGGGGGAGGGGTAGAGCAGCCCCGTTCCATCAGGCAGATCGAGAGCGGCCACAGCACCGGTCGCAGGGTCGGGGAACAGCACGTGCACGTCGACCTGGCTGAGCCCAGCCTGCAAGAGACGCGCTGTGCCCTTGGCGTGGCGGCGCTCGTGGGCGTGCTGGACCACGTGGATGCGCGTGCGGTTCGGGAGGGGTGTGATGCGCTGGCACACACACAGCGTGAGCGGTCGGGCGCAGCGGTAGCAGTCGGCGCGTGGCATGGACGCGCTCTTAGCCGAGCCGACGACGTGGCGGGGCGCGGGGTCTCGGTCGGGGTTGCTCGGGGCTGAGGGGACCATTACCCGCCACAGAGGCCCAACCGCCGTGGCTGCGGCGGTCCGGACGGCGGAGGGTGGATGGCAACGCCACGTTGGACCGCCCCCGTGCTGCGCGCAGCCGTGTGGCTGCTGCTGCTGGAGGCTTTGCTGCGCCTCGCGCTGGTCAGCCCGTCGATGAGGGCGCGCCTTGCCCCGTCGTGCACGGGTCGATCGGGGGCGGTCCAGTGGGCCTACGAGCGTGCGTTCCGCACACTCACCGGGCTGGACCCCGAGCGGGGCATCGCGTTCGACGCCGAGCTGGGCTGGGTGGCCGCCGCGGGCACCGACGTCGACGAGCACGGCCTACGCGGTGTGCCGCTGACCTCGGGGCCGCGCACGTGCGACGTGGTGCTGATGGGCGACTCCTTCGCCTGGGGCTTTGGTGTGTCGGCTGCTGAGACCTTCGCGACCCAGCTTGAGCAAGCGCGCGACGACGTCGACGTGTGGAACCTCGGGGTGACCGGCTACGGCCTCGACCAGATGCTGCTGCGCTTCGAGCGGGAGGGCGGACGCGCGAAGCCCGACGTCGTGGTCCTGCTCGCGCTCGACCTCGACCTGCCCCGCATCCTCGACGGCTTCTACTTCTACCCGAAGCCCCAGTTCGTGCTCGACCCCACCTTGCGACTCCTGCCCCGCAGCTTGCCCGCACCCGAGGACCTGCGTCGGCAGGAGCTGATCCGACCCGCCGTGGTGCAGATCGCGCAGCTCTACGCCGAGCGCTTCGCGCAGCAGGAGGTGCGACCCGACAGTCCTGCCCACCTCGCGCTCACCCACGCGCTGCTGGACCGGTGGCTGTCGGGCGTGCAGGCCTTGGGTGCCCGTCCGCTGCTGCTTCTGGTGCCCACGCCGGCGGAGCTGCGGCTGGCCCGTGCGGGCGGAAGGCCGCTGCGGTCGGCGGCTCAGGTCTACCAGCCCTGGTGCGCCGCCCACCCCGGCGTGTGTGTGGACGGGTGGGAGCGCTTCGACGCTCTCGCGCCCCCGCCCGATCAGCTGGAGGACGCGAGCAGCGGGCACTGGAGCGCGGCCAGCCACGCGGTGGTGGCGAGGATCTTGGAGGAGGGCCTCGGGGAGTGTGGCAGCTAGCGGTTCGCCGCGGCTTTGGATACGTTCGGGGGAACGAGAGGCTTCGTGCTGGGCCGCTCGTTGGACCGTCGGATGCGTGCGCTGCGTTGGATGCTGCCGGGAATGACCGCGTGCACCTTGCTGGACGCCGCGGGTCCTGCGGTCGATGCGTCCACCGAAGCCGCCTGGGACGCGCCGGAGGTCCACGAAGCCCCGGAGGAGGAGCCGCCTCGTCGCACGCATGACTGGGAGCTTCGTCGGGTGAGCCGCACCTGGTATGTGCGCGCGGTGCGCGACCTGCTCGGTGTGGAGGTCCCCGACAGCCTGGAGGTTCCGGGCGACGCCAACACCGAGGGGTTCACGAACTCCATCGAGGGCCTGGAGATCACGCCGCTGCTGTTCGAGGCCTACGAGCGGGTGGGCGAGGCGGTGGTGAAGGAGCTGCTTCGCCGTCCGGGTGCTTTCCACCTCGAGAACGCCGCGCTCACACCGTCCGAGCTGCTGACGGCCGAGCCCGATGGCTCGGTGCGCTTTCCGCCCAACATCGATCGGTGGACCGGGCAGGTCACGGTGGGAGAAGCCGGCACCTACCACGTCACCTTCGAGGTCCAGCTCCTGCCCAAGGATGCCGATCTGGATGTGTCGGTCGACCTGTCCGTGGACGGGGGCCTCGTTCACCAGGTCGTGAGGCCCCTCGTGCCCTCCGACACCGCGGTGCCGCTCACCGTGGGTGCGGAGGTGGTGCTCAGCCGCGGAACGCACGATCTCTCGCTCGACTGGAGTCCCCAGGATCCGATGGTGCTGGTGATGGGGCTCGTGGTGTCCTCGGCCACCATCTCGGGCCCGGCCGAGCCCGAGCCGAATCCAGCGCGTGAGGCGCGCATTCCCTGCGACCTCGATGAGGCCCCATCGGCCTGCATCGCCGAGGTGGTGGAGTCCGTCGCGGACCGCGCGTTTCGTCGTCCGTTGACCGACGAGGAGCTCGCACGGCTCCTGGTGTTGCCCGAGCGGATCCTCGCCGAAGGCGGCACGCCCGACGAGGCGCTCGCTGTTGGACTCCGCACGGTGCTGGCGCATCCGCGGTTCCTGTACGTGGTGGAGCCGCACCGTGGTGCGTCGCGGCCCCTGGATGCCTGGGAGCTCGCCCACCGTCTGGCGGCCACGGTGTGGGTGAGCCTGCCCGACGAGGCGCTCCTGGCCAAGGCGGCGGATGGCTCCCTCGTGCGTGGTGAGGTGCTGCGAGCCGAGGTGCGGCGCATGCTGGCCGATCCGCGCGCGGCGGCGCTCAGCACGGCGTTTGTCTCCGACTGGCTCGACCTCGAGCGCCTCGACACGGTGCAGCCGGACCCCTTCGTGTACCCGGACTTCGACGAAGAGCTCCGCGCTGCCATGCGCGCCGAGGTGGATGCGATGGCCGCGTCGATGGTGGGGGGAGGTCGAGACCTGCGAAGCCTGCTCGTGTCCACACGATCGACCGTTCCACCGCGCCTGGCTCGGCACTACGGCCTCAAGCCCACCGCCGCCACGGAGGTCGACCTCGCGTCGAAGGGTCGCGCGGGAATCCTGGCCACGGGTGCGCTGCTCACCATGAACGCCGGGCCCGATCGCAGCTCGCCCACCCGACGCGGGGTGTGGGTGCTCGACAAGCTGCTGTGCGATCCGCCCGATCCCCCTCCGCCCAACGTTCCCAGCCTGCCCGAGACCGGCACGAACCAGGAACGTCTCGAAGCCCACGCGTCGCACCCTGCCTGCTCGGGATGCCACATTCCGATCGATGGGATTGGTATGGGCTTCGAGCACTTCGACGGCATCGGCGCGTGGCGCGACTCGGAGGGGGGGCAGCCGATCTCGGCCACCGCCACCCTGCCCGGCGGCGTCGTGGCGAACGGCATCCCCGAGATCGCGAACGCGCTCGCCAACGACCCGGCTTTCCCCGCCTGCGTGGCGGAGAAGCTGTTTACGTGGTCGATGGGGCGACTCCCCGGTGGCGATGACGCCTCCGTAGAAGCTGTCGGTGCCGCGCTCGCTGCGCCCAACAGCACGCTGGACGATGCGATCGAGGCGCTCGTGCTCACCCCCGCGTTCCGCGCGCATCGGAGCCGGCCATGAGCGATCGTGTGGGATGGCGCGGCAGCTCCCGGCGGGCGTTCTTGGGGGGTGCGGCCGCCACGTTGGCGCTGCCGTGGTTGCCGTCGCTCCTGCGGGGGGCTCGAGCCAGCGAAGCACCGCCCCTGCGGCTTCTGTGGTGGTACTGCCCCAACGGCATGCACATGCCCAGCTTTCGGCCCGTTGGCACCGGCAGCACCTACACGCTGTCTCCCACGCTCGCGGCGCTGGCTCCCCATCGGCAGGATCTCACGATCGTCGGTGGACTCAACAACGTGGAGGCCCCGCGCAACGATGCGCCCCACAGCGTGGGGATGGCGGGCTTCCTCACGGGCGTGGTGGCGCAGCCAGGGGCGGTGTCGCTCGGGCGCTCGGTCGACCAGCGCGCTGCGGAGCGCATGGGCCGCAACAACCCTTTCCCGTCCTTGCAGATTGGGTGCGAAGGGGTGCCTGCCAACGACCTCTGCTGGCCCGACTACTCCTGCGCCTACAGCCAGCACCTCTCGTGGGCCGACAGCCAGACGCCGCTCCCGATGGTCGTGTCTCCGCAGCTGCTGTTCAACCGACTCTTTGGTGGTTTTGACGCCACCGCAACCGCACAAGAACGCGCCCGACGTCTGACCCTGCGCACCTCGGTGCTCGACGTGGTGGCCGACGAGACTGAGCACCTGCTCCCTGTCTTGGGGGTCGAGGATCGGAGCCGCCTCGACCGCTACCTCACCAGCGTGCGGGAGCTGGAGCGTCGCTTGGAGCTGCTCGGCTCGGAGGCGCCTTGTGAGGGTGGCGCGGATCCGCTGGCGGGCGACGACCGGGAGGCCCGCACCGACGCGTTCTCCGAGCTGATCGCGCTGGCCTTTGCCTGCGATCTCACCCGGGTGGTCTCGTTCGCCCAGGGCAACGGTGGATCGGGAACCACCTACGACTTCCTGGGGGTGCCGGGGGCGCACCATGCGCTCTCGCATCACGCGAACAACGAGCGCATGATCCGCGATCTCATCACCATCGAGACGTGGGAGGTGGCGCGCTTTGCGGAGCTGCTGCGTGTGCTCAAGACCTTCGAAGAAGGCGATGGGAACCTGCTGGACCACACGGTCGCCGTGTTTGGAAGTGGTCTCTCGGATGGCGACTGGCACAAGACCACGGATCTGCCGTTGATCCTCGCCGGGAAGGGCGGGGGTGCGCACACGCCTGGGCGGTTCGTGAACTACCCGGATCGGCCGCTCCTCGACCTCCACCTCACCGCGCTCGCCGCGGTGGGCGTCCCGTTGCCACCTTGGGGGCCGGGCACCGGCCCCATCACCGACCTGCTCACCTGAGCACCACCCCCGTGGACAGCTGGCACGCCGGCACGCTCCGATGAGGGCCTCGAAACGTCTGGCCCGTGTTGCCGTTGCGCTGATGCCGCTCGTGGTGCTGGAGGCCACGGTGAGGATCGCGCTGGTCACGCCTGCGATGCGGGAGCGGCTGTGTGCCTCGCCTGCGGGACGGTGCGGCGCGGTGCGCTGGGCCTACGAGCGAGCCTTCCGCAGCGTGCAGGAGATCGACACCAACTCGGACGTTGTGTTCGATCCGGAGCTCGGGTGGGTGGCCGGCACCCAGAGCGGCGTGGACGAACATGGCCTCCGCGGCGTGCCCTTGGCGTCCGATGCCCGGTCGTGCGATCTGGCCCTGCTGGGCGACTCCTACGCCTGGGGTTTCGGTGTGGAGGCCTCGGAGACCTTCGCCAGCGTGCTCGAAGCCCGCCGCCCCGAGGTGGACGTCTGGAACTTTGGTGTGCCGGGCTACGGCCTCGACCAGATGGTGCTGCGCTACGAGCAACAGGCCCGCGCGGCACCGTTCGATGCGGTGGTGCTGCTCGCCCTCGACCTCGACCTCGAGCGTGTCGGCGAAGCGTTCTTCTTCTACCCCAAGCCGCAGTTCGTGATGGACCCCCACCTGCGCCAGCTGCCGCGCGAGCTGCTCCCGCCCAGCGAGCTTCGCGCCCATGAGCTGTGGACCCCCGCGATCGTGCAGCTGGGCCGCCTCTATGCCGAGCGGTTCGGGTGGGGCCCATCCCGCCTGGATCGGGGGGCACAGACGCGGCTTGTGCACGCCTTGCTGGACCGGTGGCTGACGGACGTGGTTGCGTCGGGGGCGCGGCCCGTCTTGCTCCTTGTGCCCACGCCCGCGGAGCTGCTGCAGGCGCGGGAGCGTGGGTCGCCCGTGTCGTCACCGTACCAGGTCTATCAACCCTGGTGCGCATCCCATCCCGGTGTGTGTGTGGACGGCTGGGCGCGCTTCGACGCGCTCGCGCCCCCGCCCGACGCGCTCGCCGACAAGGCCAGCGGGCACTGGAGTGCGGCGAGCCACGAGGTGGTGGCGAAGATCCTGGAGGAGGAGCTCGGGGGTTGTGGGCCTTGAAGGCTGGGCCAGGGGTAGCCGCCGCGCCGTGGGTGCCCTGCCACCGCGATGCTGCGAACGCCGGCCTACCGTACGTGCGACATGCGGTCTTCGGTGCTGTGCGATGTGCGGTTCGTCAGGATCCCCTCCACGATCTCCGGGATCTCGAAGATGGCGCGGTTCTCGTGGCGCTCGGCCTGCGCTGCCAGCCGCGCCCGCCCATCCGCGCTGTGCAGCACAGCCACGGCCTTGAGGAAGGTGGCCTTGGACACAAAATCGATGCCCACGCCCGAGGCCACCACCCACCGCGCGTTGTAGCGCTCCTGAGGCATCACGCTCCCGCGATCCACAAGCACAGGGCGCTTGCGCACCAGCGCCTCTGAGATGCAGCCGGGACCGGCCTTACCGACCACGGCGTCGGCCAGGTCGAAGTAGGCCTGGACGTCCTTCGTGTAGGGCACGACCAGGTTTGGGTAGGGGAGCTTCATGGCCCCGAGGCGCGCGATCAGGGCCGGGTTGTTGCCGCACAAGAAGATCGCTTGGGCATCGGCCTCCGCGAGCCACGCCGCGATCTCCAGCATCCTGTCGCAGCCCGACCCCCCGTAGAGCACGGCCACCGTGAGCCGGTCGGGGTCGAGCCCGAGGCGCACGCGCTCGGCGGTGACGTCGGCAACGCGGGAGGTGTAGAACGAGGGGCGCACGGGCATCCCCGAGGTCCGGAACACCCGCTCCGGCCGACCCACCGTGCGGAGCGCCTGCTGGTAGGACCTCTCCGTGCCCGTGATCGCGTAGTAGTTCCCCGTGCGCGGGAACCACGACCACGGGAAGGTCTCCTGGAAGTCGGTGTTGACGAACACCAGCGCGGGTCCGGGCTCGTTGGGACGCACGCTCGCGGCGAAGAGGTGGTTGACCCCCGAGAGCACCGAGATCACGGCGTCGGGCTGCAGCTCCGCGTACAGGCGGCGTCCCCCGTCGACGACCTTGCGGCCGTGCACCCACAGGTTCAGCGAAGCGAACAGGAAGTACAGCGTGGTGCCCACGACGCCCCAGGAGCGGGCCAGCACCACCCGGTTGTAGAACACCTCCATGTTGCCGGGCGTCCAGCGCGAGAACCAGTCGTAGGGTCCGAACAGGTCCTGCACGGGGTTGACGAGGGTGACCCGGTGGCCGCGCTCCTGCAGGACGGCCTCGATGGCTTGGGCCGCCGCACGATGCCCGCCGCCGGCTTCATTGTAGAAGATCACGACGTTGCGGGTCCGCTCGGGGCCGGCGTTCATCAGAGCAGCCCGGAGAGGAAGGCCACCACGCCCAGCATCCAGTGCACGAGGGTGACGCCGAGAAGGTTCTGGTGGCGGAGGTAAAGCAGCCCCAGCGGCACGCTGCTCACGAAGGTGAGCGCCACCGCCGCGAAGCCGAAGTGGATGTGCAGGAGCGCAAACAGCGCCGAGCTCATCAGCACCGCCTTCGTGCCGCGGCCGTCGTCGAAGAAGCGCTGGAGCGAGCCCTGGAGCAGCCCGCGCGCGAGGAACTCCTGCGCGTAGGAGTGCACAAGGTACTCGGGCTTGTACAGGATCGCGACGTCGGGAGCGTGGATGGGCAGGATCGACGTGGCCCGCACGAACCCCACAAGTCCGAGGGTGGCGGCGCAGAGCCCGAGCGACACCACGGCCCCTTCCGACAGGGACTTCCGCCACCCCGTCAGCGTCACGCCCACCCGATCCAGCGGGATCTTCCAGCTCCACACCAGGAGCGCGCTCGGCACGAGGAGCAGGCCCAGGTAGCTCCAGGTGAACACGTCGTTGTGGACATCGACGTTCGGAAACTGCGTGGCCAGCAGGTGGTTGACCATCATCCCGATGGCCGCACAGCCCAGCACGTACACGAAGAACTGCCCGAACTGGTGCTGCAGCTCCCGCGCCACGCGGTCCCGCTCGTACTGCGCGACGCGGTTGGCGTTTTCGGCCTTCAGGCGGACCCCGATCGTCTTCGCGATCTGCCGGGTGAGGTCGAGCTCCAGCTCGCGGTCGGACTGGGCGCGCAGGGCCTGCTTGGGCAGGCAGAGCAGCTGGGTGTCGGCGGCGGCGCGGGCTGTTGCGGAGCGGGGCGAGTCGTCGAGGAAAGCCATGTCGCCGAACATCGAGCCCGCGTCAGCGCCCGCGCCCGAGGAGCGTGTGCCCGTTCCTCCGAACAAGAACTCCACCTGTCCCGCCACGACGAAGAACAGGTCCGTGGAGGCGTCCCCTTCGTGAAACACCACCTCGCCGGCCGGGACGAAGCGCCGCACGACGATCCCCGCGAGGCGCTCGAGCGCCGCAGGGGAGAAGTCGCCGAACAGCGGAAGCGACGCGAGGTCGTCGAGCGTGGAGTTCATGCGCCCTTGGGGTCCCCTCCGCGAGGGGTTGCGGGCCTACCGCTGGCGCTGGGGGCTGGCAACTGCGGGGTGGTGAATCGGCGCGGCATTCCTCCCGGGACGGGCGGCCCGCATCGTTACGACCGGAGTGCACGGGTGAGATCGCCAAGGTCCTGAGGAAGGTAGCCTGCAGCCGCGCAAGCTTGCCGATGGGTCGTGTCGAGCGTCGGTGCGATCGCAACCTTCTCTAGCGTCCATGTTTGAAAGCGCGGAGCAGCCAGGAGGAAGCGCTCGACATGCCCGTCGAAGCGAGCGAGGTCTTTGACGAGTCGATCGGCCGACCGCTTGCAAGAGCCGAGCCGGAGACGCTGCCCGTCTTCGTCGAGGGCTACGAGGTCGATCTCGGTGTCGTTGCGATCCCACCATCCCCGGATGGCGCGGGTGAGAGCAAAGTCGCCGACCCCCTTGCGGCTGTTTTCCTCATAGAGGGTGGCCACGAGCCGCTCCAGACCGTGCCCCTCCGCGTCGGCCAAGCGTGCGTCGGCTTGGTTGAGGAGCAGGTCGACGGGCCTGAAGCTGGTCGAGGCCACGGGCACCGCGAGTGCCGCCAGCCAAGAGCGTAGGAAGTTGTCGCGAATGTAGAACCGTCCGCTTCGGGCGGTGGTCTTCGCGAAGATCGGCTGCAGGCGCTCCACCATGCCGTAGCGCTCGTCGAGGATCTTGAGGTATCCGCCCACCTGCTTCGCGCTGTCTGGCTCCACGGACTGCACGTGGGCCAGGATCTCGGCGTTTCCGCAGCCGGGGTGCGTTGCGATGTACTTGAGGATCAGGTCGTAGCGGCCGCGCAGTTCTTTGAGAAACCAGTTGTCCGCTTCGGTGCGGAGTGGCGAGCTGCTGCTGAAGAACATCTGGCGCAACAGGTCGCGCCGATCGGCGTCGAGCACCCCTTGCTCGTAGCAGTCGCGGTAGAACTTTGGGACGCCTTCGAACAGGTTCCACAAGAACAGCAGCCGCTCCGGTGATGCCTCGGCGTGTACCGTGAGGATCTCGACCACCGACTCGATGTCGAGCTGACCGAGATCGATGGTGTCGGTCACCCGGTTGTAGAGCGGGGCGTGGCGGTCTTCGAGGAGCGCGGCCATCTCGGTGTACAGCGAGCCCAACACGATCAAGCCGCCGGGGACCTCGTCGGCCTTCGCCGAGAGGCGATCGACCTCGGACTGAAGCTGCGACGTGAACTCGAACAGCACCTTCCGGTTGAAGTATTGGAACTCATCGAGCGCGACGATCCAGCCGGCCTCGCACAGCGCGCCGATCCGCGTCGCGAGCGAGCGTAGGTCGACGGGGAGGTCGGCATCGAGCCCAAACATCTGAAAGAAGTCCCGAGCGGCGCTTACGACGCCAGCCGGATCGGAGTCCGGAATCTGGATGTAGAGGACCCGCTCGCGTTGGGTGGGATGGAGGGCTTGCTGGACCAGCGTGGTCTTGCCGATGCGACGACGACCCGACACCTTGACGAAGAACCAACGGCCGCGGCCCAGCACGTTGGACAGCCGCGCAAGCTCGTCACGACGACCGTAGAAGCCCCATGTTTGCTTGGTCATCGACGTCAGTCCGCATCAAGGAAAAGTTTTTTATCTTACGCCAGAGGGCTGTGCCACCCAGGGTGGGCACGAGGCGAGCCGCAGGGGTTCTGCTGGCCCGCCGCCCGCGGCGTTATGGACGGGCCCCGAAGCGAAGACCGAGCGAGGAGGATCGATGACCGAGGCCGATGTGTTGGTGCTGTTCGAGCACCCCGAGTGGCAGAAGCCCCTGTTCGCCGCGCTCGAGCGCAAGGGCGTGCGCTACGAGACGCTCGACCTCAAGCAGGCGGCCTTCGTCGCCGGCGAGGCCCCGCCGGCCCGCGTGGTGTTCAACCAGGCCAGCCCGAGCGCGTACGTCCGCGGGAACCTGCGCGCTGTGCCGATCGCGCTCTCGTACCTCCGCACGCTGGAGGCGTCGGGTCGCACGGTGCTCAACGGCCACCGCGCGTTCGCGCTGGAGCTCTCGAAGGCCGCGCAGTCGGCGCTGCTGGGGCGGCTCGGCATCCGCACGCCGCGCTCGATCGTGTTCAACGATCTCGATGCGCTCCGCACCCAGCTCGCGGGGGAGCGCGCATGGAAGTGGCCGGCGCTGCTCAAGCCCGAGCAAGGCGGGAGCGGTGCGCGCATCGTGAAGCTCGGCTCCTACGACGAGCTGCGCAACCACGTGGAGTCCACCCGCGGCATCTGGGAGCCTGACGGCGTGCTGTTGCTCCAGGAGTACTTCGAGCACGACCCGGAGCGCGGCATCGTGCGGATGGAGCTGCTGGGGGGCGAGCTGCTCTACGCGATGCGCGTGGTCACGCACGGCCGCTACAACCTGTGCCCTTCCGAGGTGTGCAACCCCGGCGACGGGAGCGAAGGACACTGCGAGCTGCCCGAGGTGGCTCCGCCGCCGCCCGTGGAGTTCTACGCGTTCAAGGAGGTGCCGGCCGAGGCGGTCGCACAGGGCCAGGCGATCGTGCGCGCCGGCGGGATCGACATCGGCGGCATCGAGTACCTGGAGTCGGGCGGCGAGCGCGTGTTCTACGACGTGAACGCCAACTCCAACCTCCGCGCGCCGATCGCGCGGGAGCACGGGTTCGATCCGTTTGACCGGGTGGCGGACTGGTTGAAGGCGACGGCGGCGCGGAGCTGATCGGGGGGACATCGCTGGGAGCTGTCGAGCTGTCGCGGTGTCTGTTCGCGTGCAGCTCGAACACGCCGTCCGGCCGTTGGGTGGCCGCAACGCTTCCTAGAGCGTCTTGGGTGAGGCCGACGACTTCCCCAGAACCCGCCCGCGCGACGTCGCTCAGGGCTGCGTTGCCGCCGCGAAGATCCGCGCCAGCCCCTCCACGAGCTGCTCGTCCGAGTAGAGAAGCGGATCGTCCGCGCTCTCGACCATGCCCTTCATCGTGAGGAGCCCGATCGCCGACATCGCCGCCAGGAACGCCATGAGGCGGGGCTCCACCTCTGCGCGGCCGGGGGCGCGCGCGCCGTCGTGAGCAAGGCGCACCGCTGCGCCCGCGTACGCCAGATCGTTGAGCGGCCGGATCCGCGCAAGTTGCTCGGCCAAGACCTGCACCGAGCCTGGCCCGGCGACCTGAGCGTGGAGGAACGCCAACCGGAAGTCGTCCATGCGCGGGGTGAACGTCTGGACCATCTGCCGGATGATCGCCCCCAGCGCGTCGCCGCCGCTCTGGGTCTGCTCCACCGCGTCGTGCACCGCCTGGGCTTGGAGCGCGAAGATCCCGTACACGACCTCGAAGAGCAGCGCGTCCTTGGACGGGAAGTAGTAGTAAAGCGCTGCCTTGGTGAGGCCGACCTCCCGCGCAACCATGCTGAGCGTGGTCCCCGAGATCCCCTCGCGTAGCAGCACCGCCCGCGCCGCCTCCACGATCTCGGCGCGCGACCGCTCCCGTCGCCGATTCCGGCGTGCGACCCGCGGGATCTCGTTCCCTTCCTCCGGCAGCGCGGGAGGGGACTGTGGCGCTGGCTTCCTCGGGGAGCGGGGCATGGCGTCCACCTAGCGCCGTGGGCAGAAAACGTCCATGGGTTCATAAATTGACCGTCGGTCGATTTTTGTGGTAGAGAGTCCGGGCACTCCCGTGTGCAGCGGCTGGGCCCGCCGCCCTCCGCGCTTCGGGATCCACGCGTCGAACTGCAGGAGCCTCCCATGGAAACGCTGACCCTCCAGAATCCGGTGTTCGCCTCCTACGTGGTGGCAGCCACGCTCATGGTCCTGAAGGCGGTGAGCATGTCGTGGCTCACCGTGATCCGCATGATGCAGCTGCGCGAGGGCTTCCGGTCGCCCGAGGATGCCAAGCGGACCTTCCTCAACCCCAACCCGCGACCCGGTCAGACCGCGCCGAGCGAGTCGGTCGAGCGCATCCGCCGAATCCACATGAACGACCTAGAAAACATCCCCTTCTTCCTCTTCGCCGGGCTGCTCTTCGTGTTCACGGAGCCGTCGCTCGTTGTCGCCCAGGTTGTGTACTACGGGTACGTCGCCACCCGCCTGCTCCACTTCTTCGCCTACTTCACGGCGAGGACGCACGACACGCGCGCGGCGCTATGGACCCCGGGCTCCCTGGCCATCCTGTACATGTCCGGGCAGACGCTGTTGTACGCGCTCCGGGCGTAGCGTGGGCGGCGAAGGCGAACGCGCGAGGCGAGCGGAAGCCACCCGCCCGCGGTCACGTGCGACCCGCTGGAGTCAGGCGGCGAGCGCGTGTTCTACGACGTGAACGCCAACGCCAACCTCCGCGCGCCGATCGCGCGAGGGTCGGCTCGACCTGAGGAGGGGGTCGGCTCAACCTGAGGAGGGGGTCGGGTCGACCTGCGAAGGCGGTTGGGCGGCCCGTTTCGGCGTGCGGAAAAAGTCCCAGGCCTGCGGCGGCGGTCCAAGCGCTTGCGGCGAAATCCCGAGGGGCGCGGCAACGGTACAGCGCGATGCGCGAGCGGCTTGTGGCGTGCGGCGGTTTCCCTGGCGGTGCGGCGGTCGTCCAAGGGGGCGGGGCGGCCACTATCTGTCCGAAATGGCGGAGCGCCCTCGACGCTCCTGGCGCCACGGTCGACGCTGTCGGCGGATCCTTCGAGCTGGCCAACGTCGGCGGAGGGAAGTTGGATCACGCAAAGACGCAAAGACGCAACGGCACCATGCCACAGTGGTCGTGGCCGGGCGCGACGCGGGTGACGGCGTTCCCGGCGTGGGGCGGTCCGACGTGAGCAGGCGGAGCTTGTGGCGGGAACGGCGGGTCATGCTCGCTCACGTTCCCGATCTTTGCGTCTTTGCGTCTTTGCGAGAGACCCTGTCGGCTGGCATCGCCCCCCCCTGCGCCGCCGTCCAGAAGCTGTCCCCGCGACGTCCGCGCTTCGAGAGAGATCGTCCGTGCCGCGTCGGCTCCTGCCCATCGCCTGACCATGACGTCCGTAGCGATGTCCGCGAGTTGTGCGCGGCATCGGAGGGCACCGCATTGGGGCGGTTTCAGGCGATCGCCGACAGCTGTCGGACGGACGCGGCCACGTTGGTGAGCTTGCGGTCGGTCATGCGAGCGCCTCCAGGTAGGGACGAACGATCGCCTGCACGCGGCACGCCCTCGCCATCTTGTCGATCTCCCCGGGTGTCGCCGCTCGACGCCGAAGCGTCTGCCGCAGCGCATCGAGCGCCGCCTCCAGGCCTACCCGGCTCCGGAACTTGAACATGTCCGCAACCGACTTCGCCGGCGTCGTGAGACGCACATGCACACCATCCACCTGACGGTCCTCGACGCCCGCGGCGTAGCTCGCCGCCGAGAAGTGGTAGACCTCCAGCGGCGGGTAGGTGAGTCGCGTGGGGTGCACACCTCGCGGCAGGGCGACGTGCACGGCGCGCGGGATCTCCAGAGTGAGACCATGCAGGTTCAGCGCCGTGATGGTGCACAGCACCGCCTTCGGCATCCTCACAGCGACCGCGATCAGGTCCGGCTCCACGAGCGGGAGCTCGGCCAGTCGGAACACACCCGGTGCGACCTCGACGACGTCGCCCCGGTCCCTCGCCGCGTACAGGTCGCGCGGATGCACGTCCGCCGCGAGGACGTCGCGCGTGCGCGCGGTGCCTCCCAGGCGCGCGACCACCTCGGTGACGGAATCGCTCGGGCGCTTGGACAAGGTGTGCTTCACTTATCCATAAGTGTAGCTATACTTATCCAGTGGCGCCACCGACCCCTTGGACGAGCCAGAGGTGACCGACAGCCCCGCGACCGGATCTTCAGCAGCGCAGCCCGCAGGTCGGAGACGGTCGGCCGCAGGTACGCGTCGGTCATCCGCAGCCGCTGCCCGTGGAACGTGAACGACTCCATCCCTCGCGCCGCACACCCCACCACCATCGTAGAAGACCGGCTCCCGAGGCGAGGTGCCCGTCCCGATGGGACAGCTCACGGCCGTCCCACCGATGCCGCAGTACCCATCCGGCACGTTCTACAGGTACCGCGGGTGAGCGTCACGCCGAGGTAGATAGGCGCGGGGAGATCGGTGGGCGGTGGTCACGGATCGATGGGAAGTGGTCACGCCGGCCCGGGTGGCAACGTCGCTCCGAAGTGCATATACATGCTGTCATTCGCATGCATTCCGAAACCGCCCGAACCCAGGCCCTGCGCCTCCTCGTAACCCGCGGGGTGATGCGCTCACGCGAGCTCGTCGAGCAGGGCATTCCGCGAGCGACCCTCTCCCGCATGGTCGCGGATCAGGAGATCCACCACGTCGGTCGGGGCCTGTACGCGCTACCCGATCGCGCTGGGGGAGCGAACGACGAGCTTGCGGCGGTCTCGCTACGTGTCCCTCGTGCCGTCGTCGCCCTGCTCTCGGCCCTGCGATTCCACGAGCTGACGACCGAGAGCCCCCACGAGGTGTGGATCCTGCTGCCGCGCGGTGCGCGGCGACCACAGCTGGACCATCCGCCCCTCCGCGTCTCCTGGACGACGCCCGAACTCCTCTCGGAAGGCATCGATCGGCACGCCGTCGATGGCGCAGAGGTGCGGGTCACCTCGCCTGCCCGCACCGTGGCCGAGGTGTTCAAGCACCGCAACCGGATCGGCCTCGACGTCGCCCTCGCCGCGCTGCGCGACTTCCTCGACCGACACAGGAGCGGCCGCGCCGAGCTGCGCCACATGGCCGAGCACCTCGGCGTCGAGCGGGTGATGCGCCCCTACCTGGAGGCGATGTCGTGAGCCTCGCCGCCTCCGTCCATGCCCGGCTGGTGAACCACGCGCGGTCGACGAGTGACGTCGGCCAGGACGTGATGATCCGGTATGCGAACGAGCGCCTCCTGTACCGGCTCGCGCAGTCGCCGAGCGGCCAGGACTTCGTCCTCAAGGGCGCGACGCTGTTCACGGTCTGGTTCGGTCGGCCCCATCGGGCGACGCGGGACATCGACCTGCTCGGTCGTGGCGAGCCGGACGTCCCTGCCATGATCGACACCTTCCGCTCCGTCTGTGCGACGGCGGTCGAGGCGATGGTCGTGCTCGACCTCGCCAACAGCCGCATGAAGGACTTCTACGACATCCGGCTGCTGTCGCAGCGGTTCACGTTCGGGCCCGAGCTCGGTCGCGCGATCCGGGCCACGTTCGCACGCCGCGCGACGCCCGTCCCGGAGGGGCTTCCGGTCGCGCTCACCGAGCGTTTCGCCCTCGACGCGACTAAGCAGACCCAGTGGAACGCCTGGGTTCGGAAGTCGCGGGCTCCGGGAGCCGCGACGCTGCCCGAGGTCGTCGCGGATCTGGCGGCGTTCCTCGGACCCCACCTGCAGGTCGCGCGAGCCTTCGTGCCCTGAGCTGCAGGGCCCGATCGCCTGCTGGCTTGGGGAGTTGAGGTCATCGCGTCGTATGCGGTGGGGGGCCCAGGCGAGCCTACTGCACGTAGGGCGGAGACGTAATGGTGGCGGGCGTCCTCGGGAAGTGTGCCCGGGATCTGTGCCCAGCGCTTCGCGCCCACGGTGCGTACACCCGCCGCCTGCACGGCAGCTGAGTCGGCTGGAGTCGCTCCCACCGGCCCTCCACCACGTTGCCCTCGACGAGAAACGTGGCCTGCGAGGTCGAAGCGCGGGCCGGCAGCCGGACCAGTGCCTTTGTCGCCCCTCCGCCGCTTCATGCGGAACAGCAACAAGACCCGCATGCGAACCGAAATGCCCGCCAGCACTCGCGACAGAGGAGGCTGCGGTGCGACGTTCGCAACTGGGGACGCACCATCGAGCGAGTGACGTTCGCGCTGCCGATGGAACAGCGCGCCGTGCATCGGCGTGCCGGTGCGATGTCCGTAGCTTGTGCGCGTGCGGCGACGGTGACGGGGTGAGGAGGGCACCGCGACAGTGATGTCGTCGGGCGACGGGTTATCCGCGCAGCGCGCGGAGGTTGGATGCCAAGGTTTTCCGAGGTGGCACACGAACTTGGACAGAACGAGGACGTCCTTGAGGCATTCTTGCGGAACGTCTTCGAACTGGGCCTTCCAGCTCTGGGCCTATCCGTCAGGCGAACATTCGGGGTTCCGGCCTGGCTACAGGATAACGTGATCGTAGAGCTTTTCAGTGACGGCTTCATTGGTGAGTTCGATGAAACTAGGACCTTGACTCGACCCGGCCGCACCGGCCCGCCGATAACTGAAAATCGCACCGTTCGCGAAATATCACTTCGCAATCCAGGTGTTCTTCGCGCGGCAATAGAACACACGATTTCCATCGTCGGCGCGGACGCGTCGCTCAATCGAGCACATTGGTATCGCGGCAGCGCGCTGTGGACTCACGACCTTCCCTGGGCCTACGCGGTCGATGCGAACTGTCTTTGGCCCACTTTTACGGTTCTAGGAACGGGCCACGAAGTCGAAGATGACCCAGCCTTCACATCGGCATCTTCGAAAGGCGATGAGTTAGTACTGAGGCAATTAGGCTATCCAGCCATCGGGTTCGACCTTGCGCCGAGTTTCTCATTCAGGATTCGCCAGGACCTCATTCGCATCAAGGACAACGAAATCCGCTGGTTCGAAGGCGGCACCCGGGAACGTTTGATGGTGACATTCGCTGTCGGGGCTCTGGGCTCCATGTACGTTCAGGCGAACGAACCCTCACTTTCAGTCATGATCGTAGACAAGGTAGGCGCTACTTTGCTTGATACGACTTTCCGGTTGTCGGCAGACATGCTGAGGACTGGGTTGTTTGTTCCGGGTGCCGAAACCTTCGCATCGGGCGCGATCTATCGAGCGCGGATAGAGGTTCGTCTCGGAAACACTGTAGTCGACTACTCGGACGGACACTACCTCCGGAGCATTCACGTGTCTGCGCGCGTGAGTGATGGCGCCCCATGATTCGCGTTCCCGCTAGCATTTCGCTTCGGGTGGCAAGCTGCCATATCGACTTTACAATGCAAGGGAACCGCGCTCTGGAGGACGATCTCCTACGTCGGACAATGGCGGAAGCCGATGAGTTTTTTAGGAAGGATGCGCCTCCACAACTCGTAATCATGCCAGAATACGCGGAGTGCGAATGCGTACGTGAATTCGCCATTAAATGGGCCCGCGAGCTCGGGGCATCGACGGTGTGCGGTACGTACGAAGATAACGGACGTCTTGTCGGTACGGTGATTGCCCCCGCGAACACGACGCAAGGTTATGTCGCTATGACAGTCGAAAAAGGCCGTCTTTCGCCGTACGACAGCATTCTCACCCGTAGACCGCTTCAGGCAGGCACGCCGGGTCTCGACCTATTTCTCGACGTCAAGGATCGAGATGGAATTTTGGTAAATATATGTATTCGAGTGTTGGTTTGCTATGACATTCGTTTCGCGGCCAGAGATCTGACCTTTAATGACGCCCAGGTTGTGGTTGTTCCCATGTTTGACGGCAACCCTCAAGGCGCGGAGGATGTCGGGACACAACTCGCCAAGCAGGCATATATTCGCGTGCTGCTGGTTAATCGAGCGTCGACAATTATCGCTCCGGATGTCGCTACGCCGAGCTTGTACTACAAGGCGTCCGCTTGGCTGATGCGGCACCCGCGGGAGCGCGCTTTCCTGCTGCGTTGGTTCCCGCGGCGTTTCGCCCTTGCGTCGTCGGCGTTTGGGCCCCTGAATAACGCGTTCGAAAAGGAGTTGCGCAACCTCGGCGCCACCGGGACTGAGATTTCGAACTTGCGCTTGTGGCGCACATCCAGACCGGGGATCACAATGTGCAACTACGAGGTCGGTCAGTTCCACGCTCCCGGTCACGATACTTCATATGGAGCTGGTTTTTTCTATACTGGATACGAGAGAGTGGACCAGCGGATTGGCTAAATCCGCCTCATGGTAGCGTCTAACTCGCGACCACCTGATCGAACCATTATGTCGGATGATATCGAATCCCGTTGATCCCTCGGATCCCTAGTGCCTGTACGGATCGTGGAGGCACAGATGCCGCACGGACTGTCGGCTCACCTTCCTGCAACCGAAGTGGAGCGCTGCGATACTAAAGGGATGCGAAGCGGGTGTCGCTTCGCTCACCGGCAAGGCCAGAACTCCGCCGCAGCATGCCGTAGCCGAGTCCATGCTGGATCACCGATCCCCTTCATCCGGGACGCGCACCACTACGACCTCGCTTGCCCGGACTCGGTCTGGGAAGTGTTCTCGCGGATCGGAGATGTGTAGCCCGCAAATCTTTATAGTCTGCACCAACATCCAAGCGCCATGCAGGTCGAGATCGGTTTCCGCATCGACATAGGCCTGAAGGTCGCCAAGCCGGATTGCGGACAGGCCGAGTTCGTCGCGAATTTGCCTGAGCATCCGCAGCGCGATGGGCAACGGGTCGGCCTGCGAGCGTGCCGCTTGCGTCGCCCCCTTTGACCGTGTGGGCGCCTTGACCCCGAATGCAGTCAGGGACGCCGCGACCTCCTCCTCTGAACTGCGCCGACGCATGGCCAACCCGGCATTGACACAGGGCCGAAAACTGGGGTGCATGTGGTCCATCCACCGCAGATCTTCATCCGACGCGATCTGGTTGAACCGTCCGGCGGTTGGCCCACCGGCGCTGTGGCGCCGTGGCACCCAGTGGCGACGCAGGTGCGCGTTTTGGGCAAGCAACATGTCGCGTTCGCTCAACTCGACAGTTCCGCCGAACGTGAGTGGCACGGGGGGATCCTTCGCTCGAAAGGCCGTAATATACGGTTGCTCGGGATGCTCGTGCCTGTAGAGTAGGGTTCCAGAACTCGCCCACGGCGGTTCGGGAACCTCGACCAGCCATGACCTGTCCCGCCACCGTAGAGCGCGACCCGACGACCACACGTCCAGAGGTACCGTCCCGATGTCGTCATGCGCGAGTTTCCCGTCTTCGAGGACGTCGTCCCACCGGAAAACTTCCGCCTCGGGATGGCCGTTGACGACCCATACGACACGCACGTCTGCCGACGGTCCCAGGTTGACGTGTGCAGGTGAAGCGCCCGTCATGAGTTGGGCCAACCTCAGAATCTGCCTCCGCTGGTCGACACCATTGCGGAGGTCAATTGCTCGAAGGCCGCTGAACGCTTTCGGGATCGCGGTGGCAATTTCTCCCTCTCGTAGGATGGGGATGACTGTGCCCGCCCCCTCGCTGGCGAGCCGGTTGGCAAGCAGACGTCCTTCAAAGCCGACACCGCCCTTGCGCATGTCAAACCGTGCCTTGTAGTCGGGAGTGCATACCGCCAGAATCCAGGCGGAATCTGTCGTGGCTGCCTCCATGAACGTCGTCAGATCAGCACCGAAGGGGACCGCGGTGTCCCATTCAACCGCGTTGACGCCGTGCACCTTCCGCAACTGGGCGACCAGCCCACCGACCCACTCCGCTCTGGCGGGCGACGAGGGATTGACGGCGTAAAGCACCGGTACAATCGTAGCGGTCCCGAGCCCTTCGGTACTGGCAACATGCGAGGCCGACCCAACTTGGTCCTGCTCGGGGTTGGGCCTGATCCGATCCCGTGGACGGTTGAGAACCGTCTGAAGTCTACCGCATCG
>CAYNFK010000017.1:0-62033 GCA_964396405.1 uncultured Enterobacteriaceae bacterium
CCCCTCGCCCTCAGCCCCTACTTTAAGGAAGTGGTTCATGGATGACGTTCGCCGCCTTCTCCTCGAGAACAAGGCCTGGGCCAAAGAGCGGGCCCAGATCAACCCCGACTACTTCATCGAGATGGCCCGCGACCAAACCCCGACCTTCTTGTGGATCGGGTGCTCCGACTCGCGCGTGCCGCCCAACGAGATCACGGGCAGCAACCCGGGCGAGCTGTTTGTTGCCCGCAACGTGGCGAACCTGGTCATCCACACCGACCTCAACCTGATGAGCGTGCTGGAGTACGCGGTCAACGCGCTCAACGTGAAGCACATCATCATCTGCGGGCACTACGGCTGCGGCGGCGTGAAGGCCGCCATGGGCCAGGCCAGCCTGGGGATGATCAACAAGTGGATCCGCAACATCAAGGATGTGCGCCATCGACACAACGCCGAGCTGGCCGGCATCCCCGACGAGGCGGCGCGTTTCGATCGGCTGGTGGAGCTCAACGTGATGGAGCAGGCCGAGAACCTCACCCACACGTCGATCGTGCAGCGCGCTTGGGCGAACGGGAAGCCGCTCTACATCCACGGCTGGGTGTACGCGATGGCATCGGGGCTGCTGCGCACGCTGGCCACCTACGACTCGACCTACGAGCTGCCTGCTTCGTACCGCTACGACTTCAACCTGTAGCGGCTGCGCGTGCCACGATGCGTGCCGTCTGGCGCACGCGTCGGGCGTGCTGCGTCACGAAGGGGTTGGTGACGTCCCAGACGTAACCCGCGAGCACCGAGCAGATCTGCCCTTTGAGGGTCCCCTGGGTGTCGCCCGCAAAGAAGATGCTCGGGAGGGTGCCGTCGTACCACGTGTTCACGTAGGTGCGAAAGACGTCCACACCTGCAGCCAGCGGCTGGGCGTAGCGCTGCTCCCAGTCCACGTCGGCACCGCCTAGGGCATCCACGAGCGCGCCCGAGGCGAGCCGCGCTGACTCCAGCGCAAGGGTGACGCCTGAGCTGAACACGGGGTCGAGGAACTCGGTCGCGTTGCCGACGAGCACATAGCCGGGCCCGTGAACCGAAGAGACCGTGGACGAGTAGCCCTGGAGTTGGCGGGCCGGCCAGAGTGACGCCACGTCACGCAGACGTCCCGCCGCGTTGGGCTCACCCGCCAGAGCCGACCGCAGCGCCTCATCCAGCGTGCCCGGGTGCTGCGCCCAGAACGCGTCCGACCCCACCACCCCCACCGAGGTGGTGCCATCGGCGAATGGGATGATCCAGATCCACGCCCCTTGGGGATGCAGGCACACCCAGATCCGTCCGCCTTCCGTGCCTGCCGGACGATCGTCGCCCGTGACGTGTGCGAACACGGCGCGGCGGTAGGGCTGGCCCGATGGGGCTTCGAGCTGCAGGAGACGCGGGAGCACCCTCCCCCACCCGCTCGCGTCCACCACGAACCGTGCCGTCACCTCGTGAACGCTACCCTCCGGCCCGCTCACCTGCAGAACGGGCCCCTGCCCGTCGCCAGCCGGGTCGTATCCAGCATCAGGCATCCGGACGGCCGTGACCGTGTGCTCCCAGGCGATCGGGATGCCGCGCGCCTCGCACGCCTGCGCGAGGGTGTGGTCGAAGTCGGCGCGCTGGACCTGGTAGGTCCAGGTCCAGCCAGTGTGGTGACCCTCCGAGAAGTCGAACGCGCAGCGCTCACCCGCCCGCAGGAAGGTGGCACCGGTCTTCACGATGTAGTTGCGCGCTGCGACGGCCTCCAGCAAGCCGGCTGCTTCGAGGGTCTCCATGCTCCGCGGGAGTAGGCTCTCGCCGATCACGAAGCGCGGGAACCGCTCCTTCTCGACGATCAGCACCGAGCGTCCCGCTCGCTCAAGGAGGGCGGCCGCAGCCGTACCAGCAGGACCTGCCCCAATGACGACGACCTCGACACTCGCCGGCAACGTCATGCAGTCACCTCCGCAGTCCTAGAGCAACCCGCCGGAGGCAACGCAGGCAAGGGCCCGCAACACAGCGCGACGATCACACGTCATCGGAGGAGTCGTTGGGGTTCGAGCCCATCGAGACCTCCTCGCCGTCGGAGCGGCCGCCGCCATCCGTGTCGTAGGAGGTCGGGCTGGTGCCGTAGATGAAGAGGTCGTCCCAGTCGCTGAGCCCATCGCCGTCCGTGTCCCAGCTCCAGGGGTTGGTGCCGTAGATGTCTTCCTCCTGGCCATCGTACAGGCCGTCGCCATCGGAGTCCCGGCTGTAACGATCGATGTCGTCGTAGCCGATGAGCGGGTCGGTTCCTTGGTAGTTGACCTCCTCCCCGTCGCTGACGCCACCACCGTCCGTGTCGGAGTTCGTGGGGTCGGTGCCGCGGCTCACCTCGTCCCCGTCACCCAGGCCGTCGCCGTCGGTGTCCCAGCTCCACGGGTCGGTGTAGTAGCGGTTCTGTTCGTCGCCGTCGTAGAGGCCGTCGCCGTCGCTGTCCTGCGAGTAGATGTCGATGTCATCGTAGTTGTAGAGCGGATCGGTGCCCTGGAAGAACAGCTCCTCGCCATCTCCGACGCCGCCACCATCGGTGTCGTAGTTGATGGGGTCCGTGCCGTAGTAGAGCACCTCGTGGCCATCGAGCACCATGTCGCCGTCGGAGTCCTCGGAGAGGGGATCGGTGCCCCACAGGATCTCGTCGTTGTTGAGCAGCAGGTCGCCGTCGGTGTCGACGTTGCGCCTGAGCACGGGCCAGGCCGTCTTGTTCGAGAGGTCGTAGCCGGCGGCGTCGCTCACGGTGACCTGGAGGTGGACCGTGGTGTCACGCAGGCGACGAGGGGGCGTGAGCGTGAAGGTGACCCAGCCCGGCGAGGACATCGTGACCTGGCCGAGGACGTAGGCGGGGTCGGAGAGCTCCAAGCAGCCGCCTCGAAGGCCGGGTGGGCATGCGTAGGGGGAAACATCGCCGGCGCTGCCCACCAGCGTGACCAAGCCAGCCGACTCCACGTAGACCGAGACGTACGAGGGGACACCGACCACCATGGCGCCCGACTGCAGAAACGGGGCCGCCCACGCCGCCCCGCTCACCAGCATCGCACCGCCGAACCCCACTCCCCGTGACCACATCCCAGACTCCCGCAGCGCGCACCGCGCACACTCACCGTAGCCCAGAAGGCGGTGATCTGCGTGCGACCCACTGCGTGCGTGCGGGATGCTGTTCTACGCTCCGCTCAGCGACACGCGCTCACGCTTGGGGAGCGCTTCTTCGACCGCTCGCACGAGGAACGCGGCCACATCGCCCCTTGGGATTCGGTCCCAGCTCGTCGTCACCAGCTGAGGATCAGCCCGCCATCTGCCCGTGGGCGGGGTGAGGGTGAGCCGGGTGGGACGAACCACCGTCCACGCGAGCCCGGAAGCGGCCACAATCTCCTCGGCGCGGGCAAGGTCCGCGTACGCCACCCCGATGTTGCTGCTGCGCACCAGCGCCAGGAACAGCCTCCCTGCCCTGCTGGCGGAGTCCCCGACGCCGTGTGCGGAGACCGTGACGTAGCGGCGCACTCCAGACTGTGTGGCTGCCGCCACGAGCGTCTCGGCAGCGCGCAAGTGCAGGTCGAGGGGGGTGAGGATGCGCGCCCACGGGGAGTCGCTCGCGCGCACCATCGAGAGCGCCACGATCACGGCGTCTACACCCTCCATGACGGCCTGGACAGCCTTCGCGTCCAGCACGTCGCACGGCACAGCCGTGACACCTTCCGGCCAGTCCACCGCTCCCGCGCTGCGTGCCAAGGCCCTCACGGTGTGGCCTGCACGAAGGGCGAGGTCGACCACCTCACGGCCTAGCCGACCGGTTGCGCCAACCACCAGCAGCTTCATGCTTCGGGCGGTGCTGCGAGGTGGACGGTCTGGGTGGGGAACGCGAACTGGGCCCCCTGTGCTTCCACGATCTGCCCGATGCGCAGGAGCACGTCCTGCCTCACAGCGTGAAACTCCACCCAGTCCACCGTCTTGGTGAAGGCCAGCACGAACAGGTCGAGCGAGCTGACACCGTAGCGCGCGAAGCTGACGATCAAGGTCTGGGTGGGGTCGATGCCCTCGTGCTCCATCAGCATCTGGCGGATGGCGTCTACGACGGCCTCCACCTGGTGGAAGTCGTCGTAGCGGAGGCCCACGGACTCCTGGATTCGTCGGTGGGTCATGCGTGACGGGTTCTCGACCACGATGGTGGTGAACAGCGCATTCGGCACATAGATCGGGTTCTTGTTGAACGCACGCACGCGCGTGTGGCGCCAGCTGATGTGCTCCACCGTGCCCTCGATCTGGGTGTCGGGGGAACGAATCCACTCGCCGACGACGAACGGACGGTCGAGGTAGATCGTGAGCCCGCCGAAGAAGTTGGCCAGCAGGTCCTTGGCCGCGAAGCCCAGCGCGAGCCCGCCGACCCCACCCAGCGCCAGCAAGCCCGTGAGGTCCCAGCCTATCGCTTTGGCCACCGAGAGCGCCCCCAGCACGACAGCGAGCAGGCGCAGCAGCTTCACCACCGCATCGACCGTGGTGGCGTCGGCCTCCCGGCCTGATGCCCCCGCGTGGAGGATCCACGCGCCGCCGAGCCTTCCCGCCGCGCCCACAGCGAGCCACGTCGCGCACCCTACCAGGCCAATGGTGCGCCAGAGGAGCACAGTGTCCGACCAGGTCTCGGGCAGTGGACTGTCCGGCACCCTGGCCATCGCGCCGAGGGCCAGCACCCACACAGCCCACCGGAGAGGTCGCACAGCGGCGGCGAGCAGGGCGTCGTCCCAGCCCGTCGCCGTGAAGGATGCCAGACGCACCGCGCGCTTGAGCAGCCCCCGAAGCACCGCGTTGAACAGCACCACGCCGACAACCACGACCGCCATCGGCGGAACCCACGGTGGGATGCCGTAGGTTCCTGCCTGTTCGATCCATGCTTTCCACATGGCCGTGCTGTAGCGCCCCCGCCCAACCGGCGGGACAATGCCAACAACCCGGGACCGAACGGCCGGCATGACGGGGAGCCGCGGCGGCGATAATGCCGTTCCGCCCCAAAGGAGGGGTCCCCATGCGGCCCCTCAAGCGACTGCTGTTCGGCGCTCTCGGCGTCTACGACTGGGCGCGGTTCAACGGCTTCAACTCCATCACGTTTGAGGGCCGCGAACATCTGCAGGGTCTCCCCAAGACCGGCGTGCTGTTCGTCTCCAACCACCTCACCTACTACATCGACGTGCTCGCGATTCACCAAGCCATCGCGAGCCCGAAGTGCGTGCCGTGGGATGGGTTTCGCGCGAACCTCGACGTCGGCTTTGTCGCCGCCTCGGAGACCCTCAACAACCGTGGCCTCGTGCCCAAGCTGTTCAACTACACGGGTGCCGTGCCCATCCGCCGCACCTGGCGTGAGGGCGACCGGGACGTCCAGCGAGCCGTCGATCCCGGAGATGTCGACCGCATCGCCACAGCGCTCCGTAAGGGCTGGCTGATCACCTTTCCCCAGGGCACCACGGCACCGGGAGCGCCGGTTCGGAAGGGCACCGCCCACATCATCCTTGAGCATGACCCGCTGGTGGTGCCCGTTCGCCTCGCTGGCTTCGACCAAGCCTTCAGCAAGAAGGGCCTCCGGCGAACCGCCCGCGGCGTGGATCTCTCAGTGCGATTCGACGCCCCTCGGCGCCTCGCCCGCAACTCCAGCGTGGACGACGTGGTGCAGCACCTGACCAGCTTCCTGCTGCCGTAGACCCTTTCGGACACGCGCTCCTTGCCCTCCTGTGGTCTTCTGCGCCGACTGGAGGGGCACATGGTGCGGGCCGTTGGCGTGGCGGGGACGGTCATCGCCGTCCTCGTGGGTCTGGCGTGGCCCATCGGAGGCGCTCCGCTGCTGGTCCTCGCGGCTGTGGCACTGGGCCTGCAGTGGATCGCGTTCGTGCCTGCGGCGATCGCGCGCACTGAGAGGTTCTACGACCTGGTGGGCAGCCTCTCGTACCTCTCGCTGCTCGGCGTAGGCCTGACCCTGGCCCCCTCGCCTTCCCTGCGAGGCAGCGTGCTGGCGACCTGCGTGGCCGTTTGGGCTGTTCGCTTGGGCGCTTACCTGGCTTGGCGGGTGCATCGCACGGGAAGGGATCGTCGGTTCGACCAGCTCAAGGTGCGTCCTAGCCAGTTCTTCGTGGCGTGGACGCTCCAGGGCCTGTGGGTCTTCCTCACACCGCTGCCTGTGTGGATCGTGCTGCTGAACCCAGCACCGGGCCTTGGGGCGCTGGAGGTGCTGGGCCTGGCGATGTGGGCCCTAGGCTTCGGACTGGAGGTCGTGGCGGACGCGCAGAAGTGGGCCTTCCGTTCCGATCCCGCCAACGACGGAGCGTTCATCCAGCACGGCCTGTGGTCGTGGTCCCGCCACCCCAACTACTTCGGCGAGATCCTCCTCTGGGTGGGTGTGTTCGTGATCGCAAGCCCGCAGCTTGTGGGCCTTCAGTGGCTGGCCGTGCTCTCCCCGGTCTTCGTCACGGTGCTGCTGGTCGCCGGCAGCGGCATTCCGTTGCTCGAGGCGTCGGCCGAGAAGCGCTGGGGCCAGGATCCGGCGTATCAAGCCTACCGTTCTCGCACGCAGGTCCTGGTGCCCTGGCCGCCGTCTCGGCGTTGATCGTGCAGCACGAGGATCTCGACCGATTCCGACCGGACGCGGCACGCGCCGTGCGGTAGGTCGGCTGACCTCAGGAGCACCCGATGCAGACCTACACCGCGCCCCTCAACGACATCCGTTTCCAGCTTGACGTGTTCGACTACGCTGGACGGGTCCACAGCTTGCCGGGCTTCGCCGAGTACGACCTCGACACCGGGATGAGCTTGGTCGGTGCCCTCGCCGACTACATGGTCGCGCAGATCGCGCCGCTCAACCGCAAGGGCGACCTCGAGGGCGTCACCTTCCACGCTGAAACCCACAGCGTGGGGCTGCCGGATGGCTTCAAGGAGGCCTACGACGGCCTCGTCGAGAACGGCTTCGTCGCGCTGGCCTGCGAGCCTGAGTTTGGCGGCATGGGCGCTCCGTTCTGCCTGAGCCTGTTCGCCGGCGAGGTCCTGGCGGCGTGCAACAAGAGCCTGTCGATGTGCTCGGGCCTCTCGGGCGGGTTCATCGAGGCGATGGTGGCTCACGGCACCGAGCAGCAGAAGGCCGAGACGCTTCCCCAGCTCATCTCCGGAAAGTGGTCGGGCACGATGTGCCTCACCGAGCCCCAGGCGGGTAGCGATCTGGGCCTCGTGGCCACCACCGCCACGCCTGATGGGGATGGCTACCGCCTGAGCGGCACCAAGATCTGGATCTCGTTCGGGGAGCACGATCTCACCGAGAACATCCTGCACCTCGTGCTCGCGCGCCTTCCCGACGCGCCGCTCGGCATCAAGGGCATCTCCACGTTCCTGGTGCCGAAGTTCCTGCCGGACGGCTCCCGCAACCGCGTCTTCTGCACCGGCACCGACCACAAGATGGGCATTCACGCTTCCCCGACGTGCGTGATCTCGCTCGATGAAGCGAAGGGCTGGCTTGTGGGCGAGCCGCACAACGGCATGAAGTGCATGTTCACGATGATGAACGCCGCGCGTCTTCAGGTGGGCATGGAGGGCGTGGCGCTGGGGGAGGCAGCATTCCAGGCCGCTCTGGCGTTCGCCAAGGATCGTGCCCAGGGGCGCTCGCTCAACCCGGCCCGTCAGCAGCGTGACCAGCCTGCCGACAACATCCTCGTGCACCCCGACGTCCGTCGTCAGCTCCTCACGGTGAAGGCTACCACCGAGGGTCTGCGCGGCCTCGTGGCGTGGATGGGCGTGAGCTACGACGTGATGCACCACAGCGACGATGTGGAGCTGAAGACCGCGGCCTCCGATCTCGTCGCGCTGCTCACGCCGATCATCAAGTCCTACGGCTCCGAGCGGGGCTTCCTCAACACGAGCGAAGCCATGCAGAGCATGGGCGGTGCCGGGTTCACGCAAGACTGGCCGGTGGAGCAGTACCTGCGCGATCTGCGCATCGCGATGATCTACGAGGGCACCAACCACATTCAGGCGCTCGACCTCGTGGGCCGCAAGCTCCCGATGCACGGCGGTCGGCCCATGCAGCGCTTTGCGAGCGAGGTCGGAGAGTTGCTGCGTGCCACCAAGGACCACGCCGAGCTGGCACCCTTCCGGGAGGCGCTCAAGATCGAGAGCAAGCGCCTCAACGACACCACGATGGCGCTCGCTGCTGCTGGCATGCAAGACGCCGAGACCGTCGGCGCTGTCGCCAGCGCTTACCTCAACCAGTTCGCCCTGGTCACGCTCGGGTTCGTGTGGCTCAAGCAGGCCGCCCACGTGGTCACCCGACCCGCCGAGGATCCCGTCCGTCGCGACAAGCTCGCCACGGCCCGGTTCTTCTTCGAGCTTCTCCTGCCCGAGGCCGCGATGTACGCCGGGCGCGTGGCGGTCGGCAAGGGCTGCATCGTCGAGGTCGACGTCGACCTCTGGTGAGCACGACGGCCTGCCTTAGAGCAGGTCGTCCACCGCCAGCTTGCGACCCGCGAGCTCCACGATGTCTCCAGGTGACAGCCCGAGCAGCACCTCGCCCAACGGCGATCGTGGTGTGAGCACGCGCACCTCGACCCCTTCCACGGTCACCGAGGCTCCGCCGGCGGAGGGCAACATGAAGTACCAGGTGCCCGACACCCGCACGAGCGAGCCCACGGCCGTCGCATCGTGCGCCACGCCGTGCAGCCCTCCCAGTGCCTGACGCAGCTCCATCACGCGCTCGCCTTGGCCAGCCGCCAGGTAGGAGGCCTCGAGTCCACGCGTGTCGTACTTCCCCTCCGAGCGTGTCTCTGCGTGGGTGGCTTCGTCGCGAGCACGCTCGGCCCCCAGCAGCGCCGTGTCGAGCGCCTGCTGCAGGGAGCGCTGGAGGGCCTCGAGCACGGCGGCTTTCCAACGGGCACCGGCGGCGGGCATCGTGTCTCCTCCCAAGAGCCTCGTACCCGGATCAGCCAAGCCCCGCCGTGCACGGCGGGCGCGAGTCGTCGACACCGAGGCCCGTTCGCGTGACAGGACCGCCCTGGAGCGAGCATGCAGGTGCGGTACGGATGGATGCTCTCGATGGGGCTCGTGGCATGCGGCGGAGCACCGGCCGACGACCCCGAGGCGCTGCCGCGTCGGCTCCTCGTGATCGGCGTGGACGGCGTTCGTGGCGATGCGTTCGGACTGGCGGACACGCCCAACCTCGACGCCCTGTTCCTGCCCGATGGCCTGCGCCTCGATGCCCAGATCCACCAGACCGGCGTGGCGGTCTCGGGGCCGGGCTGGGCCTCGATCCTCACCGGTGTGGAGGTGGACGACCACGACGTGCTCAGCAATGACCACCTCGATCAGCTCGACCCTGCCTGGCCGCCCTTCCCGGTCACCGTCCAGGAGGCGGGCCACGACGTCGCGGTCGTCGCGCACTGGGACGGCGTGCTCCACCTCGTGGGCCGGGACCGGGTGGCGCTGGCGGAGCACAACCTCACCGATCAGGGCGTGAGCGATCGCGGCGCCGAGCTCATCACGGCCGGTGCGCACGATCTGGTGTTTCTCCACCTCGACGACGTGGACCACGCCGGTCACACCTCAGGCTTTGAGACGAGCAACCCCGACTACCTCGCTGCGATCGAAGAGATCGACAGGCTCGCGGGCCCGCTGCTCGACGCGGTGACCGCCGATGCCGCCTACGACTGGGTGGTGCTGCTCACCACCGACCACGGCGGAAAGGGCGACTCCCACGGCGTCCCCAACGCCGAGAACCGCACGATCGTGCAGGCCGGCTGGGGCGTGGGCGTGGTGCTGCCCCAGCCCAGCTACCACATGGACATCGCCGCCACGGCCCTCGACCTGTTCGGGCTGCCCCGGGACGACCTCGACGCGGCGAGCTGGCTCACGGCTCCGTGAGGCCTACGCAGGTCCCACCTCGGTCACCCAGGTGCGGCCGTCCTGCCTCACGCGCGTGGACACGGGCAGGAATCGAGCGATCACCTCAGCGTTGGTCCGTGCGTGCAGGGTCGGCTCCAGCGAGCGGAACACCCCTTCCCCAGCCAGCGCAGCCAGCAAGATGAGCTGGTCCGCCGTGTGATCGCCCACCGGCACGTCTTCGGCGAGGAACGCACGTGCCTCCTGCACCACCCGGTCCGCGACCTCCTCGGCCGACACTCCACGCTCGCCGAACGCCGACATCACCTCGTTCCCCGTGGGGAAGTCCAGCTCCACCCACACGACGTTGCCGGGGCCGCGCGGATCCCCCACCGATCGCACCTCCCCTGCCGACTCCCGCAGTCCGAGGCCACGCCGCACGACGGCCACCTCCCGCTGGCCCACCGAGGCACGGATGGCCGACACGAGCGCCACAGGCCGAATGGCGACGTCGCCTCCGCGTGTGAGCGCCACCGGCGGCGTGAGCCGTCCCGGCGTGAGGCTCACGCGCAGCTCACCCCCGCCCGCAGGGTAGAACCCCGGGCGAGTCACCTGCACCTCCAGACCTGCACCTAAGCGCCGCACCCACGGCGCGAACACCCTCTCCAGGTGGGGGGCGGGTGGTGCCGAAGGGTTGTGCGTGCCTCCTCGCAGCACGATCGACGACGGCCGATCGGCCGCAAGCAGCGGCGGCAGCACGGTGTGCAGCACCAAGGAGGTGCTCCCGGCGCCCTGCAGGTCCACCACGAGGTCGCACGACCGCACCGAACCCGGCCGAAACCTGAGCGACGTGGAGCCGAGGAACCCGCCATCGACGTCGGCACCGCACACGTCGCGCGCCGCCTCCACCGAAGCGAGGTGCTGACGCATGAGCCCCGGCCGCGCCCGACCGGCACGGATGCCGGTGATCCCGAACGGGGAGGCGGTCAGGGCCGACAGCGCGAGCGCCGTCCGCAGGATCTGACCGCCTCCCTCTCCCAACGAACCATCGAGCTGGATCATCGCTCACCCCTTCACGCAGACGACCTGGCGGAGCGTGTGCACGATCTCCACGAGGTCCGACTGCGCAGCCATCACGGCCTCGATCGGCTTGTAGGCCATGGGCGTCTCGTCGAGCACACCCGCATCCTTGCGGCACTCCACATGCCGGGTGGCTTCGGCGTGGTCCTCCAGGGTGTAGGCGTTCTTGGTGGCCGTGCGTGACAGGAGCCGACCCGCACCGTGGCTGCAGCTGCACAGCGACTCGGGGTTTCCCAGGCCGCGCACGATGAAGCTCTTGGCACCCATCGAGCCCGGGATGATCCCCAGCTCGCCGAGCCCTGCGCGCACGGCACCCTTCCGGGTGACGTACACACTTGCGCCGAAGTGGGTCTCCTTCTGCACGTAGTTGTGGTGGCAGTTCACGGCGAGATCCCCCGTCTCGAAGGGCGGGAGCCGGAAGCGGAGCGAGCGCAGCACGTTCTCCATCATCACCTCACGGTTCAGACGCGCGAAGTGCTGGGCCCAGCCCACAGCGGTCACGTAGTCGTCGAAGTGCTCGGTGCCTTCGGTGAAGTAGGCCAGGTCGCGGTCGGGCAGGTTCTGCACGTGCACACGCATGTCTTCCCGCGCGAGCTCGATGAAGAAGGTGCCGATGCGGTTGCCCACACCCCGTGAGCCCGAGTGCAGCATCACCCACACGCGATCCTCCTCGTCGAGGCAGATCTCGATGAAGTGGTTCCCGGTGCCGAGGGTGCCCAGGTGGTTGGCGTCGTTGCCCTTTCCGAGCGTGGGGTGCTTCTCGCAGATCTGAGCGTAGCCGCCGGCGAGGGTGCTCCACGCGCTCGCGGACCGCTCGGGCAGCAGCTTCCACGCGCCGCGGTCGTTGCGCCCGCCATGGTCCGTGCGACCCACAGGCACGCTCCGCTCGATGTCGTGGCGGATGGCCTTGAGGTCATCGGGGAGCTGGGAGGCGGTGAGCGACGTGCGCACGGCCATCATGCCGCAGCCGATGTCGACGCCGACCGCGGCCGGGATGATCGCCCCGCTCGTGGGAACGACCGATCCCACGGTGGCACCGATGCCCACGTGCACGTCGGGCATCACGGCCACATGCGGGGTGACGAAGGGCAGTGAGGCCACGTTGTGGAGCTGGCGCAGTGCACCCTCATCCACGGCGACGCCGCGCGTCCAGGCCTTGATGGTTGCGGCGCCCGGCGCCGTGATCTCGATGGGTCCGGTCATGTTGCCTCCGACGACGAGCAAGGCAGGCGCCGTGCCAAGCTACCTCGGATCGGGCGTTCTGCGCGCTGCACACTGGGTAGACGCCACGATCCGAGCGCCGGCGCCCTGCGGAAATTACTAGCGGATAGGATAGGGGTTGCGCGTGACGAAGCGTCCAGTCCATGTGTTGGGCTTCCTCGGGCTCGAGATGGATGCGGGGGTGCGTCCCGATCGCTGGGAGCGCTGGCGTCCGAGCGTGTCCATCTTCCAGCAGCCGGATCTGGAGGTCGCGCGCTTCGACGTGATCCTGGCTTCGTCCCGCAACCGCCGTCAGACCAAGCCCAGCGCCGCCCTCGACGACATCCGCGCCCTCTCGCCGCGCACGCAGATCGTGGAGCACCCTTGGGAGGTAGAGAGCCCGTGGGACTTCGAGAGCGTGTTCGCCGCCTTAGATGACCTCGTGCGCACCCTGCCCTTCGCGCCTGAGGACGTGGACCACCTGGTGCACATCACCACCGGCACCCACGTCGCACAGATCTGCCTGTTCTTGCTCACCGAGTCCCGCCAGATCCCTGGCCGCTTGCTGCAGACCAGCCCCGCGCGGAGACCCGAGGGTGCGTGGTCCGTCGTCGACTTGGAGCTCGAGCGCTACGACCGCCTCGCGGCGCGCAAGCGCGAGCGTCAGCAGGCCGCGCAGGGCGTGCTGCGGGACGGCATCCCCACCCTCAACACGAGGTTCGCGGCGCTGATGGCTCAGCTGGAGCGCGTGGCTTCCGTGAGCAAGGAGCCCATCCTCCTCCAGGGCCCCACAGGCTCAGGAAAGACCCGCATCGCGAGGCGGATCTACGACCTCAAGCGCACGGCCCGCTTGTGCACCGGCGCGCTGGTGGAGCTCAACTGCGCCACGCTGCGCGGTGATCAGGCGATGAGCACCCTGTTCGGGCACGTGAAGGGCTCGTTCACCGGCGCGGTCTCCGACAGGCCGGGCCTGCTCCGGGCTGCGCACCAGGGCATGCTGTTCCTCGACGAGATCGGGGAGCTGGGCCTCGATGAGCAAGCGATGCTGCTGCGGGCCCTGGAAGACAAGCGCTTCCTCCCGCTCGGCGCCGACCAGGAGGTGCAGAGCAACTTCCAGCTCGTCGCCGGCAGCCATGCCGACCTCATGGAGGCGGTGCGTGCCGGACGGTTTCGCGAAGACCTGCTGGCCCGCATCAACCTGTGGACCTTCCGTCTCCCGGGCCTGGCCGAGCGTCTGGAAGACGTCGCGCCCAACCTCGCGTGGGAGCTCGACCAGATCAGCGAGGCGCTGGGCCGCCAGGTGCGGTTCACGCGCGAAGCACACACCCGCTACCTTGCGTGGGCCACGGGACCCCAGGCTGCCTGGCGCGGAAACTTCCGCGACCTGCACGCATCGGTGGTGCGCATGGCCACGCTCGCGCCGGAAGGCCGCATCGACACGGCGCTGATCGAGGAGGAGCTGCTTCGACTTGGGAGCGCGCCGACGGACCGTGATCTCGTGGACGCCGTGCTGGGCGACGACGCCGCGGCCCTCGATCGTTTCGATCGAGTCCAGCTCGCCGACGTGCTGACGGTCTGCCACACCGCGCGAAGCCTCTCGGATGCCGGTCGCACCCTGTTTGCCGCCTCACGCCAGGCGCGCGCCTCGCTCAACGATGCCGACCGCCTGCGCAAGTACCTGCAGCGCTTCGGCCTCACCTTCGCCGACGTGCAGGAGCGGCTGAGCGCGTAGACGCTTACGCCTCGCCGCCGATCGCGTACTCCATCAGCTCTTCCAGCGGCACCACGCGCAAGGCGCGCGCGTGGGTGCTCTCCAGCATGACCGCGCACGCCCGGCCCGCCTTGTAGGCCTGCCGCCAGCTCGCCGCGCACACGCACCAGCCATCCCCTTCCTGGAGCCCGGGGAACCCGTGCTGCGGCGCGGGCGTCATCAGGTCGTTCCCGGTGGCGCGCAGGAACTCCAAGAAGTCCTGCGTGACCTTGGCGCACACCGTGTGGGAGCCGCGGTCGTGATCGTCGGTGTTGCAGCAGCCATCGCGGTACCAACCGGTGAGCGGCTTGCGCGAGCACGAGACCAGAGGCCCCCCCAGCACATTCAACGGCGCGTCCATGCAGCCCTCCCTTGCGGGCCACACGTAGCCCGGGCTCGGGGGGGCTGCCGAGGCCGGTTGAGCCTCAGCTGTGCTAGGAGTCGTCGCGGAGGCGCGTGTGCAGACGCTCCGAATGGCTTGGCGCAACGTGTGGCGGAACAGCCGCCGCTCGGTGGTCACCATCGCTGCGATGGCGTTCGCGCTGTGGGTGATGGTGCTCTACTCCGGTTTGGTCACGGGCATGCTCGTGAGCATGGAGTCCGAGGCGGTTGAGCTGGAGCTGGGGGATCTGCAGCTTGTGGCGGAGGGCTTTCGGGATGACCCGAGCCTGCACCGCACCATCCAGGACCCCGAGGCCCTGCTGCAGCGGCTCGAAGCGAGCGGCTTTCGCGCTGCGCCCCGCTGGATGGCGGGTGGGCTCGCGGCCGCCGGCGAAGAGAGCGCCGGCGTGAGCCTCGTGGGCATCGATGTGGCGCGTGATGCCCAGGTCACCACACTGGCCACGCATCTCGGCGAAGGCGCTTGGCTCGATCCGGTCGACCCTCAGGGGGTGGTGATCGGCAAGCGCCTCGCGCGCACCTTGGTCGCCGGCCTCGGGTCCGAGATCGTGGTGCTGTCCCAAGCCGCCGATGGCAGCATCGCCAACAACCTCTACACGGTGCGTGGCATCCTGGGCGGCGTGTCGGATGGCATCGACCGCAGCTCGATCTTCCTGGTGGACGCCGCCTTCCGTGAGCTGATGGCGCTGCCCGAAGGGACGCACCAGATCACGGTTCGTGTGCCGGCAGGTCGCTCGCTCGACGAAGCGGCCGCCGCGATCTCCGCGATGGCACCGGGGGTGGAGGTTCGCACCTGGCGCCAGCTCGTGCCCACGCTGGCCTCGATGCTCGATGCCACCCGCGGGCTCGTGCAGATCGTGGCGTTCATCGTGTACCTGGCGGTGGCGATCCTCGTGCTCAACGCGATGCTGATGGCGGTGTTTGAGCGCATTCGGGAGTTCGGCGTGATGAAGGCGATCGGGTTCTCTCCCGGCACCGTGTTCGTGCTGATCGTGCTGGAGTCCGCCGTGCAGACCTTTCTGGCCACGGCGGTGGGTCTCGCACTCGCTCTACCGGCCGGGATCTACCTGCGGGATGTGGGCATCAACACCGGCGCGATCGGCGGCATGCAGATGGCGGGTCTCACGATGATGTCGCGCTGGACCGGCGTGTACTCCATCGAGACCGTGCAGGGCCCGGTGGTGATCCTCTGGGTCATGGTGGCCCTGGCCGTCGTCTGGCCTGCGTCCAAGGCCGCCCGCATTCGTCCCCTCGACGCCATGCGCTACCACTAGGAGGATGGACCGATGAACAGCCCATCCTTACCTCAGCTTGCTTGGCGCAACCTCTGGCGGAGCCCTCGACGCACCGTGATCACGCTGTGTGCGCTGGCCTTGGGTCTGCTGCTCGCCGTGATGTTCACCGCCCTGCAGGACCGCAGCTTTGCCGACATGATCGACCTGGCCGCCCGCATGGGCAGCGGTCACGTGGTGGTGCAAGACGAAGGCTACCTCGACGCCCCCTCGCTCAAGCGCACGGTGCCCCACGCCGAGGATCTCGCGGGTACCGTTGGGGCGCTGCCCGGCGTGGCCCGTGCCATCCCGCGCATCACCGGCCCGGTGATGCTGGCCACGGCCGGTCGAAGCTACGGCGCCTACTTCCTCGCTGTGGATCCGGCCCTGGAAGACGCCACCTCGTTCGCGTTCGGCACGGCCCTCTCCAGCGGCGAGATGATCGCCTCGGCCGACAGCAAGGACATCGTGCTGGGCGCTCGCCTGGCGAAGAACCTGCACGTCGATCTGGGCGAGAAGGTCGTCTACACCCTGATGGACAAGCACGGCGAGCTCGCCAGCGGTGTGGCGAGGCTCTCGGGTGTGGTCACCACGGGTGCCGAGAGCACCGATCGCGCCATCGCCATCCTGCCCCGTCGCGCTGTGGCGGAGACGCTTGGCTACGCGCCTGACGAGGCCACGCTGATCGCGGTCACGGCTTCCGATCCGCGCCGGGCCGACCGGGTGAAGGCCGACGTGAGCGCGGTGCTGAGCAGCAGCCTGAGCGCGTCCACGTGGAACGAGGTGAACCCCGAGCTGCAGGGCTTCATCGCGATGAAGGTGGGCGGCGCCCGGTTCATGGAGCTGGTGATCCTCATCCTCGTGGCCGCGAGCATCTTCAACACGCTGTTCGTGAGCGTGCTGGAGCGCACGCGCGAGTTCGGGATCATGCTTGCGATCGGCTACGCGCCCCGGCAGATCTTCTCGCTAGTGCTGTGGGAGAGCCTCCTGCTCGCACTGGTGGGCGTGGCGGCCGGCTGCGTGATCACGGCACCGATCTACGGCTACCTCGCGGCCAACCCCATCGACCTGTCGGGCGTGTACGCCGAGCAGGGCCAGAACATGGACATCGCCGGGGTCGGCCTCTCGCCCACGCTCAAGGTCGGGATCTTCCCGGAGAGCTTCGCTGTCATCGTCGTCGTGCTGGTGCTCACCACGCTCGCGGCTGGGCTCTACCCAGCCTGGCGGGCCGGCCGCACGGTCCCTGTCGACACCATCAAGCTGGGTTGAACATGCCGCTGCTCACGTTCCAAGGGGTCACCAAGGTCTACCGCCAGGGCGAGGTGGAGGTGTTCGCCCTCAAGGGCCTCGATCTCTCTGTGGAGGCCGGGGAGTTCACCGCGATCGTAGGACCCTCGGGCTCCGGGAAGAGCACGGCACTCAACCTCGCCGGCGCTCTCGACGTCCCCACCACCGGCACGGTCACCCTCGAAGGCGTGCGGCTCGACACGCTGAGCAGCCGTCAGCTCTCCCACCTGCGCCGCGACCGCATCGGGTTCATCTTCCAGGCTTACAACCTCATCCCCGTGCTCACCGCCTACGAGAACGCCGAGGCCGTGCTGGCGCTGCAGGGGGTCTCCGACGCTGAGCGGCGCCCGCGGGTGATGGCGCTGCTGAAAGAGATGGGGCTGGAGGGCCTGGAGAACCGCCGTCCCGACCAGCTCTCAGGCGGTCAGCAGCAGCGGGTGGCCGTGGCGCGCGCCATCGCCAGCAAGCCCGCGATTGTGCTCGCGGACGAGCCTACAGCGAACCTCGACTCCGCCACCAGCGAGAAGCTGCTGGAGCTCATGGAGGTGCTCAACCGTGAGCACGGCGTCACCTTCGTGTTCAGCACGCACGATGCCCGGGTGGTGGCCCACGCACGCCGCGTCGTCACCCTGGTGGATGGCAAGGTCGCCTCCGACGAGCGTCGGTAGACCGGGCTACCAGCGGCCTCGCATCGCGCGGGTGGCGCGCCAGTGCAGGTAGTGGTTGAACAGCCAGAAGTGCTTGAACGCCGGGTTCTTGGTCTGGCCCTTGTGGTAGCGGTAGGCGATCTGCTGCACGATCACGGCCAGCCGGAACAGGCCGTACACGATGTAGAAGTCGAAGCTCTCCACCTCGCGGCCCGTGCGCTCCAGGTAGCGCGCCACCACCTCACGCCGTGTGAGCATCCCGGGCAGGTGCGTGGGCTGACGCCGCATCGCCTGTGCCAGGCGGTCATCGCCGGCCTCGATCCAGTAGGCGAGGCTGTTGCCTAGGTCCATGAGCGGATCGCCCACCGTGGCCATCTCCCAGTCGAGCACGCCGACCACCCGCTGCAGATCGCGGGCGTCGAGCACGAGGTTGTCGAAGCGGAAGTCGCCGTGGATCAGCACGGCGCCTACATCGGTGGGCTGGTGAGCCGCCAGCCAGCTCCGCACCCCATGCCAGCCGGGCACATGCCAGGTGCGGGCCTTGTCGTAGCGCCCGCTCCAGCCCGAGAGCTGGCGGCCCACGTAGCCAGGGCCCTTGCCGAGGCCGCCGAGTCCCGCCGCCTCAACGTCAACGGCGTGCAGCGCCGCCAGCTCGTCCACAAACGTCTGCGAGAGCTTCGCGGCTGCGGCGCGGTCGAGCTGCTGGCCTTTTGGAAGCTCACCTCGGACGATCACGCCTTCCACCCGCTCCATCACGTAGAAGTCGGAGCCGAGCACGGCGTGGTCTTCGCAGAGCCCCACCATCGTGGGCACCAGCGGGTAGGTGGCCTTGAGGGCGGCCTGGATGCGGTACTCACGCGCCATGTCGTGCGCCGAGGCGGCCTTCGTCCCGGCCGGCGGGCGCCGCAGAATCAGGTCGCGGTTTGGGTAGCGCAGCAGGTAGGTGAGGTTCGAGGCACCGCCCGAGAACTGGGTGACCTCGGGTTCGGTGGTGAGCTCAGGTGCGAGCCCTCTCAGCCACGCGTGCGCTGCCGCCACGTCGAAGGCCTCCCGCACGGGCTTGGCCCCGCCGGGCAGCGGACGGGCGCTCATGCCAGCCCCTTGAACTTCGCCAGCTCCAGGCGGGCCACGAGGCCGGCGTGCACCTCATCGGGCCCATCGGCGAGACGAAGCGCGCGGGCTGCGGTCCAGGCGGCGGCGAGCGGCGTGTCTTCCGAGAGCCCTGCCCCGCCGAAGATCTGCATCGCCGCGTCCACGACGTCTTGGGCGAGGCGGGGGCAGACCACCTTGATCTGGCTGATCTCCATCATCGCCCCCATCACGCCCACCTGGTCGATCTTCCAGGCCGCGTGCAGCACGAGCAGGCGTGCCTGGTCGATGCGCATCCGGAACTCGGCGATGCGCTCCCGGTTGCCGCCCAGGTTCACCAGCGGCTTTCCGAACGCCACCCGCGAAGCGGCGCGCTCACACAGGAGCTGCAGGGCCAGCTCGGAGAGGCCGATCAGGCGCATGCAGTGGTGGATGCGGCCTGGGCCGAGTCGACCCTGCGCGATCGCGAAGCCCATGCCGGGCCCTGCGATGATCGCGCTCGCTGGCAGCCGCACGTCCGTAAAGCTCACTTCGCCGTGGCCATAAGGCTCGTCGTAGCGACCCATCGCCGTGAGCATGCGCTCCACCTTCACGCCGGCCGTGTGGCGCGGCACCAGCACCATCGAGTGCCGCAGGTGCCGAGGACCTGCGGGGTCCGTGAGGCCCATGAAGATCAGCACCTCGCAGCGAGGATGCCCCACGCCCGTGCTCCACCACTTGCGCCCGTTGAGCACGACCTCGTCACCCTCGACGACCGCCGTGGCCTGCATGTTCGTGGCATCCGATGACGCCACGTCGGGCTCGGTCATGCAGAACGCCGACCGGATCTGGCCCTCCAGCAGCGGCGTGAGCCACTCGGCCTTCTGCGCATCTGAGCCAAAGTGGTACAGCACCTCCATGTTGCCCGTGTCGGGGGCGTTGCAGTTGAACACCTCCGGCGCGATCGCCGACCGGCCCGTGGCTTCCGCGATCGGTGCGTACTCCAGCACCGAGAGTCCGCCGCCCAGCGCAGGGTCCGGCAGGAAGAGGTTCCACAGCCCCTCGGCTTTCGCCTTCGCCTTCAGCTCGTCGATCACCGGCAGCACCACCCAGCGATCCGCGCGGGCCTGCAGCTCTTGGTGGTAGGCCGCTTCGATCGGGTGGACGTGGGCGTCGAGGAAGCGCTGAGCGCGCTCGAGCACGGCCTGGCCCTTCGCAGAAGGCGTGAAGTCCACCGAACCTCCGACGATGCGAAGATCGCATCACCCGACGTCTAGCCTGTGGGCGAGGCCCATCCACGCCCGACCGGATACAAGCGCCGACCCTGAAACGGAGACCCCATGGCCACCCTCGGCGGCACTCTCGACGAGCGCTTCTTCGTGGAAGCCCCCGAGGCCGAGGTCCGCGCCCGCGTGGCCGACCTGGAGCGCCACCGCACCGCTGTGGCCGAGGCCGAGCGGGTTGACCGCGTGGCCGACGACACGCTGCGCTTCGTGCTCAAGACGCAGCGCCACGGGCCCTACAGCGTCACGCCCGACTACACGGTGCGCTACACGCCGTCGGCGGGCGACCTCGTGTGGACCACCCTCGCCGGCAACTTCAAGAGCGAAGGGCGTGCGTCGTTCGCGCCGAAGGGCGCCGGTACGGAGGTGCGCTGGCAGCACAGCATCACGTTCGACCTGCCCATCCCTGGCCTCATCGCCAGGGGTCTCTCGGGCATCGTGCAGTCGCTCATGGTGCCCGGCATCCGCGCTTACGTGAACGGCGTGCTGGGTCCCTGACCCCCCCCTTCCCCCCTTGGAGTCCCCGTGAACGCCCAGCCTCTCACCCTCGACCCCGCCAAGATCGACGCCGGCCTCCGGCGCATCCAGGCCCCGCTCGCACTCACCGCGTTCATGGCCGCCAAGATGCCGCTCGGCATCCCGGCGGGCCTCCGCGTCGACCGCGTCGACCGCAGCTCCTGCACGGCGTCGCTCCCCGGCGGCTGGCGCACCCAGAACCCCTTCGGCTCCATGTACTGGGCCGCTCAGGGCATGGCGGCCGAGCTCGCCACCGGCCTGCACGGCTTCATCCTCTGCTCCGCTGCGCCCGTGCCTGTGCGGATGATCCTCGCGGGCTGCGAGGGCTCGTTCGGCCGGATGTGTAAGGGCCGTGGCCGCTTCGTGTTCTCGGGCGGTCAGATCGTGGAAGACACGATCCTCAAGACGCTCGCGTCGGGCGAGAGCGTGCTGTGTCCCACCGAGGTCATCGGCTACGACCTGAGCGGCGAGGAGGTCTCCCGGTGGACCTTCACCTGGAACTTCCGCGCCAAGCTCAAGTAGAGACGATCACCGTGTCCATGCTATGGGCCGGCGGCTGGTCCTAGGGTGGCCGCCAGGAGGTAGGGTTGAGCACGCTCGTCACCGGTGCAGGGGGTCATCTCGGGGCCACGTTGGTCCGCGCGCTCCTCGCCGAAGGCCGTGCGGTCAAGGTCATCGACCTCGATCCGGGCCCCGGCCTCGAAGGGCTCAACGTCGAGGTCTTCCGGGGCGACATCCGTGATGCGGCGTTCCTGCGCACGGCGATGGCGCCCGGCGACACGGTGTTCCACCTCGCCAGCATCATCTCCACGTCCGGCGACAAGGGCGGCCTTGTGCAGGCCGTCAACGTCGACGGGGCGCGGGCTGTGGCGCAGACGGCGCGCGAGGTGGGCGTTCGCCGCCTCGTGCACACCAGCTCGATCCACGCTTACGACATCGACACCCACGGCGCGCCGATCACCGAGGCCACGCCGCTCGCCATTGGGCGCAGCCGCAGCGCCTACAACGTCTCGAAGGCCCAAGGGCAGCTCGCCGTCATCGATGAGGTCGCCAAGGGCCTCGATGCCGTCGTGATCAACCCCTGCGGCGTGATCGGGCCATACGACTACAAGCCCAGCCGCATGGGCAAGTTCTTCCGCGCCATCGGTCGAGGCACCAGCGGTCCTGTGGGTCCGGCGGGGTTCAACTGGGTCGATGTGCGCGACGTGGTGCAGGGTGCCCTGCTCGCGGAAGCGAAGGGGCGGGCTGGCGAGGCCTACATCCTGGCGGGGCACTGGAACACCAACCTCAGGCTCGGGAAGATCGCCGCGGGCATCGTCGGGAAGCCGATCCCCGATCGCCCCATCCCGATGGCCCTGCTGCAGGTGCTGCACGCGATCGGACCGGTGCTCACGCTGCTCGGGAAGCGCCCGCCGGTCACCTCCGAAGCTCTCGATGCGCTGAGGGCGAACCCCGTGATGCTGCACGACAAGGCCACCGCCGAGCTGGGCTACCAGCCCCGCCCCGTGGAGGAGACGATCGCCGCGATCTACACGTGGCTGGAGAGCGAGGGCATCGTCGAGAAGGAGCGCGCAGCACGCAAGGCGAAGCGCGCCGCCTGATCGTCGCGTTCGCGTGCCTCAAGCGACCCTCGATCGTACCGATACCGACGCGCTCTCCAGGCTTTGCAAGCTCTTGAGAGCGGGTGGTTCCGGAAGCGGGCATATCGGGGCGCGCTTGAGGGAGAGTTCATGCAGGTGGTTGGGCTCACCCCGTTCGAGCGACCCGACGCGCGCCTCGTGCGGTCGCTCGCCCGCAGCGGACGCCTCGCCCTGCTCGACCTCGGTCGTGATCCCCGCAAGACCCGCCAGGCGCTGATCGATCTCGGTGACACGACCTGCGGCGTGCGGGTGCCCGAAGGTGTCGCGGTGTCGCCCTCGACGTGGCCCGCCGGCGTGCACACCGTGGTGGCCCCGCTCGGCACCCGCGCCGACCAGGTGGGCGGGCGTCGGCTGTTCGTTGAGGTGCGGTCCGTCGAAGAAGCGCTGGAAGCCATCGCCGACGGCGCGCACGGCGTCGTGGGTGTGGGTCACGAAGCCGGCGGTCGGGTGGGTCCGCAGAGCGCCTTTGTTCTGGCGCAGGCGCTGTCAGCGGCGGCCCTGACGGTGCCGTTCTGGATTCGCGGCGGCATCGGTCGCCACAGCGCTGCGGCTGCCCAGCTCGCTGGCGCGGAGGCGGTCATCGTCGAGGGTGCGCTCGCCCTCGCTGTGGATGTGGACCTCCCCGGCCCTGTGCGTGCGGCGCTCAAGGGCCTCGATGGATCCGAGCTCGCCGTGCTCGGCGGTCACCGGGTGTTCGTGCGACCCGACCTGCCCGGCGCCAAGCTGCTGGAGGCCGACGAAGCCACCATCCGGCCGCTGCTTGGCACCGACCTGGCCACCCAGCTCGTGCCGATGGGGCAAGACGCTGCGTTCGCGGCACGCCTCGCCCGCACCCACCGCACGGCGGGCGCGATCCTGTCGGCGATCGAGGCGGGCTTGGGCGAGCACCTGCTCGCGGCGCATGAAGCCTCGGCGCTCGCCGAGGGATCCCGGTGGGCCGTTGCGCACGGCACGCGCTGGCCGATCGTGCAGGGCCCGATGACCCGCGTGTCCGACACCGCCGCGTTCGCGCACGCCGTGTCGTCCGCAGGTGCCCTGCCCTTCCTCGCGCTCTCGATGCTCACGGGTCCCGCTTCTGAGGCGCTGCTGCGCGAGACCGCAGCCACCTTGGGCGACCTTCCGTGGGGCGTCGGCATCTTGGGCTTCGTGCCGCCCGAGCTGCGGGATCCCCAGCTCGCGGCGATCCTGGAGGTGCGTCCTCCGTTCGCGCTCATCGCCGGCGGGCGCCCCTCGCAGGCGCGGCAGCTCGAAGATGCCGGCATTCCGGCTTACCTGCACGCCCCCTCGCCCACTCTCACCCGCGCGTTCCTCGCCGATGGTGCGCGTCGCTTCGTGTTCGAAGGCCGTGAGTGCGGCGGTCATGTGGGCCCCCGCTCCAGCTTCGTGCTGTGGGAGCAGCAGATCGACGTGCTGCTCGACCATGCCGAGCTCACCGACGTGCACGTGCTGTTCGCCGGCGGCATCCACGACGCGCGCTCGGCGGCGATGGTGATGGCGCTCGCGGGCCCGCTGCTCGCACGCGGTGCGCACGTGGGTCTGCTGATGGGCACGGCCTACCTGTTCACCCACGAGGCCGTCGCCAGCGGCGCGATCACCCAGGCCTTCCAGGACGCTGCGCTCACCACCACCACCACCGCGCTGCTCGAAACGGCACCCGGCCACGCCACGCGCTGCGCGCCCGGTCCGTTTGTCGCCACGTTCGAGGCCACCAAGGCCCGCCTGCGCGCGGACGGTGTGCCCTCGAAAGAAGCCTGGGCGCAGCTCGAAGACCTCAACGTGGGGCGCCTGCGCATCGCGTCCAAGGGCGTGGAGCGCACCCCCGCCGGCCTCGTGAGTGTGGATGCCGCACGCCAGCTCGCCGAGGGCATGGTGATGATCGGCGAGGTGGCTGCGCTTCGCCACGAGGCCCTCTCGGTCGCCGAGCTGCACGCCACCACCTGCGAAGGCGGCGAGGCCCTGTTGGCCGCTGCTTCACCTTTGCGGGTCGCCTCCGTCTCAGCGGCACGACCCGCCGACATCGCGATCGTGGGCATGGCGGCCATCCTCCCCGATGCCCCCGACCTCGACACCTACTGGCGTCACATCCTCGATGGGCACGACGCGGTCAGCGAGGTGCCCGACTCCCGCTGGCGCGCTGACCTCTACTTTGATGCCAACGGCACGCCGGGCGACACCACGCCCTCTCGCTGGGGCGCGTTCGTGCCCACGATCGACTTCGACCCCCTGCTGTTTGGCATCCCGCCCCGCTCGCTCGGCGCGATCGATCCGGCGCAGATCCTGAGCCTCGAGGTCACCCGCCGCGCGCTGGTGGATGCGGGCTACGACCACCGCCCGTTCCCGCGTGAGCGCACCAGCGTGGTGTTCGGCACCGAGTCGGGCTCCGATCTGGGCAGCGCCTACAGCTTCCGCGCGCACTGGCGGCAGTTTGTGGGTGAGCTTCCGCCGGCGCTCGATGAAGCCCTGCCGCGCCTCTCGGAAGACAGCTTCCCGGGTGTGCTCGCCAACGTGCTGGCCGGTCGCATCGCCAACCGCCTCGATCTGGGGGGCACCAACTACACGGTCGATGCGGCCTGTGCGTCGTCACTGGCGGCGCTCGATGTGGCGATCAAGGAGCTTGCTGCCCACACGAGCGATGTGGTGCTGTGTGGTGGCGCGGATCTGCACAACGGCATCAACGACTACCTGCTCTTTTCCGCCACGCATGCGCTCTCGCCCCGTGGACGCTGCCGCACGTTCGACGCTGAGGCCGACGGCATCGTGCTCGGCGAGGGCATCGCTTGTGTGGTGCTCAAGCGGCTGGCCGATGCTGAGCGCGATGGCGATCGGATCTACGCGGTGGTGCGCGGCGTAGGCGGATCCAGCGACGGCAAGAGCCTCGGGCTCACCGCGCCGCGCAAAGAAGGCCAGAAGCGGGCTGTGGCGCGCGCGTGGGAGATGGCGGGCCTCAACCCCGCCGACGCCGGACTCGTGGAAGCGCACGGCACGGGCACGGTGGTGGGTGATCGCACCGAGATCTCCACGCTGTCTGAGACCTTCGGCACCGCGCCGGGTCGCATTACCTTGGGCTCGGTGAAGTCGCAGATCGGGCACACCAAGTGTGCGGCCGGCCTCGCGGGCCTCATCAAGACGAGCCTCGCGCTCTACCACGGCGTGCGTCCGCCCACGTCGCAGCTCACGCAACCGAACAGCGTGTGGGATCCGGCCACGAGCCCGTTCCACTTCACCACCAGCGCCCTGCCCTGGCCCGATGCCCGCCGCATCGCCGCCGTGAGCGCGTTCGGGTTCGGCGGCACCAACTTCCACGCCGTGCTTGAAGCCCACGATCCGCAGCCCCAGCGCCCCAGCGCGCGCCGCGCGGAGCTGTTCTTGCTGCGAGGCACGCCCGCGCAGGTCGATCGTGCGCTGGCCCTGATCACCGCGAGGCTGGCCGACCCTGCTCCGGCATCCCTGGGCTCGCTCGCCCGCGCCGCTGGGGCCCTGGCGCAGGGTCCTGTTTCGCTCGCGATCGTCGCTACCTCCCACGCGGATCTTGCGGGCGCTCTCGACGCGGCACAGCGTCGGACCGCCGTGCCCCAGCGCGTCTGGATCGCGCAGCGCTCCGAGCCCGGCCTTGTGGCTTTCCTGTTCCCCGGCCAAGGCAGCCAGCGCCCCGGGATGCTGCGCGACCTGTTCGTGGCGTACCCCGACCTGAACCGTTTCCTCGCCGCCGCCCCCGATGCGGCGGCTCACATCCACCCGCCCACGGCCTTTGATGCGGCCTCCACGGCCCAGCAGCACCAGCGCCTGCAAGACACGCGCGTGGCGCAGCCCGCGCTCGGGATGGTGTCACTGGCCGTGGCCGCCTGGCTCGATGAGCTCGGCGTGCGCGGCGCGATGGCGGCCGGTCACAGCTACGGCGAGGTGGCGGCGCTCGCCTGGGCCGGCGCGATGGATCTGCCCACCCTCGTGGCGCTCAGCCGCGCACGCGCCGAAGCGATCCTCACTGCGGCCCCCGAGGACGCTGGCACAATGGCGGCGGTCACCGGATCGGCCGAGGCCATTGCGGTGGCGCTCACGGAGCACCCCGGCGTGGTGCTCGCGAACCACAACGCGCCGCAGCAGACCGTGATCAGCGGCGCCACCGCCGCCGTCGACGCGGCCGTGAAGCACCTGGAGGCTGTCGGGCTCCCGGCCCGCCGGATCCCCGTGGCTGCCGCGTTCCACAGCCCGCTGCTGGCGGATGCGCCGCGTCGCCTGGCGGAAGCCCTGGCGGGCCTCGATCTGGGGTCCACCACCACACCGGTCTACAGCAACGAGACCGCCGCTCCCCTTCCCGCCGAGCCCTCTGCGCTCAAGGCCGCGATCGCGTCGCAGGTGGGCGCGCCCGTGCGCTTCGTCGAGCAGATCGAGGCGATGTACGCCGCGGGTGCACGGGTGTTCGTCGAGGTGGGGCCTGGGCGGGTGCTGACCGGCCTGGTGGGCAAGATCCTCGGCAGCCGCCCACACCAGGTGGTGGCCTTCGAAGAGACAGGCGCCGCCGGTGAAGCCCGTTTGCTGGCTGGCATCGCGCAGCTCGCCTGCGCGGGCGTGGCGGTCGATGCCGACGCCCTGTTCGCCGGACGCGGCCTCGCGGATGTGGATCTGGCCGCTCAGCCCGTGCTGTCGAAGGCGCTGTGGAAGGTCAACGGCCACCTGGCGGTTCCCGCCAACGGTCCCCTGCCTGCAGGCTCCCTGCGGCCGATCCTCGAGCCCCTGGGCCTGCCCGCTGCAGCCCCGATGATCGCGCCATCGGGCGGCGGCGATCAGGCCGTGCTCACCTTCTTGCAGAACATGCAGTCCCTGGCGGATGCCCAGCGCGACGCGATGCTGGCCTACCTGGATGCCGGTCCGCGCACGCCGCGTCCGGCGGCCCTGCCTGCGGCCGTTGTGGTGCAGGCGCCTGTCGCCGCTCCCGTGGTGGTGGCAGCCCCGGCGGCGCAGCTAGCGCTCCTGCCGCTGCTCTCGGGCATCGTCTCCGAGCTCACGGGCTACCCGCCCGAGATGCTCGATGCGCACGCGGATCTCGAGGCCGACCTCTCGATCGACTCCATCAAGCGCATCGAGGTGCTCACCACGCTGGGCGAGCGCCTGGGCGGTCGGGCGGATGCGCTCGATGACAAGGCCGTCGAAGCGCTGGCGACCAAGAAGTCGCTGGCCGAGATGGTGGCGTGGCTGGAGCCCCGGCTCGGCGGCGCTTCCCCACCCCAGGCCGCGCAGAGCGCGGCCCCCGTCGACCTGCTGCCGCTGCTCTCGGGCATCGTCTCCGAGCTCACGGGCTACCCGCCCGAGATGCTCGATGCGCACGCGGATCTCGAGGCCGACCTCTCGATCGACTCCATCAAGCGCATCGAGGTGCTCACCACGCTGGGCGAGCGCCTGGGAAGCCGCGCGGGTGCACTCGACGACAAGGCCGTCGAGGCGCTGGCCACCAAGAAGTCGCTCGCCGAGATGGTGGCGTGGCTGGAGCCGAAGCTGGGCGGATCGGCGCGGGCATCAGCTCCGCCCCAAGCGGCGGCTGCCGAGGTGCCGTCGGGCATCCGTCGCTACAGGATGGTGCCTGTTGCTGCGCCGCTGGAGCCCACGCCGGCCGTGGCTTCTCGCCGGATCCGCATCCTGGATCCGAACGCCACGCGGGGTCGTGCGCTGGCCGATGCCCTGCGCGCGCGCGGCCACGATGTGCCGCTCACGGATGTGCCGGGTCCGGCCGGCGCCGACACGGTCGTGCAGCTTGACGGCCTCGGCCCTGTGCACGCTTTCGGCCCGCTCAAGGCCGCCCTCGAAGGCGGTGCCCACACGGTGCTCGGCATCGACAGCGGGAGCCCCGGCATCGACGGCCTCTACCGCACGGCCGCGCGGGAGTACCCCGACGCCGTGGTGCGGCTGATCGGTCCGTCGGATGCTTCGCCGGACGGCCTCGCGGCGCTGCTCACCGACGAGCTCACCACCCGCCCCGGTCCCAGCGTCGTGCGGTGGCGGGACGCTGCCCGCGAGACGCTGGTGCTGCAGGAGGCGCCGCTGGTCCGCGCGTCCACGCCGCTCCCGCTCGACCGCGAGAGCGTGGTGCTGATCACCGGCGGAGCGCGGGGCATCACCGCCCGCATCGTGGCGGCGATGGCTGCTGAGGTCCCCTGCACCTACGTGATCGTAGGTCGCAGCGCGCTGCCCACCGAGACCGAAGATGCCGAGGTGCAGGCCGCCGCCGATGCCACCGCGCTGCGCAAGCTCTTCTTGCAGCGCGGCCTGGGCAAGCCCGCCACCATCGAGGCCGCCGTTCAGGCCGAGCTGCGGGCGCGCGAGCTGCGCGATGGGCTCGATGCGCTCACGGCGCTGGGTGCCACCGTCGACTACCGCGCGCTCGACGTGCGCGATGCCGCCGCGCTCACTGCGCTCGTGGCCGACGTGTATGCCCGCTACGGCCGGCTGGATGGTGTGGTGCACGCCGCCGGGGTGCTCGATGACCGCCTCATGCGCGAGAAGACCACCGAGGGCTTCGAGCGCGTGTTCGAGACCAAGGTCAACGGGGCCCAGGTGTTCACCTCCACCCTGCGCGATGACGTGCGCTTTGTGGTGTTCTTTGGCAGCATCTCCGGCGTGCTGGGCAACCGCGGGCAGGCCGACTACAGCGCCGCCAACAGCGCGCTCGATGCGATGGCCGCCGACCTGGGGAGCCGTGTCGCAGGCCGCGTGGTCACCATCGACTGGGGCCCCTGGGGCGGCGCCGGCATGGTGGGTCCCGAGCTGGCGCGGGCGTATGCGAAGCGCGGCATCCCGCTGATCGACCCCGACGAGGGCGTGCGCGCCTTCCTCGACGAGCTGCGCTCGGGCAACCGCTCGGATCATCAGGTCGTGTGGCAGGCCGGTCCTGCGGATGCGTTCGGCGGCCCCACGCGTGCCTGATCGCCCGGGTGAGATCGCGATCGTGGGCATGTCGGCCCTGTTCCCTGGCGCCCCCGATCTGGACGCCTTTCGGGCCAACCTGCACGCGGGCGTGGACGCGATCACCCACGCGCCGGCCAGCCGATGGGACAAGGTCTTCCTCGACCCGAGATCGTCGGCGCTGGACCGCTTCTACGGCGACCGCGGCGGCTTCGTAGACGACCACGCCCGGTTCGAGCCCCTCGACTACGGCGTGGTGCCCAGCACCGTGCGGGAGGCCGAGCCCGACCAGCTCCTGCTGCTGAAGCTCGCTTCTGACGCCATCGCCGACGCGGGCCGCACCCCCGCCGACCTCCCCCGTCACCGCACGGCCGTGATCGTGGGCCGCGGCGGCTACATCACCTCCGGCCTCGCGCGCAGCGCCCAGCGGGTGCGGGAGGGTGAGCAGCTCCTCGCTGTGCTGCGCCAGGTGCTTCCTCACCTGGGGGAGGCCGAGCTAGGTGCCGTGAAGCAGGCGTGGACGGCGTCGGCCGGGGATCTCGCGGCCGATCAGGCGATCGGTCTTGTGCCAAACCTTGTGGCCAGCCGCACGGCGAACCGTCTCGATCTGCACGGCCCGGCTTACACCGTCGATGGTGCGTGTGCGTCGGCGCTGCTCGCTGTGGATCAGGCGGTCACGGCCTTGCGGGTGGGACGCATCGACGCTGCGCTGGCGGCCGGCGTGCACCTCACGCACGATGTGACCTTCTGGAGCATCTTCTGCCGGCTGGGTGCGATGAGCCGTAAGGGCCAGATCCGCCCCTTCGATGCCGACGCCGACGGCCTGCTGATCGGCGAGGGTGCCGGCGTCGTGCTGCTCAAGCGGCTCGACGACGCCCTGCGCGATGGCGACCGCATCCGCGCGGTGATCCGCGGCACCGGCTCGGCCAGTGATGGCCGAGGCGCCACGCTGATGAGCCCGTCGGCGGCCGGTCAGGTGCTCGCGCTGGAGCGGGCGTGGAGCGATGCGCAGCTCGACCCCGCCACGGTGGGGCTGATCGAGGCCCACGGCACGGCCACGGCCGCTGGCGACAGCTCAGAGCTGGAGACCGTGCGGCAAGTGTTCGGCGTGCTGGGTCCGGCCGTGGCGGTGGGCTCGGTGAAGTCGATGATCGGCCACACGATGCCGGCCGCGGGCATGGCGGGTCTGATCAAGGCCACGCTCGCCCTGCAAGACCAGACCTGGCTCCCTTCGCTGCATGTGCAGACCCCCCACCGCCTGCTGCAAGGCACAAGGTTTGTGGTGCCGGGCACGGCCACGCCCTGGACCTCCGAGGGCCCTCGGCGCGCTGGGGTCAACGCGTTCGGGTTTGGCGGCATCAACGCCCATGTGGTGCTGGAGGAGGCGCCGTCTGCCCCGCGCGCGCTGCGACGTCCTGCCGCTGCGCCTGTGTTTGCGGTCTACGCCGCCGCTGACGCCGAGGGGCTCGCCGCGGCTGTGCTCGCCGACCAGCGCAGCACCCAGGGTGCGGCACGCCTTGCCCTGCGTGACCCCACACCCAACCGTCGCCTGGCGGCGGCGAAGGTGGCAGCCGCCGGGGCCAGCGTTCAGGGACGCCAGGGCACCTACGCTGTTCCTGCGCCGCTCGGCGGCACGGTCGCCTTCCTCTACCCGGGCATCGAAGAAGCGATGGACGGCTCGGTGGCGGCGCTGGCTGAGCCGTTTGGTCTGGAGGTACCCTCGGCGCTGCGTCAGGCACCCGCGGGCCTCGACGACCTCGGGCTGCGCACCACCCAGGTGCTCGCCACAGCGGGCCTGCTCGGCGGCGTGCTGGAGCGCCTGGGCGTGGTGCCGGGCGTGCACCTCGGCCACAGCGTGGGCGAGTGGTCGGCGCTGGTGGCCTCGGGCGTCATCCCGCGCGCCTCGTTGGATGGCTTCATCGCTTCGCTGGCGGGTGAGCGCCTGGAGCTTCCTGACGTGGTGTTCGGCGCGCTGGGCTGCGGGCTCGCCGAGGCGAACGCGCTGATCGCCGGCCGACCTGACGTCGTGGTGTCGCACGACAACTGCCCCCACCAGACGATCGTGTGTGGACCGGAAGCGGCGGTGTCCGAGGTGGTGGCGGCGGCCGGTCGGCTGAGCACGGTGCTGCCGTTCCGGTCGGGCTTTCACTCGAAGCACTTCGCCCCGTTCGCAGCCCGGTTCGCGCCCCACATCGCGAGCGTGCCGCTGGCGGCTGCACAGGCTGCTGTGTGGTCGTCCACCCGCGCAGGGCCGTGGCCCGCCACCAACACGGGCGTGCGGGAGCTGCTCGGTGAGCTGCTCGTGGCGCCGGTGCGCTTTCGGGAGACCGTGCTCGCGGCCTACGCCGCCGGCGTGAGGGTGTTCGTGCAGCTCGGCATGGGCAGCCTCACGAACTTCGTGGGCGACACACTCAAGGGTCAGCCTCACCTGTGCGTGAGCCTGTGTGAGGGTCGTCGAAGCGCGCGGGACCAGCTCGGTGAGGCTGCTGCGGCCTTGATCGCGGCCGGTGTGAGCCTGGATCCGCGTGAGCTGCCGGAGCTGCGCACCGGGCGGGGTCAGCGCCTCCGGCTGGGCACGCCGCTGCTCACGATGCAGGATCCGCCGGTGCTCGGCGAGCCCAGTGACACGGTCGACCTCCCCGCGGGCCCCATCGCGGATGCCCTGCGCGCGTCGCTCACCGCCACCCGTCGGGCCGGGCGCGACGTCGCGGCCGCGCTCACGCGTCCGGCCCCGCAGCCCACCGCGATCCCTGCACCTCCTCTGGAGGAGCGGCGCACGCTGCGCTTCGGGGTGGACACCCACCCCTACCTCGCCGACCACGCGCTGTTTCAGCAGCCCCTCCACAGCACCGCGGACACATTCCCGGTGGTGCCGATGACGATGAACCTCACCCTGATGACCGAAGCCGCGCAGCGGCTGATGCCCGGCTCAGAGGTTGTGGGCATCGTCGATGTGCGTGCCGCGCGCTGGCTGGCCGTGTCGCCGCCGGCCGAGGTGGAGGTGGTGGCCCGGCGGGTGGACGCCCACGATGTGGCCGTAGAGCTGGTGGGCTACGCCTCCGGGACGGTGCGGTTCGCAGCGACCTGGCCGGCGGCGCCGCCTCCCGCGGTGTTCGATCCTCATGATCTCGCACCCTCCCCGGTGCCCATGGCGAAGATCTACGCGGATCGCTGGATGTTCCATGGTCCCGCCTACCAGGCGATGACCGACATCGGTCCCGTGGGTCCCGACGCGATCGCAGGCTCAGTGGTGGTGAGCGACACGCCGGGTGCCACGCTCGACAACGTGGGCCAGGTCTTCGGCTTCTGGGGCTTCGCCACCCTGCCCCACGACTCGTTGGGCTTCCCGGCCCGGCTGGGCGCGGTGCGCTTCTACGGCCCCACGCCGTCGGTGGGCACCGAGCTTCGGGTGCAGGCCCGCATCACCGAGATCACGCCCGCCACCTTCGGGGGCACCATCGAGGTGCTGCACAACGGCGCGCTGTGGTGCCGCATCGAGGGCTGGCAGAATCGCCGCTTCGAGACCGACGCGGTGGTGCTGCGCCTGCTGCGCGGACCGGGTCGGCATGGTCTCGCCGTGCTCGATGCGGCTGGCGTAGCGTGGACGAAAGAACGCTGGCGCACCACGGCGTCGCGTGAGCTGCTGGCCCGACGGTACCTCGATGAGGCCGCGCTCCGCGCTTACCTGGCGGTGCCCCCCTGGCAGCAGCGCGGCTGGCTGCTGGAGCGCCTCGCAGCGGCCGACGCCGTGCGCGCCTGGCTGTGGTCGAAGGGCGCGCAGGATGTGTTCCCGATCGAGGTCCAGGTCGATGCGTTGGGTGAAGGCCGCTACAAGGCGCGCACCGCTCACGAGACCGAGCTCTTCGTCACCGTGCGTGCGGCCACCACGCTCGCGGCCGCCACCGTGCAGCACGGTGCACCTCCCCCCCCACCGCCCGAACCGCTGCCCGAACAGGCCCCGGAGGATCCGTGAGCGAGTCCACCCTGCACGCTGTGATCTCCTTGCTGCACGAGGTGGTCGACGACGACCTCGTGGGCATCGAGGTGGGCCGCGACACGTCCTTCTCCGACGACCTGGAGCTCGAGAGCATCGAGTTCGTGGCGCTGGCCGAGGCGGTGCAGGCCCACTGGGGATCACGGGTGGACTTCACCTCGTGGCTGGCGTCGAAGTCGCTCGATGAGGTGATCACGCTCACGGTGGGTGATCTCGTGGACCACGTGGACGCGTGCCTCTCCTCGACCTGAACGGCACGCAGCTCCACGTGCTGGAGCTGGGCAGCTCCGGTCCGCCCGTGGTGTGCCTGCATGGGCTGCTGCTCGGCAACCTCGCCACCTGGTACTTCGGTGTGGCACCCCGCCTGTCCGAGTCCCACCGGGTGATCCTCTACGACCTGCGCGGCCACGGTCGATCCGCCGTGCCAGCGTCTGGGTATGACACCGCCACCCACGTGGCCGACCTGGACGCGCTGCTCCACCACGAGACCGAGCCCGTGCGCCTGCTGGGCCACAGCTTTGGCGGGCTCGTGGCCCTGCGCTGGGCCCTGCAGCACCCCGAGCGCTGCGCCGGCCTCGTGCTGGTCGACACGCCCCTGCCTCCCACGGTGCCGGCGGAGATCGCCACCTTCGTGAGCGGGAGCGCAGAGGCCATGGTGGACGCCTTGCCCCCTGCCCTCGCCGAGGCTGTGGCGAAGGGTGGTCGGCAGGCGCGTCGGCTGGTGACCCACCTCGTGCGACTGGCCACCGAGACCACGCTGCTCACGGATCTGGTGAACGAGCAGGCCCCCAGCGACGATGCCCTCCGGGGCCTCACCGTGCCCGTCACGCTGATCTACGGCTCCCAGAGCGCCTGCCTTCCTTCCGGGGAGCACCTCGCCGCCACCCTGCCCCACACGAAGCTGGTGCGGCTCACGGGTGGGCACTACCTGCACCTCGACGCACCGCAGGCCCTCGCCGACGCGGTGATGGAGGCGTTTGCGTGAGCCTGGTCGCTGCCAACGGCCTGATCCACCACGTGCAGACCCTCGGGGAGGGGCCGAGCGCCGTGGTGTTCTTGCACGGCCTCGTGATGGACAACCTCTCGTCCTGGTACTTCACCGCCGGGCCGAAGGTGGGCGCCGCCCATCGCGCCGTGATGGTGGATCTGCGCGGGCATGGCAAGACCGAGCGCCCCCGCACCGACTTTCACCTCGACGACTTCGTGGCCGACCTCGCGGCCCTGCTGGACGCGCTGGAGCTCACCGAGCCCGTCGCGCTGGTGGGCAACAGCTTTGGCGGTCAGCTCGCCGCCACCTTTGCCAGCCGCTACCCGCACCGGGTGCGCCGTGTGGTGCTCGTGGATGCCCACCTCGGCAAGGACGGCTGGGGCGACGCGATGGCCGAGACGCTCTCCCTCACCGGCGAAGCGCGTGAGGCCGCCATCGCCACCCACTTCGCGTCTTGGCTGGGTCGTAACAGCCGGCGCAAGAGCAACAGGCTGGCCGACAGCGCCCGGGATCTGGTGGAAGGCACCACGCTCGTGGCCGACCTGCAGCGCTCGCCCGGCCTCGATGACGCAGGCCTCACGCGGCTCACGATGCCGGTGGTGGCGCTCTATGGTGAGGCCTCCGATGTGGCCGACGAAGCCGTGAGGCTGCTGGCTCACGCGCCTCACGCCCGCGTGCAGTGGTTCCCCGAGGCCACGCACAGCCTGCTGTGGGAGCGCACCGAGGCCGTGGTCGACGCCATCGTGGCGGCGGTGGCGCGATGAGGGTGCTGCTCGTGGTGCCGCCGCTGGTGGGTCATGTGCTGCCGCTGGCCGCCGTGGGGGCCGCCCTGGAGCGGCGTGGGCATCAGGTGGCCTGGGTGGGCCATCGTGAGGTGCTCACACCGCTGCTGCCCACCTCCACCACGATCTTCGACGTGCCCAGCCACCTCGGGGATGAAGACTTCCGTGCGCTCACCGAGCGCGGACGCGGCCTGCGGGGTGCGGCGGCGTTCCGCTTTCTATGGGCCGACTTCTTCTGGCCGCTGGCGGACGCGATGGTACCGGTGGTGGAGGCTGCGGTCGCGGCGTTCCGTCCCGATGTGGTGGTGAGCGATCAGCAAGCCTTCGCCGGGTCCGTTGTGGCGCGGAGGCAGGGTCTGGCGCACGCCACGAGCGCCGCCACCTCGGCCGCCCTCGTGGATCCGCTCGACGCACTCCCCCAGCTGCGCGCCTGGATGCACGACGGCACGGCCGCGCTCGCGGCCCGGCACGGGGTGGTGTCGGAGGGCGACGGCCTGCTCTCCCCGCAGTGCGTGCTGGCGTTCACCACCGAGGCCCTGGTCGGCGCGGCCGACCGGCCCGCTTCGTGGCACTTCGTGGGCCCGGTGCTGGGGCCGCGGCGTCCGGTGCCCTTCCCTTATGAGCGGCTGCGCGCAGGCGTGCCGGCTGTGCTGGCGACGCTGGGCACGGTCAGCGGCGCTGAGGGCGGCAGGTTCTTTCAGGCGCTGGCGGATGCCGTGCGCGGCCAGGACGTGCAGATCGTGGCGGTGGTGCCCGACGGTGTGCTGGTGGATCCGCCGCCCAACGTGATCGCCCAGCGCTTCGTTCCGCAGCTCGATCTGCTGGCCCGCGTAGACGCCGTGTTGTGCCATGCGGGCCACAACACCGTGGTGGAGGCGCTGTGGCATGACCGACCGCTGATCGTGGCCCCGGTGCGCGATGATCAGCCCGTGGTGGCTCAGCAGGTGGTCAGCGCGGGCGCAGGCGTGCGGGTGAAGTTCGGGCGCGTGGGAGCCGAGGGCCTCGCGGAGGCTGTGCACACGGTGCTGCACACCCCGGGACCAGGCGCTGCCGCCGCGGCGATCGGTGCCTCGTTCCGAAGCGCCGGGGGCGCGGATGCGGCGGTGGGCCCCCTGGAGGCGCTCGCTAAGCCGGGCGGAGCGTAGGCCGACGCCCACGCCCCACGAGCGGTCCCTACCTGTAGAGCGCCACGCTGTAGCCCAGGCGTGCGTCGCCGCCGCAGTTGATGCGGAGCTCCTTCGTCGGGTCGTTGTCGGCGGGCGACACCAGGGGGACGCTGAGGTTTCCCGCCCCGAGCGAGACCCCTGTGGTCTGGCCGTCGAAGTTGCACGCGTCGCCCTCGAGGTCGGTGAAGAAGGGGGTGATGCCGGTCCACTCGGTGGCGACCACCTGGGTGAGGGCCGCGCCTCCCAGGTAGTTGAAGTCGGGCCACGCAGCCCCGAGCGAGAGGTCCTCGGCGTAGACGTCCACCACGAGCACGCCCTCGCTGTTCCACCAGCGCAGGCGCAGCCGGGTGGTGTTCAGGCAGTTGTCGAGGACCTCCCCCGTCACGTCGTCGGCCTCAGTGTTCGTGTAGCCGGAGCACTGGGTCCACCCGGCCGGCGGGCTGGGGTCGATGTACGTGGAGGACGGCACCAGCACCGTTCCCGTAGGGTTGATCGTGTCGTAGACGCAGCTGCCATCGTCGATCTCGGCTTCGGGATCGTGGTTGATCGCGAGCGGGTCGATGCAGCCGGAGTCCGGGAGCTGCGCCACGCCCGCGACCACGGCCGAGAGCACCGAGCGCCGACCCTTGAGGCCCCGCACCACAGCCGCCTGAAACGACAGGGAGGTCCCGGCAACGGCCGTGGGCGGCAGCGTGATCGTAAACGTGGTGGGTGCGCCCGTGTAGTCGATGGAGCCCAGCAGCATCGGCGCGCGGATGCCGAGGCACCGCCCCCCGAGCGCGTCCGGACACGGACCGGATCCCGGCGCGAGGCTGCTCACGGCCAGGTAGACCGGCTCCCCTTCGCCCACGGTGCCGGAGAGGGTGACGACCACCGGCTGCCCGATGACGAGGTCCTCGGGGAGGGTGACCGTGAGGGAGGGCGCTGCGAAGGCGGGGGCCGACAGCGTGGTGAGCAGGGCGACGAGGGCGGACGAGCGCATGGAGCCTCCAGGTGTGGCCGACAGTGTACGCCAGTGACGCGCGGACGAGGGTTCCGGGATGAACGGCGGGTCGGATCGCCTCGTCGACGACGCTTTCGGTTAGCGTGCAGTCGCCTGGGATCGCCGTGGGCGTTCGGGCGCGCCCGGGGAGGACCCATGATCACGGTTCACTGGGGCGCGGGCCTGTTGGCGCTGCTGATCGTGGCGGTGCCCCTGGTCGCCCATAAGGGCGGACGGATCCATCGACGCGCCGGCTGGGTGTATGCGGCCTCGATGGCCGTGGTCGCGGTCACGGGCTTTGGGGTCGCGGTCTACCGCGTGGCCAGCGTCGCGAGCGCCCAAGGGGCCTTCCTCGCGTACATCGCATGGCTCACGGCCGCTTCATTGTGGATGGGCGTGCGGGTGGTCGCTGTGGGCCCCCGAAAGGAGGCGCACGTGGGCCTCGTCGACCGCGCTGTGCCGGCTGGGCTCGCCCTGGCGGGCCTCGGCATGATCGGCTGGGCCTTCCTGGGCGGTGGCGTGCTGCCGGGCGTGTTCGGCGCGCTGGGCATCGTGCTGGGCACGAACCAGCTGAAGGTCTGGCGCACTGCGCCGTTCTCGCGTCGTGAGGTGGTGGTGGCGCACCTGGGTGGGATGCTCGGATCCGCGATCGCGGCGTTCACGGCGGCGCTGGTGGTGAACGCCGGCACCTTGTTTCCCGAGGTGCCGGGGCTGGTGGTGTGGCTGGCCCCCACCGCGGTGGGCACGCCGATGATCGTCGCGTGGTCGCGCTCGGTCAGCAGACCGCCCAGCGGCGCAGCAGGCGGTGCTGCACGGCGCGCAGGCGAAGCACCTCCGCCTCCGGCGCCCCGCTCGCCGTGACGGCCGCGAGCGCGTGGCCCAGCGCGATCAGGATCGAGCGCTCCTCGGGGTCCCGCACCATGCTCTGGATCCACGTGACCGCCACCCGCCGGGTGCCGCGCGTGACCGGCGCCACCTGGTGCAGGGTGTCGGACGGGTAGAGGAACGCATCACCAGCGTTGCCCTTGAGCCGACGCTCCCCCGCCGTCGTGCGCAGCACGAGCTCGCCGCCATCGTACTCGCTCGGGGGCGTGAGGAAGATTGTGAGCGAGAGGTCGGTGCGCATGGGGCCTGTGGCCGTGCCCATCACGGGCAGGTCGAGGTGCTCGCCGTAGGCCATGCCCGGCTCGTAGGCGGCGAACAGCAGCGGCAGCATCGTGCGCGGCAGCGCCGCCCCCTTGAAGTCCTCGCGCTGCGAGAGCACGCCGATCACCTGATCCGAGAGCTTCTTGCCCAGCGGATCGGCCACCGTGAGCTGCCGGTTGTTCTTGATGTCGCGGGTGGACTTCCCTGTGGCGGTGGCGCGACCATCCGCGAGCTTCGCGCCGGCGAGGGCGGCGCTGATCGAGGCCGCCAGCTCAGGCGGCAGGGCGCCGCGGATCCACCAGGTGCCGTCGTCGAGCATGAGGTCTCCTCGTGCGTGGCCCTAATGTGGCAGCGCAGACGGGACCGCCTGCCCTCCGCCGATCCCCCACGCGGCGTGTGGTAGGGTGAGCGCGCTGCAACGCAGGGATCGTTGCGCACCGCAGGAGGGTCGATGCGCACGCAGGCGTTCTGGATGCTGGGGCTCGGGTGTCTCATCGGGTGCGTGGCCACCCAGGATGACGCACCCACCGACGACACCGAGACCGACGTCGGTGACACGGACGAGACCGATGAAGAAGACACCGACATCGAGACCGACGACGACGAGGAAGACACCGACAAGGAGGCCACCACCGCCTTCTGGCGCACGTTCTTGAGCGGGGATGGCGACACCACGCCAGGCGGTGCCACCACCACCCAAGGGTGGCTGATCCTGAGCTCCTGGGACAGCGAGGCCGACGCCGAGGCGGCCTGTGTGGAAGACGAGTTCCCGTCGGTGGACGTCTGCCCCATCGCCACCTACCGATCCGATGGCCGGCTCGTGTCGTCCAACTCGCGGGGCACGCTGGGTTTCCCTGCCTACTTCAACACCTGGGAGCTCGACGGCGACGAGATCACCGTGGTCGAGGAGGTCGCGGCCAACACCTTCATCTCGGTGGCGCGCCTCGAGGATCTTGGGCTTGTTGAGGGTAAGCGACGGGTCCGCTTCCACCATCTCAGCGCGACGGATCCTTCCGGGACCTACAGCGTTGTGGGGCAGTCAGCGACCTTTGAGGAGGCCACCGACACGAACCTCCCCGCCGCCGAGTAGGCGGGGTCAGCGCACCGCCGCGGTCACGTCGTCCACGAGGGCCTGCACGTCCGCGTCGGTGACGTCCCATGCACACAAGAAGCGCACCAGGCCTGTGCGGCGGCTGTAGACCTCGAAGGCCCAGTGGGCTTCGAGCGCCGTGATCACCTCATTCGGCAGATGCACGAACACCGCGTTGGTCTGCACGGGCACCGCGAGGCGCACGCCGGGCAGTGCCGTGAGCCCATCCGCCAGCAGCGCCGCAGCGCGGTTGGCGGCCTCCCCCCACAACCGCCAGCGGTCGTGCTCTAGCAGGGCGAGAAGCTGGGCGGAGACGTAGCGCTGCTTGGACGCGAGCTGGGTGATCTGCTTGCGGTGCCGGCCCGCGTCGGGGGCCAGCGCGGGGTTCGTGAACACCACAGCTTCGGCGCCCAGCAGGCCGGCCTTCGTGCCGCCGAACGAGAGGAGGTCGACGCCTGCGTGGCCCACCAGATCCGCGAAGGTGCAGCCCAGCGCGGCCGCAGCGGCCGGGAGGCGCGCCCCGTCGACGTGCAGGAGCATGTGGTGGGCGTGCGCGAAGTCGGCGAGCGCGCGCAGCTCGGCGGGCGTGTAGAGCGTGCCGCGCTCGGTGGCCTGGGCCACCGAGATCACGCGCGGGCGGGGGCGGTGGTCACCGTCGCGCTCGGGCAGCGCCGCCTCGATGCGCTCAGGGTTCAGCTTTCCGTCGTCGCTAGGGATGGTGACGATCGACACGCCCGCCGTGAGCTCCGGCGCGCCGGTCTCGGCCACCACGAGGTGGCTGGAGGTGGCACACACCACGCTGTCGATGCGGTTGGTGACGGCACGGAGCGCGAGCACGTTCGCGCCGGTGCCGCCCCATAGCGGCCACACCGCCGCGTCGGGCGTGCCGAGTGTGGTGCGCAGGACGCCGATGAGGCGTTGGGTCCAGCGATCGTCGCCGTAGGCCAGGGCGGGGCCCACGTTGGCCTCGGCCAGGGCGGCGAGGACCTCGGGCGGGACGCCGGCGGCGTTGTCGCTGATGAAGCGGGGGTTGGGCACGGGGATCCCGAGGTGGGGTGGCGGGGGGCGGTAACACGGGGGGCGGGCAGGCTGCTTGAGGCCCCTTACGTCGGGCGGCGCGTGCTAGGGTCCGTCCCGAGGTGGCGAATGCGTGGGTGGGTGCTGACCCTTCTGGCGGGGTGTGTTGGGTCCGATGGATCCTCCGATGCCGACGACACCGACGGCGTCCCGGGGTGCGACGAGCTCACGGTTCTCGGCGGCGACTACGCCGTTCACGAACCCGCAGACTGGGAAGGGCTGCGCTGCGTGCGTGGCGTCACCGGCAACCTCACGATCTCGCGTCTAGAGGCGAGCAGCTTCCCGGACATGCCGGCGCTGACCACGGTGGGCGGGCACCTCTTCGTGAACGCCAACCCAGAGCTCACGTCCTTGACGGGCCTTGGCGCGTTGACCTCGATCGCGGGCACCCTGTTTGTCCAGCAGAACCCAAAGCTGACGTCATTGTCGGGGCTCGACGGTGTGCGGGTGGTGAGCGGAGGGGTGAACATTCGCGAGAACGGAGCGTTGGCCTCGTTGTCGGGCCTGGGTGCGCTCAAGCTGATCGCTGGTGATCTGCACGTCGCCGAGAGCTCCGGCCTGATGTCGCTCGCAGGCCTGGAGGTACTCCAGACCCTACAAGGTCGTCTGGTGGTCGAGGGCTGCAGCGCGTTGAGCTCCATGAGGGGCCTGGAGGCCCTGAGGGCCGTGGGCCGCAGCGTGGTGATCGACGACAACGCTGCACTCACTTCGCTGTGGGGACTCGACGGGGTGACCTCCATTGGGGAGTGGTTGGCCATCAAGGACAACGACGCGCTGCTCTCCCTCACAGGCTTGGACGCCGTCGCCAGCATCGGGCTGGGTGTGGCTGTGGAGGGGAACAGCGCCCTCCTGTCCCTGGGGGGATTGGGTGCGCTCGTTTCGATCGGGGGTGACGTGTCGATCGCGCGAAACGAGCAGCTCTCTGTGGTGTTGGGAGTCGAGAAGCTGAACACGGTCGGCGGTGACCTGTTCCTGGGGGAGCTCGACGCGCTGCAGTCGCTCTCGGGGCTTGAAGGTGTCACCAGCGTGGGCGGAGACCTTGTCCTTGAGCACGTCGTTGGCCTGCAGTCGCTCCATGGCCTGACCAGCCTCACCACCGTCGGCGGAGACCTCACGCTCCGAGGCAACGATGCGCTGCTCTCGCTCGCGGGTGTGGATGCCATCCGATCCCTTGGCGGCCTCACCGTGGAGGACCACGCGTTGCTCCCTTCCCTGACGGGGCTGGAGGAAGTGGTCAGCATCGGCACCGTGCGAGTCCTCAACAACCTCGAGATCACCTCGCTGTCGGGTCTGAACGGAATCACGGCGCTCGATGGGCTGTGGGTCACCACGAACCCGAAGCTGACCTCGCTGTCGGGTCTCGACGCAGTGACCCAGGTGGAGGGCGAGCTCCAAGTCCTCGGCAACTCGGCGCTCACCACCCTGTCTGCGCTCGCCGCGATGAAGTCGATCGGAGACATGCGCATCTTGGGCAACGCTTCTCTGACCTCGATGTCCGGCTTGGATGGGGTGACGTCGGTACGCGGGGAGCTCGTCGTCCACGGCAACCCAGCCATGACCACCCTCTCGGGCCTCGACGCGCTGGTTTCAGTGGCCGGTGACCTGGTGATCACCAACCATGACCAACTCACCTCGCTTACGGGGCTGGAGGCGCTGACCTCAGTCGGCGGCGATCTTCACATCGGCGACAACGAACGGCTGGCATCGCTCTCCGCCCTGGATGCCCTGACGTCGGTGGGCGGTGTGTTGCAGATCCACGACCACATCCTCCTCTGTGACGCGGAAGTCGACCTGTTGAGTGAACGGCTGGAGATGGCGTGCTCGTACTGCGGCTCCAACCGCGGGCGGTGCTAGGGGTTCCCTTGGACGAACGCGGTGGGGTCTTCAAGGCAAGCTGGGTGTGGCCTCGTGGAGGGTGTGCGATGCGCTGGTGGATGAGCTCGATGCTGGTGGCGTGTGGCATGCCCGACCCGGGCTCCGACGTCGGCGACACCGACCCCCTCACCCCCTGTGGCGAACTCACTGTGGCATCGGGCGACTATGACGTCATTCACGACCTCGACCTGTCCCCGCTGCGCTGTGTGAAGGAGATCACCGGCTCGCTCACGATCTACGCACCCCTCACCACCGACCTGGGCGACCTCACCGAGCTCACCACCATCGGAGGCGCGCTCACCCTCCACGACAACAGCTCGCTCTCATCGCTCACGGGTCTGGGCACGCTGACGTCTGTGGGTGGCGACGTGATGATCGACAGCAACGGCACGCTCGCATCGTTCTCGGGCCTCGATGCGCTCAGCACCATCGGAGGTAACCTCACCATCCTGGACAACCCGAACCTGACCTCGCTCACCGGCCTTGGAGCACTGACCTCGGTAGGCGGCAGGTTCTGGCTGGACTCGAACGCCTCGCTGGAGTCGCTGTCGGGCCTGGACGCCCTCACCACCGTCGGTGACGTGCTGATTGGGGAGGTGCGCCAGGTCGCGGGCCAAGACCGCCAGGCGTTGACGTCACTGGATGGTCTCGACAGCCTCACCACGATCGAGGAGTCGTTGAGCATTCTCAACATGAACAAGCTGACGTCGCTCTCCGGGCTTGGGGCGCTGAGCACCGTGGGTGAGTACGTCTCGGTGGGCGGAAACGATTCGCTCACCTCGCTCACCGGTCTCCACGCACTCACCGAAGTGGGTGGGGGCTTAAGCGTGGTGGAGAATCGTTCCTTGCCATCGCTCGTCGGGCTGGGGTCGCTCAGGTCGTTGGGCGCATACTTGGGGATCGCCGAGAACGGCGCGATGACCTCGCTCGAGGGGCTGGAAGGGCTGCTCTCGGTCGGTGGCGAAGTGCGGGTCCACGAGAACCCGGAGCTCTGCTTCTCCCTGGTCCAGGCTTTCTTGGACCGCCTCGGCCGCCCGTGTGCGGAGTGCTCGGGCAACGAAAACGGCTGCTGATCGGTCGAAAGAGCGCAGCAGCGCCCGTTCCAACCTCAGGGTCGAGGGGTTGCCTGTGCTCGGACTGGCACGGCTATCGAGGGGTGCGGCGGCGGTACGAGCGCAGACGCTGCTCCATCCCCCGCTTCTCCTCCGGATCTTGGGCGAGCGCAATCGCCTCGGCCTGCACAGCCACCGCCTCGGCTGTCGCACCGTCCTGCCACAGGGTGAGCGCCAGGGTCTCGAGGAACCCAGCGTTCTTTCGCTCGGTGAGCTCCACGGCTCGGGAGGCTGCGCGGCGTGCCACCACCGATGCACCCGGCAGGCCCCTTCCGGGCCACTTCTCGCCGGTGACCGCCAGCTTCCACGCCGCGTTGAGGAGCTGGTGGGGCACATCGTTCCACGCGCCGTCCACCCACCGGGCTGCGTAGGGAGCCGCTGCCGCAGGGTCCAGCTTCACCAGCAGGCCCAGCCGAGACTCGGCCACGAAGTGCTCCAGCGGCGGGTGCTCGGTGATGAAGGCGTCGTAGAGCGCCAGGCGCTCCTCGTCGGTGCTGGCCTTGTGCACGGCGCTTCGCAGCGGCTGCACGAACTTCTCGCGCGAGAGGTTGTTCGCACGCTCGGCCTGGGCCTCTGCGAGCGACCAGGTGCCTGCCAGCAGCTGTTCCGCCAGCCTGTCTGCGTCGAGACCGTGGGTGATCGCCGCGATGGATCCATCCGGTGCCACCACGAACGACGTGGGGACGCCGTCGCTACGCGAAGCGTTGAACCACGCCTCTGCGGGGCTTCCGGCGGTCGCACCCCCGTGCCCCACGGTGAGCTCCACGGGGTGCTCGGCCAGCCACGCGCGAATGGTGTCGTGGTTCGACTCCATCACGTTGAGCATCACCACCGTGACCTTGTTGGGGTGCGCGGCCTGCAGGGCCTCCAGTTCAGGGATCGCCTCCACACAAGGCTCACACCACGTGGCCCAGAACTCGATCACGTAGATGCGGCCCGGCTCGAACGACGTCAGCGCCGTGCCCTGGAACCAGGTGTCCACCACCAGCGGCGGGGCCGGATCCCCCAGATCCAGCGGCGCACGGAGGGCCTCGAAGCTGTAGGGATCGGCGGCCGAAGCCAAGCTGAGAGCGACGAGGGCGAGCAGCACGGGAACCCCAAGGTGGCGGAGCGTGCGCGGTAACACGGGAGGCGTGGTGCGCTGCGAGGAGCCGTGGGTACGCTCCTCGCCGCGCCGGCTCGCTCCCGCCACCGAAGCCCTCGACCGACGATCAGGTGGCAGCGGCTCGACTGCGCCCCCGTTCATGCTGGACCGCGGTGATCTCCAACGTGTGCTCGATGCAGGGTGCACCACGGAACTGGGCAGGCGCGGTCAGGACTTTGGTCATGCCGATCCGCTCGAGGAGCCGGAGGCACGCACTGTTGCGGTCGTCGGTGACCGCGATCACGCGGGGCACACCGGAGCTCGCAAACACAAGGCCCAGCGCCGTGTCGACAGCGTGGGTTGCGAGACCGCGCCCCTGCCACTGAGCGCTCAAGCTGAAGCCGATCTCAGCGTGGGTGCCATCGCCCGCCACGAACACGCCGATGTCACCGATCAGGACGTCCGAGTGCACGTCCGCGATGCCGAGCTGAGTCCAGGCGCCACGTCCGAACAGCGGAACGGCGGACATCGTCGTGAGAAACCGCTCCGCATCCTCGTCAGACTGGGCGGTCCAGCCCTGGTACAGGCCCACCGCAGGATCGCGACGGTAGGCCTGAAACGCCGGCAAGTCCGACGAAGCGAGGCGGCGCAGCCGAACCCGGTGTGTGGTGCGCTGGAGGAGAGCGGGGTCGCCCGGCGTCATGTTGAGGCTACTCCACCGCCCAGCTGAGCTCGAGCCCCGCCGCGCGCTCGCCCGTGTCCTCGTAGGTGCTCGCCCCCGTCTGCTCGATCCGACCCATGCTCGTGCACGTGATCGCGCCCTCGCTCACCCAGAAGCCCCCCTGCATCCGGGGCGTGAACGCCGCCGTGCAGTCGCCATCCTCCCCGGCCGCCTCGATCGCGGGCCCGCGCTCGAAGACCTGGCTCGACCACGGCGGGATGACGCTGACCTCCTCGTCCCAGCCCCACACCGCATACAGGTCGGTGGACGCCGACTCCACGAGGACCACGAGCCCGTACACGTCGCTCAGTGAAGCGCTGACGGGCTCCCCGTCCACAAAGGTAGGCAACGTGAGGCGCAGGCTCACGCTCACGCTCCCCTCACCCCCCGTGGCACACGACAGGTCGGCCAGCACCGAGCCGTCGTCCGAGGCGATGGGACGGTCGTAAGCCCCGCCCACGTTCGGCTGGCACGACAGCTCGGTGACGGGCGCGGCCGTGGACGTGGTGGTGAGCGAGAACGTGGTGATGCCGGGCGTTGACGAGCAGGCGGCGAGCAGCAGGAGCAAGGACTTGGGCATGGGGGCCTCGGGGTCGGCACGGTGTAGCTACGGGCCGGGGCCGGCGCACGCGGCTACGCTCCCGTGCGACCCTAGGAGGCAAGCGTGGCGAAGGTGACCGGCATCGGTGGCGTGTTCTTCCTGGCCAAGAGCGACCCGAAGGCGCTCGCTGCGTGGTACCGCGACCACCTCGGCATCGCGCTCGCCGACTGGGGCGGGGCCGTGCTCAAGTGGCCTGAGGACAAAGCCAACGACGGCGGCCTCACGGTCTGGCACGTCGCCAAGCCCGACAGCACCTGGTTCGCCCCCAGCACGTCGCCGTTCATGATCAACTACCGGGTCGACAACCTCGACGAGCTCGTGGCCGAGCTGGCGGCGAAGGGCGTGCCGCTCGTGGCCGGGCCGGAGACGCACGAGAACGGGAAGTTCGCGTGGGTGGTGGATCCGGACGGGAACAAGGTGGAGCTGTGGGAGGCGTGGGCCATGGTGGGCTGAGGAGGACGCTCACGCTTCCCCTTCGGTGGGCCCCCCAAACCCGCGGCCCCTTTGGTGGAGCTGGAGCGTCCACATCGAAGCTGTCGGACATGGGTCGGGGCCTTGGTGTGGGTGGTGGGAGCTTACACCAGGGGCGGCGCAGATCTCGCACCCGGGCTGACACTGTCACCCGCGAACTCGGAGGCGGGCCCGGCTCAGGACCGAGAACGATGTCTGAAGCACGCTTCCGTGGTCCTCAAGTGTTTGGACAACCCAGTCTGCCTGCTCCGCGAACGGCATCTCCTCCAGGCGAAGCAGGAGCACTCCAGTGTGGCGCGCGCCACGGACAAACACGAGCTCGCCAAAGTCGGTGTCGTTCGTGATCAGGAGTGCACGGCGTTCCACCGCAACAGCCAGGACTTGATCGTCCGTGATGCTGGGCGCCAGGAGGCCGATGTGGACGACGTGATGGCCCGCTTCCTCAAGCCGAGTGGCGATTCCTCGATGAATGTTCTCATCCGCGAGGACGATCACCCGGCCGCCCTCGCCACGACCGTCTCAGCCTGAACGGCTTCGATCGCGTAGGCGACGGCCGCTTCGATCCCGTCTTTCGTGAGACGGGGATGCCCCTCGATCAACTCGGCGATGGAATGCCCATGGCCGAGCTGAGTGAGCACGTACTCCACCGTGAGGCGAGTGCCTGTGATGACCGGCTTGCCGTTCATGATGTGGGGATCGACCGTGATGAGGTCCGACATGGGGGCTCCCGATGCCTCCAATCTACCGCATCGGGGAGGCGTCGGCGCAGCTACGGAAGGATGGGGTGTCACGACTCTGCCTCCGGGCACATCGCGGCGGGAACAAGGTGGAGCTGTGGGAGGCGTGGGAGATGGTCGGGTAGGCTCCCGGTCCGGACTCCCGTCCCCCTCGCCCCCAGGCTATCGGGCCCGCGCCGCGGGGATGCGGCAAGGAGGGGGAATGGCGCGCACACACCTGGTGCTCGTGCCCGGCTTTGGCGGGTTCGATGCGTTCGGCGAGCTTCGTTACTACGCGGGCGTCACGCGCCTGCTCTCCACCTGGCGCGCGGGCGACGCTTCGTTCCCCCCGCACACGCACGACGCGCAGGCGTGGACGGTCTCTTCGCCCGAGCAGCGCGCCGAGCTGACCGTCCACTACTTCGACAACCACCCCACAGCGGGCGTCGCAACCCGCGCCCGGCTGCTGCGGACCTGGCTCGCTAAGCTCGTGGCGCGCGGCACGGTGGGGCCGTCCGACACGATCACCCTGGTGGGTCACTCCACCGGCGGGCTCGACATCCGCGCGCTGCTCCACGACCTCCACACCTCCCCCCCAGGGCTGGCGATCGCGGTGGACGGCGCCCCGGAGGCCGTCCCGATCGCGACCCTGCGGGACGCGGTGCGCCGTGTGGTGTTCTTGTCCACGCCCCAGCACGGCACGAACATCGCCGACTTCGTGCGCGCCCACCCCGCGGTGCTCCGGGCCATCCTGGTCGCCCTTGACGCCGGGGTGACCGCCGCCACCCAGCCGCTGGTGGCGACGCTCGCGGCGCGCCTGGTGAGCGCCCTCCCGCTGGGGTTGGGGCCGCTCGCGGCAGACACCGTGGTGGACCTCGCGAAGCGGCACGGGCGTCGGTGCCGGTGGCCTCGGGCGCTGCGCGTCGAGGAGTCTGTGGCCCTCGCCGAGGCCCAGGAGGCCTACGCCGAGGTGAAGCTCTGGCTCGACCGCGCGCAGGCCGACTTCCTCGCGCTGGACACCCTCGCCGTGGAGCGTGGAACCTCGGCCGCCGTGCTCGCGTGCTCCGTCCCGCCTGGGGTGAAGGCGCTCACGTTCGCCACGATCGGGCGTGACGTGACGACCCCCCTGCCCCGCGGCGGGCTGTGGCGTCTGCCCGACCTGCTGCGCGTGGTGGGCACGGCCGACCCCGGCAGCGACGTGCTCTACAGGCTGGCGTGGGCGATCACGTGTGTGGGGCCCCTCGAAGAGCGCACGCTGCCGAACGATCGGCGCACCCAGCCCCATCGTGCGGTGATCTCGGGGCGAGAGGTGAAGCTGCAGCACCACCACAACGACGGCATCGCGAACACCGCAGCCATGGTGTGGGAGAACGAGCCCGTGCGCCTCGTCGAGGGCGACCACGGCGACATCATGGGGCACTTCGCGGTGTCGCCCGAGCCGTTGGGCCCGTGGGATGTGGAGGGCCGCTACGACCTGTTCGTGTCGGGGTCGGGGTTCACGGTGGACCACTTCGTGCGGGTGTGGCGGGAGGTGTTGGACTTTGGGGCGGGGGGGTAGGTTGCGCCACCGGCCCGGGCTGAGATTGGTACGCGTTCGTGCTACCAGACAGGGCGCCGCTAGCTTCCGGAGTCCAGCCCGTTGTCCACGCCCGCCCTACCGCTCGCGATGACCCTCCCCGAGTTGGAGTCCCACCTGTGGGCTGCCGCGAACATCCTTCGCGGCAGCCCGGTAGACCGCACCGCCCTGTGCAACGCGATGCGCGGCGTCGAGGCGCTCAACCAGAAGGTGATGGAGGAGGGCGGGTGGCTGGCATGAGGAGCGCGGCGTCGCTCCTCGAGGAGCTCCGCGCCGTCGACGAGTCTCACGGCATCGAGGCGAAGGAGGCCTCCCGCATCGACCGCTCCGTGCTCGAGACGGTGTGCGCCTTCGCGAACGAACCGGGTCTCGGCGGCGGGTACATGGTGCTGGGCGTGGTGCCGTCCGCGGAACCCACCCTCTTCAGCCGAGGCTACGACGTCGTGGGCGTTCCTGGCCCCGACCAGGCCCAGAGCGATCTGGCCTCGCAGTGTGCTTCGTCGTTCAATCGTCCCGTGCGCCCGCAGGTCGCGGTCGAGCAGATCGACGGCAAGGCCGTGTTGGTCGTGTTCGTGCCCGAGCTCTCGCCTTCCGAGAAGCCGCTGTACCTCAAGGCGCTCGGCCTGCCGCGGGGTGCCTTTCGGCGGATCGGCTCCACCGACCAGGAAGGAACCGAAGACGACCTGATCGCCCTCTACCAGGGGCACCAGGTCGACACGTACGATGGCGCCGTCCAGCGAGACGCCGACCTCTCGGACATCGATCCCGAGGCCGTCCGGCTGTACCGTGAGCTTCGCGCCACAGCGAACCCAGTGGCCGAAGAGCTCACGTGGTCCGACAGGGACCTGCTGCGCGCGCTCGGCGCCGCTGTGGTGGAAGAAGGAAGCCTCCGCCCCACGGTGGCCGGACTGCTCCTGTTCGGCACCGCGATGGCGCTCCGGCGGTGTTTCCCCATGATGCGGATCGACTACGTCCGCGTGCCGGGCCGCGAGTGGGTGCAGGACCCCGACCGCCGCTTCGACACGGTGGAGATCCGCGCCCCGCTGATCCTCGCCGCGCGGCGAGCGATCGCCGCGGTGCGCGACGATCTCCCGGCGTCGTTCTCGCTGCCCGAGGGCGAAGCGCTCCGCTCAGACGAGACGATCCTCCCCGTGCGCGTGCTTCGCGAGGCGGTGGTGAACGCCGTGATGCACCGCAGCTACCGCATCCACGGCGCGATCCAGATCCTGCGCTACGCGAACCGCCTGGAGGTGCGCAACCCGGGCCACTCCCTGAAGGCGGAGGAACAGCTCGGGGAGCCAGGGTCGCACACCCGAAACCCCCGCATCGCGGCGGTGCTGCACGACGTGCACCTCGCGGAGACCAAGGGAAGCGGCATCCGCGCCATGCGAGAGCTGATGGTGGCCCAAGACCTCCTGCCGCCTACCTTCGAGTCCACCCGTCGGCCCGACCAGTTCGTTGCCACCTTCCTGTTCCACCACTTCCTCGGCGAGGCCGATCTGGCGTGGCTTCGAAAGCTGACGGTCGAGCGACTGTCCGACGAGGAGGCGCGCGCGCTCGTGTTCGTTCGCGAGGTGGGTGCCATCGACAACGCAGCCTACCGCTCCATCAACCGGGTCGACACCCTGTCGGCCTCGGCACACCTGCGGCGGCTGCGGGATCTCGACCTCCTGGAGATGAAGGGCGCGGGCAACCGCACCTACTACATTCCGGCGCGTCGGATGCGGGGTGTCGAATCGGCGCCGCCCGCACCCGATCTGCACCACCCCCCGGCGGAAGTACACCAGCCTGGGCCGGATCTACACCAGGTCCCCGAGGAACTACACCACCTGCCCGCGTCCTTGCAGTCGCGCCTGCTAAGCTGCGGTGCGCGCCCCCGGCAGGACGTCCTCAGAGGCCTGATCCGCGAGCTGTGCGCGTGCTCGCCCCACTCCGCCCGCGGCCTCGCTCGCCTGCTCGGCGACCGCGCCCCGAAGAACTTGGTCCGGCTTCACCTCCAACCCATGCTCGCTGCGGCCGAGCTGGTCTACACCATCCCCGAGATGCCCAACCACCCGGACCAGAAGTACACCACCCCGGAAGCGAAGCCCGCATGAGCCCCACCCTTGCCCTCCACACCTCGCCCCCCCATGGCTGGCGATCGCGGTGGACGGCTCCCCGGCGGCCGTCCCGATCGCGACCCTGCGGGACGCGGTGCGCCGTGTGGTGTTCTTGTCCACGCCCCAGCACGGCACGAACATCGCCGACTTCGTGCGCGCCCACCCCGCGGTGCTCCGGGCCATCCTGGTCGCCCTTGACGCCGGGGTGACCGCCGCCACCCAGCCGCTGGTGGCGACGCTCGCGGCGCGCCTGGTGAGCGCCCTCCCGCTGGGGTTGGGGCCGCTCGCGGCAGACACCGTGGTGGACCTCGCGAAGCGGCACGGGCGTCGGTGCCGGTGGCCTCGGGCGCTGCGCGTCGAGGAGTCTGTGGCCCTCGCCGAGGCCCAGGAGGCCTACGCCGAGGTGAAGCTGTGGCTCGATCGCGCCCAGGCCGACTTCCTCGCGCTGGACACCCTCGCCGTGGAGCGTGGGACCTCGGCCGCCGTGCTCGCGTGCACCGTTCCGCCTGGGGTGAAGGCGCTCACGTTCGCCACGATCGGGCGTGACGTGACCACGTCCCTGCCGCGTGGCGGGCTGTGGCGTCTGCCCGACCTGCTGCGCGTGGTGGGCACGGCCGATCCCGGCAGCGATGTGCTCTACAGGCTGGCGTGGGCGATCACGTGCGTGGGGCCCCTCCAGGAGCGCACGCTGCCGAATGATCGGCGCACCCAGCCCCATCGTGCGGTGATCTCGGGGCGAGAGGTGAAGCTGCAGCACCACCACAACGACGGCATCGCGAACACCGCAGCCATGGTGTGGGAGAACGAGCCCGTGCGCCTCGTCGAGGGCGACCACGGCGACATCATGGGGCACTTCGCGGTGTCGCCCGAGCCGTTGGGCCCGTGGGATGTGGAGGGCCGCTACGACCTGTTCGTGTCGGGGTCGGGGTTCACGGTGGACCACTTCGTGCGGGTGTGGCGGGAGGTGTTGGACTTTGGGGCGGGGGGGTAGGCACCTCGCGCGAGGCAGGTTGCGACGGGTGGATCCGAACCAAGGTGGGGTTGTCTGCGGCGGGGATGCAGCAGGAATGACGTCATGCTACGGGCCCGAAATGACGCGACCAAGCGGGTGTGGCCGCTTCTCAACCAATCACGATTCGCATCAACACCTTAAAGGTGGGCACCACATGGAGGTCACGGATCCGCGACACGGCTGGGAGCGGGGCTTTGTCGACAGCTTCATAGCGGCATTGGATGAGGATCCGGTCGCAACCCGTGCCTGGAACCAGGACTTCTCCGGCAAGGGGTGGACTACGCGCGCCACCGCGGCACTTGTGAAGGTGATCAAGGCGCAACACACAATTTGTGCTGCCATTGGGCATCACGACGATTGGGGTCAAAGCGAATACCTCGGTCTCGATGTCATTGGATATGACTCCCCTTGGGGTCCGCCTCGCACGGTCGTAGAGCATGAGAACTCGGGTTGGAAGCCCCAGTATTCCGTGTGGAAGCTACTCTCGGTCGATGCAGCGCACCGTGTGCTGGTCGCCTACGTCAACCCGCGGGCGCGAGGTCGCGATGGCGCGGAGTTCCTTTCCAACCGGCGACCTCGCACCGTCGACGAGCTCCACGGGATGCTCCGCGGCCCCTTCAACATGCAGCGAGGTAAACGAGTGCTCGTGCTCGCTGGCCACTACTGGACACCGGCGACCGATGCGGGCTTTGCTGACGTGTTCAGAGCCAAAGTGCTTGAGGGATAGGAACTGTAGGAGCAGTGCGGGCAGCCGGTTCTTTGCTAGGCAAACAAGTTGTCGGATAGATTGGAATTCGACATCTACGTCAAGCCCAACGCCTTGAACGCCGCCTGCCTCACATCCCCGTAGAAGATCGGGTCCACCGCCTCCAGCACGTCGGCGTTCACATCCAGGAACTGCCGCTTGTTCTCGATCGGCACCAGCACCCGCTTGGCCCCGTTGTCCATCGCCACCTGCAACGGCTCGGTGAGCGACCGCACCGCCTTGATGTTCCCCTGCACGCTCATGTCACCGAGCACCAGCAGCCCGGCCTGCGGCGGCGCCTTGCGCAGGATCGAGTAGGCCGCGACGAAGAATGCCACGCCGAGCTCGGCCTCGACCCGATTGCCGAGCAGGTCGATCACCTCAACGTGCAGGTCCGACGTGTCGATCTCGCGCGCGATCCCGAACGGCGTCTTCTGCGCCAGCAGGTAGCTGAACGCGCGCTGCACCGACTCCTTCATCGCGCCGCTGACACCACCGGCGAGCTTGAGCTTGCCGGTGCCCGACGACTGCGAGACCTCGACCCGGTACAAGCCCACCGTGCCGTCCCCGCTCACCGACGCTGTGTAGACCGTGCCCGGCGGCAGCGGGTCGGCGGAGATCAGATCGCGCCCACCCTGCTCGGGCACGCCGACGAACCGCTCCTCACCGGTCTCGTTGTCCAGGTAGCTGAAGCTCGTGTGGTAGTACTCGAAGGAGCCCATCTTCTTGAGCTGCTCCTTCACGCGACGCCGTCCCTCCAGGGCGAAGCCGACGAGCTCCTCCATCTCCTCCTTGGCGATCTGGCCGTTCGGGTAGAGGATCTTGATCATGCCCGACACGGTTCGCCGGACGGCCTTGCGGTCGCGCGCGTTGAGGTGCGAGCCCAGACCGAAGTGGTGGTCGAGGTTCTCGGTGAAGTTGAGCTTGCGGAGCTCGCGCAGCGCCTCGGCCAGGTAGTCGACGACGAAGCCGTAGTGGTCGGTGAAGTGCTCGTTGCGCATCTTCGGGACCTCCCACCCAGGGAGGTAGAAGTGCAGCCGGTCGATGAACGCCATGTCGTCGCGGATGATGTCGGGCATCGGCGCGAACAGGTGGCCTGTCTGCACCATGACGTCGACGGGCTGCTGCGTGTTGCCGAACAGCGCGATGCTCGCGTAGCCGGAGACCTCCTCCTGGCCACGCTGGAAGCGCCCGGACTCGCAGTAGGTCTTGAGCGTGGTGACGACCTCCTTCGGCATCTTCTGGAGGTCGGCGACCTCGTCGAAGCCCACCACGTCCCAGAGCTGCACGAGGCCCTTCTGGCGCCCGTTCATGTGGCCGAACAGGTTCGCTACCGAAGTGCCGCCGGTGAGCAGCGCCGAGTACGGCGACAGCTCCTGCACGGCGTAGGACTTGCCCGTTCCACGTGGCCCGAGCTCCACGAGGTTGAAGTTCTGCTCGCACAGCGGCACGAGCCGCAGAAGGAACAGCAGCTTGAGCCGTCGCTCCATGACGGTCGGCTCGTAGCCCATGCTGCGCAGCATGAGGTCCATCCACTCGTCGGTGGTGAACTCCGAGCGAAGCCGGCGGTAGTCGTCGAGCTGGAAGGCGGCGAGCTGGATCGGCGTGATCTTCTCGATCCAGAACGGGTACTTGCCCCGGTTCTCCTCGTCGTACTCGAAGCGCACGTCGACCTGCGCCCAGATGCCCCCGGTGAGCAGCCGGTCGAAGTCGCGCACGTAGTGCTCCGGCACGTGCACGAACTTGTGGCCGAAGTTCGCCAGCTCGGCCCAGTAGTCGGAGTCGACGAGCCGCACCTTCAGCTTGTCGAGGAAGGTCCAGCGCCCCTTCTCCTTCACCCGACTCTGCGCCTTCATGGACTCGTCGGGCCGGATGTAGTTGTCGGCCAGCGTGTCCTTCACGACCTGCATGCCCATCTGGATGGCCATCTCGTCGGACGACGCGCAGTACTTACCGAGCAGGTACTCCAGCACGAACACCGGCACGTTGGCGCCGACCTTCACCTTGCGGACGAGGTCCTTGCGGACGACGCGCCCGGCGAAGATGCGGTTGACCTTGTCGTCGAGCGCATCGCGCTCCGGAGGAACGTTCACGGGCTACCTCATCAAGTTCAAGGGCAGGGCGACCGACTGCGCGAGGACGGCGCCTGTCACCGGATCAAGCACCACGACCTTGACCGACCCGGCCTTGTCGTTGGCGAGCGTCATGCCGACATGCGCGAGGGTGCCGGGCTTCACACGGAGGATCCCGCGCTCCCGATCGAGCTCGGCGCCGCTCGCCATGCCCGCCTCACCGACCTGCTCGGCGTCGGACAGCAGCACGATGCGCAGCTCCACGGCTTCTGGACCGAACATGCCGGGCGCCGTGGTCTCCACGTTCACCACGAACACGCGGTTGGTGATCGCGTCGGGCAGGCCCTTTAGCCGGACCTCGACACCTCCGGCCTCCGGCGTCGCGCCCACGGGCGGGATGCGGAAGGAGAGCACTGGGATGACCAGCTCCTGAAGGCTGGTGCTCCCGTGGTGGAAGCTCAGATCCCCGCCAGCCTTGAACACGCCGAGCCCCGTCGGGAACAGGAACTCAAGGTCGCTCGCGTACCCGAGGTCGGCCGCCGTCACACGCGCGGTCCCGGCCGGCGTCGCCCCTCCCCGACCGATCCAGCACCGGCGGTGGAGCTCGACCGTGTCGCCGCCCGGCGCGTCGGTCTTCATGTCGTCGCCCTTGCGAAGGCCGAACTGATGCCCGTGGTCCGCGGTGATCACGAAGTGCTCGACCCCCGCCGCCGAGAGGCGTCGCACCGCGCGCGCGAGGTTGCCGATCACCGTGCCCATCGCCTGCCGCGCCAGGTGATCGTCGCCGGTCTCGCCGAGGTAGTCGATCTCGGTCGAGCGCACGACGACGAGCGAGTGCCCCGCGACCTTCTTCTTGAGGTCGGACGGCTTGTCCTGGAGCGCCGCGCTCAGCGTGAGGTCGACGGCGTCCGGCACCCGAGCCTTCAGGTACTTCATGCGGTCCGTGACACCGAGCAGCGGCACCCCCTCCACCACGGCCGCCAGCTTGCCCTTGTGCTCCGCCACCGCGAAGTTCGCAGACGCCCCCGGCAGCAGCGCCGCCATCCCGACCACCGTGATGCTCGGGAGTGCACCGATCGCGGGCTGGAGGTGGAGCTCCTCCACCCCGTCGAGGTGCTTCGCCAGCTCGGCGCCCATCTCGAAGCGCATCGCGTCCACAAAGAACCAGGCCACCGTGCCGCTGGCGCGGGTGGCGACCACGTCGGGGTGGATCCGGGTCTGATGGAGCACGCCAGGGACGGCCCAGCCTGACGCTGCCAGCGCCTTGGAGAAGCCCACGGCGAGGTCGTGGAGCAAGCGTTCGTGCTCGCGGAGGACCACCCCCACAGCCTTCTCCGCTACGCTCTCGTCGAGCACGCGGCTCCGCCACGTCTCCAGCGCGCGCTGCGCCGCGTCCACGCGGTACCAGCCATCCGTCGCCGCGTACCGCGCGACCCATGCACCAGGACCAGCCGAGGCGCCAGGCAACGTCCCCTTCACCGCCGCGATGCGAAGGCCGAGCTCCGCCACCCGGCGGCACAGCTCCCACTGCTCCTTCCGCGGCATCTGCGCCGACGCGTCCGTCCACTCCACCCAGAAGCTCGTCTCGCGCTCGACCACGACGGCGTGGGCCGTCTCGTACTGCCGAGCCTCCAGCAGCGACGCGCACCAGGACAGCAGGAGCCGCTCCTCGAACTCGAACGTGTCGATGCGTCCAAGCTCCTCCGGCTTGACCTTGGCCTTGGCGAGGTGGAACTCCTGCTCGACCTGCCTCGCCCGGCTCACATACGCCTCGGGGAACTCGACGCGGAAACGACGCGCCAAGTCCAACGTGTTCGCGACCTGCGCGTCGGTGGCGGGTGAGGGCTGGGACGCGATCGACCCGGGCGGCTCACCCCGCAGATCCTGCCGGAACTCGTTGAGCAGCACGAAGCGGGCAAGGCGTGCCCGCGCCGTCGGCAGCGTCAGCCCTTCGTCGAGCTCGAGTCCGACCCTCGACTGCACCAGCCGCGTCAGCTCGCCCTGCGCCCCCTTCTCCGCGATGGCCGCGTCGAGCGCGTCGCTGGCCAGCCAGCGCACCAGGATTGTGGCGTCAGGCTCGTTCGTAAAGAGCACCTTCAGCCGGCTGGCCTTGCCACCGCCACGCTGCGCGAGGAACGCCACCACGTCCTCGAACCCCGCGCGGCCACCCTCCAGCACCTCGTCGATCATCCCGTCCGTGAACTTCGCGCGCAGGCAGTTCCGCGCCTCGGTCTCGAAGGTCCAGTTGAGCCGCCGCCCCGCCCGCGCGAGCTCCATCAGCACGTCCTGAGTCTCGTCGGGCGCCGCGTGCGGGACGTAGATGAGCACGCCGGGGCTCGGCGCCGCGTCGCCCGAGACGAAGGGCTCGACCGCGGCGCGCACGCCGAACCATGACCCGGTGAACTGCACGAAGTGGGCGGGTACATCACCCACCTTCACGAGGGCGACGTCGGGGTGTTCGTCCGACCACGCGCAGCTCCCCGCGAGGTCGTCCATGTACGGCGCGAACGCGCCGGTAGGGTCGACGACCACGGCGACGCCCGTGCGGAGCGCCGCCTGGAGCTGTTCGTCGAGGTGCTGATGGAACGGACTCGTCACGGAGTACCCCCTGCGCGCAGCATGTAGCGGGTCCCACGCTTCTGGCCGGCGCGCTCGACCTCGCCCGACTCGACGAGCTCGGTGATCGCCGGCATCCACTGCGCCTCGTCGAGCCCGCTGGCCGCGAGCAGCTCCGATCTCCCTGCTCCCTCTGGGAACTGATGGAGCGCAGCACGGAGCGCATCGAGGGCGGGCTTTTCCGCACGCGCGCGAGGCCCGCCGAGGTCGAGCGGGAGCTGTGCCACCGGCTCGCTCGCCCTCCGCTCCCGCGGCGCCTTGGCGGCTGGGGCCGGGCGCACCCCGCGCGCAGGCGGCGGCGCTGCGCTCACCTCGCGCAACGCGGCCTTCACGGCGGCAGACGTACGCTCCACCACGAGGCGCTGAATCGTCGCCTCGTCGACGTCGCGAGTGGACCACTTGCCGTCGTCACCTTCCGCCCAGAACACGTCCTCCAGGCCGTGCGCGATGGCGAGACTTCGGTCCTCGGCGCACTTCGGCGCAACGCGCTCGGGCCACAGCCGCATCGCGAGGTGCGCCCAGTCGTACTCGCCAGCCTTGAGCTTTTCCCAGTGGCTCTCACACTCCTTTGCCCAAGGCTTCGTGTGCAAGAACAGCCGGTGCAGGAAGCTCGCATTGATCACCACACCGTCGTCGAGGTCTGGGTTCCACAACGGGGCGACCCGGACAAGCTCGTCCCGGAACGCACGCAGCTCGTCGACAAGCGCCTCCTGCGACGCAAGCTCCTTACGCTGCGAGGTCGACGGCGTCGGTCCGGCATCTGCTGAGAGGCCGTGCCACCGGTCCTCTTCGTATCGGAGCTTCGGCTCGACATGGTCGCGCAGGACAGCGTGCAGCGTGTCGGGCCCGGTGCGGTGCAGGTAGAGCCACACGCTGTAGCATCCCGAAGGTGTGCCGAGCCGCCAGTAGATCGGGGCTTTGCGGCGGGACTTGGAGTACCGCTGGATATGCTCCGTGAAGAACGTCGATCGCAGCCACCGGCGGAGATCGTCGGCGCTCGGATCGAGCAAGCCGACCACGTCGATGAGGCGCTCGTCGCCCGCATCGCCGAAGACAACGCCGAACACCTTTCGGACCACGTCGAGCACGTCGCGGGCCGCCCCCGGGTCGTCGACGAGTACACCGTCCGCGGGGAACGCGAGTGGGTAGCCCGACGGCGGCGTCGCAACGCGGAGGGCGTCATCGCTGGCAAGCATGCCTAGGGAGCAAATCGGCAGCGGGGCGAACGGGTCCGGCTCCACCAAGAGTCCACGCTCGCCATTAGCAAGCCGAACGTCGAAGCGCCCAAAAGCTACTCCAACGGACCATGAGAGTAGCGCACTTGGGCCGCAAACCACACCGGAGCCCTCCTCGTCGTCCCGAGCTCCATCGCCCTCGTCACTGCCGTCACGCGCAGCCTCGTCAACCACAGAGGTATCCTCTATCCCCTGCCTGTCGGCGAAGTCCGCTACAGAAAGTGTGTACAAGCCGGCAACTCGCAGATCGATTTCGTCTTGCAACGATGCGAGTTGCTCTTCGATAGAATGACGACCGCGGTCGAGGTACACCTCCAACATCGGCGACGGCAGAACGAACGCTTCAGAGCACTCATTGCCAGCGTCGAGCGTGCGCGTCAACCTCCACGCTTGCCGCGCCAGTTCACCAAGTTCGCGCCCTTGGTCCTCCGAAAGTGAGGGCACGGGAGTATGAAGTATGGTACCAACTTCGAACGAACCGAACGCCATTTGAAGCGAAATCAGATACGAAAATGGACTGCTATTCGTAATCGCCAAGATCGGGAGCAGTGACTCCGAATCGTCGTCCGCCACGAATGCAGCCGGGCCCTTATTTCCGAAGATGCAACCCCGAGGCATCGCTGCCATGCCAAAGCCCTTCTGAGTTCGCGGTGTCCACGTCAAACCGGGCCGAAAGTAATAGCTTGGATTCTTAATCATTCCGCCGGTTCGCGCGCTATTCCTCTCGTAGTATGCCCATAGTTCGGCCCCTTCTCCCCGCCAGTTAGCTCGGAGAACTTGGTCACGGTAAAAGCGAGAGAAATTCCCTCCCTTGACGAAGGTTCGCCACACTTGTCCTGAATTGGATGACACCTCCCACTTCAACCTAACGAAACGGGCGTCATCGCTGGTCTTCAGGCCCACGACAGATTCGCGCCCTTCCGAGTTGAACGCCACGCAGCGCGAAAAAACATCTCGGATCGGTTGCCTTGCCCAATACGCAAACGGTGCGCGCGGGATCTGGTGGAACGCATCCGAATCGATTGCGAACACATCGGGATGCGAAGCGGCCGCGCGAACGGCCCCCACCCGCTCGAGTAGGGCCTCCGCTTTGTCGTTAGCTGAGAGTGCACGAAGGAAAACGGTTTTCATATGTCAGCCTTCTCCAGGCAATACGCGGCTGCTTGGACCATCGCCGCGTCCATCACCCCGTTTCCAAGATCTGCAACGACGACGGGCGGTGCCTCCGCCAGGAGCAACTCGCGCCATTTCTGAAACGTCGACAAGAAAAAACCCGTACGCGAGGTGATCGCTCCCACCCTGCCACGAGCCGAAAGGAGCTCAATCCCGCGCTCGACGAAGGCGGCGTAGATGTCATTCTTCGTCCGGGGGTAGGCACCTTCGAAGGCCTTCTTTGCCCGCGAACTGCCCGCACCGAACGGTGGATTCATCAAAATCACATCGTACTTGTTTCGACTAACTTCGATTAGTGCGAAGCCCTGCGCCGCGTCTTCGGCGAACAGGCGCCGCCGAAAGCCCGAACCGCCAGCCCTCTCGGGGTAAGCCCGCAGCAAGCCGTAAACGCTGGCTTCCAACCGCTCCCACCTCCGAGCATCCTCCGAGGCAAATACGCCGCCAATCGTCGCAAGCTGCTCCACGCCACGACGAACGGTGTCCTCGATTCGAAGCAGTGAACCCGATTCTCCCGCCAATTTCATGTCCTCGAAAACCGCGCGCACGATGTCGGCCACCGGCTTGTCGAGGCTCGCGCATAGGCCGTCCAACAGGTCCGGCTCCCCCGGCATCGGCTCGGCCACGACGATGTTCGTGCGCGTCACCAGCGGCCGCTCCCCCCGCTTGAACCCGAGATCGTTCCACGCGCGCTGCGCCCGCATCCACAGCGCCAGGGCCGCGATCTGGGCTGCACGAGGGTCGATATCCACCCCGTACAGGTTGTGACGCAGCACCAACCCGGGCAGCGTCCGGCGCAGCGCATCGAGCGTCGGGTAGTCGGCGGCGAGCGAGTGACCCGTCGCCTCCGAGGCCGGGCTCCCCACGTCGGCCCACGCCTCCTCGTAGATCACGATCAGCAGGTCGAAGCTGTACAGCAGGAAGTGGCCCGAGCCGCAAGCGGGATCGAGCACGCTGAGGTCACGGGGGTCCTTCTTCGCCCGAAACGGCACGTACGACGGTCGCGCATCGGACGGGGTCGTGGTCTCGGCCGTCGGCTCCGCCTCTCCCTCAGCCAGGAACACCTCCGACGGAGGCTTCACCAGGTAGCGACAGGTCTCAACAAGCCTGGTGGCACCGCGCCGCATCTCCACCCAGGTGCGACCAAGCGTGTTGTCGGTGAGGAACTCGACGACGTAGCGCGGCGTGAAGAACTGGTTGCGCACCGCGAGCTCGCGGCTGTTGCGCGGCGCCTGAGACTCGGCGCGCATCTGGCGGCGCTCGTCCTCGCCGTTGAAGTACTGGTAGACCCAGCCGATGGTCTCGTCCTCGCCCCACACGCCCGCAAGGGCCGCGTCGTTGAGGATGCCGAGCAGCGCGTCAAGCGCCGGCTTGCGCGGCCACAGCAGGCTCGCCGGGTCGCGCCGGTCGAATAGCACCTTCACCTCGCGCCCGATCTCGTCGAACAGGCTGTCGAGGTAGAGCCGGTAGCCCTGGTCGGGCAACGTTGCGAGACTGGGCGCCAGCCCGATGAACTCCTTGAAGCCGCCCGACAGCGGCCCTTGGCTCACGCACGGCTTCACGATCTCGCGCGCTTCGAGCATCTTCAGCGCGACGAAGCGGTTGAGGGTGGTGAACGCGCACTCGCGCAGCACAGCGGCCACGGCGTCGGCGGGGCGGCGCCCCTGCTCGCGGTGGTGCTGAAACGCAGCCACCAGCTTCACGCGCACGCGCAGCGCTTCGCCGTCCTCGGCGAGGTGACGGCCGGCCTCAAGGGCCACGGTGCCGTCGGGCCGGATGTCGAACACGCCTTCGAGCTGCGCGCCGAACTCCTCTTCGAGGGTGCGGCGCGCAGCCTGCGTGGCGCGCTGGAGGATGCTGCGGGTGTCCTTGTCCATCTACTGCACCCAGACCTTCTTGCCTTCGCCGATCAGCCGCTCACACTCGTCGCGCAGTGCCTGCACGGCCGCGTCGAGCTGCTCCGGCGTCTCGATGCCGCCGGTGAAGAACGCGCCCACCTTCACGTGCACGACGCGGTTGCCGTCGACCATGCGCAGCATCTCGGCCGTGGCCGCCTGGAGCCGCGACGCGCATGCCTCCGTCTCGGCGCGGATCTGCGGGATCGGCGTGCGCTCCGGCGGCGGGATCTTCGCCGGGCCCACCAGCGGCGCCTCCACCTTGCGCTGCTGCTCCTCGTTGAGCTGGCCCCACTCGGGCGCCGCATGGAGCGTGGCCATCGCGTCCTGGTAGGCGCTCCGTCGCGCGGCGACCGCAGCGTCAAACCGACTGGCGTACGCCTTGGCGAGCGCCCGGGTGCGCTCGTCGATGGACGCGAGCTCCTTGAAGAAGGTCTCGCGCTGAAGCAGCTCGTCGAGCTCGGTCGCCGCGGCGGTGAGCGCGGCCGTGACGTCCACCTCAGTCTGCAAGAACGGCCAGCGGCGGTCGAGAACATCCCGGGCCGTGGTGAGATCGAGCAGGCGCGGCGGCGTGAGCGCCGCATCCAGCTCGGCACTGCGCCGGATGCCGCTCTTCAGCTTGTCGTAGCTAGAGTTGAAGCTCACGATGGCGTTGTCGTCGCTGCCGGCGCGGATCACCCGCACCTGGTCGAGCGCCTCGGCCAGCAGGCCCAAGCCGGGAAGCCGGTTCGTCGCGAGGAGCGTGTGCACGGTCTGCATCGCCTCCTCTTGGCGGGGCACCTCGTCGCGAATCGCCCGGCCAACCACCCCCTGCTCCAGCTCGGCGATCTCCTTGCCGAACACGTCCGCGAAGTGGCCGGCCGCCTTCATGGGCTTGATCCGCTCTCGTGGACACTTCCCAAACGTAAGGCGAGGAGGTCTGCG
>CAYNFK010000018.1:0-60465 GCA_964396405.1 uncultured Enterobacteriaceae bacterium
GCGACTGGTCGGGGTACATCTGGCCCGAGAGGTTGGCATCGGCCGCCACCTGCCAACCGGACAGGTAGATGGCCTCGAGGCCGGCGCGGACCTGCTGCACGGCCTGGTTGCCGGTGAGCGCGCCCAGCGCGTTCACGAACGGACGCTCGTGCATGAGCTTCCACAGGCGCTCGGCACCCATGCGGGCCACGGTGTGGTCGACGCGGAGGTTGCCGCGGAGCTTCGCGACCTCCTCGGGGGTGTAGGGCCGGGTGATGCCGGTCCAGCGGGCGTGGTTGAAGTTGTCGGTCGGGTAGGCAGTCATGGGGTCTCCAGGGGTCAGTCGATGAAGGTGGTGACGTGCTCGTAGGCGGGCAGCGTCAGGAAGTCGGCGATGTCGGGAGCGGCGATCATGGAGTCGAACAGGTCGGCAGCCAGGGTGAAGTTGCCCGTGTCGTAGCGGGTGGCGCCGAGCTCCTCGCGGAGCGCGGCCAGCTCGGTGCGCGCGATCTCACGGACGAGCTCGAGGGTGACGATGCGTCCGTCATCCAGGGCCGCGCCATGCCGCACCCACTGCCAGAGCTGGGCCCGGCTGATCTCGGCGGTCGCGGCGTCTTCCATGAGGTTGTAGAGCGGCACACATCCGAGGCCGCCAAGCCACGCCTCCAAGTACTGCACGCCCACGCGGATGTTCACGCGAACTCCTGCCTCGGTGCGGCGACCCACGGGCGGCACCACGAGGTCGGCGGCGGTGGCGTGCACGTCGGGACGCTGGCGGAAGATCTGGTTGGGCGTGGGCATGTGGGCGTCGAAGATCTCCATCGCGATGGGGACCAGGGCCGGGTGCGCCACCCAGGTGCCGTCGTGGCCCTCGGTGACTTCGCGCAGCTTGTCGGCGCGGACCTTCGCCATCGCGGCCTCGTTGGCGGCCGGATCGCGCTGGATGGGGATCTGTGCGGCCATTCCGCCCATCGCGGGGGCGCCGCGACGATGGCAGACCGCGATCACGCGGGAGGTGTACGCGGTCATCGCGTGCTGGGTCATCCCAATGTCGTGGCGATCGGGCGTGAGGTAGGCGGCGTCGGCGCGCAGCGTCTTGATGAAGCTGAAGATGTAGTCCCAGCGTCCGCAGTTCAGACCGGCCGAGTGGTCCTTGAGCTCCCAGAGGATCTCGTCGAGTTGGAAGCTGGCGGGCAGCGTCTCGACGAGCACGGTGGCCTTGATCGTGCCGGCGGGGAGCGCGAGGGCCTGCTCGGCCGCCACGAACACGTCGTTCCACCAGCGCGCTTCGAGGTAGTGCTCGAGCTTGGGGAGGTAAAAGTAGGGACCGGTGCCGCGGGCGAGCGCCTCGGTGGCGTTGTGGAACAGGTACAGGCCGAAGTCGAACAGCGAGCCGGCGCAGACCTCGCCGTCGATCTCGAGGTGCTTCTCGGGCAGGTGGAGGCCCCGAGGACGCACCAGCAGCGTCGCGGTGGTCTCGTTGAGGCTGTAGGTGCCCTTGGTGGGGTGCTCGTAGGTGATCGTGCGCGCCACCGCGTCACGCAGGTTGAGCTGGCCGTCGATGAGGTTGGCCCAGGTGGGCGTGGTGCTGTCTTCGAAGTCGGCCATGAACATGCGCGCGCCGGAGTTCAGCGCGTTGATGATCATCTTGCGGTCGACCGGACCGGTGATCTCCACGCGGCGGTCTTGCAGATCGGCGGGGAGGGGAGCGATGGTCCAGTCGGTGGCGCGGATGTCGGCCGTGGTCTCGGGGAAGGTGGGCAGGCGGCCGGCGTCGAAGCCGCGCTGGGCTTCTTCCCGCTTGCGAAGCAGCGTGCGGCGCCGACCATCGAATGCGCGGTGCAGATCGGCCACAAACTGGAGCGCCTGCGGCGTGAGGATCTCGGCCGAGCCCGGCTGCTGCGGACCACGGACGCGGACGCCGTGGGGGGTAGGGGTCGCCATGGCCTCTCCTTGGGCCCCCCGGGCTATCGGCTGCCTGCTCGGCGAGCATCGACAACCTGTGAATCAATGTAAATGCGCACGGCTTGACAATGTAATGGCTGTCATTATCCATCGCGACGTCCCCCCGGGAGGTCGACACCGTGGACACCGATCTTGGTCTTCGACTTCGCTCGCTTCGTCGCCGCGCGGGGCTCTCGCAGGTCAAGCTCGCCGAGCTGCTCGGTATCAGCGCGAGCTACCTCAACCTCATCGAGCACGGCAAGCGTCGCCTGCCCGCCGAGGTGGCTTTCCGCGCGGCCAGCGTGCTCTCGGTCGACCTGCGGGAGTTTGCACAGGACGACTCAGGCGCGCTTCTGCCTGAGCTGATGGAGATGCTCGCGGACCCCGACCTCGAGGAGCGGGATCTCAAGGCCAGCGACGTCCGGGATCTGGTCCAGGATCAGCCGGGCATGGCCAAGATCTTCTCCCGGGTCTACCGCTCGTGGAAGGCCTCGCAGGAGGAGGTCCGGCGGCTGCGGGCTGTGGCCGCCGAGGATCTGTCCGGCATCGACGACTCGCGCCTGCCTTCCGAGGAGGTCAACGACTTCGTGGCGCGGCACCGCAACCACTTCGGCAGCGTGGAGACCATCGCCGACCTGTTCTGGCGTCGCTACAGCCTGAGCTCGCCGCGCTTGCTGGAGGGGCTGGAGCGCATCTTGCGCGAAGCGTTTCAGGTGGAGCTCCGTGTGGTCACGGCGCGCACGGCCGACTCGCGCTTGCGCCACTACGATCCCGAGCGGCGGGTGCTCACGCTGTCGGAGACGCTCCCGCAGCGCAGTCGAGCCTTTCACGCGGCGCACCAGCTGGGCCTGCTCTCGTTGGGCACCCAGCTGGAAGACGTGGCCGACGACCCCGGCCTCACCCAGGACGCCTCGCGTAAGCTCGCTCGGATGGTGGTGGCGTCCTACTTCGCCGGCGCCATGCTGATGCCCTACGAGCGCTTCTGGGAGGCTGCCGAGACGGAGCGCTACGACATCGAGCTGCTCGGTCACCGCTTCCGCACCGGGTTCGAGCAGGTGTGCCACCGCCTCACCACCCTGCGCCGACAAGGGATGGAGGGTGTGCCGTTCCACTTCCTGAAGGTCGACCTCGCCGGCAACCTCGCTAAGCGCTTCGACGGCTCCGGCATCCGTTTCGCCCGCTTCGGCGGTGGCTGCGCGCTGTGGGCCGTGCACCAAGCGTTCCTCGTGCCCGGTCGCTTTCACGTGCAGGTCAGCGAGATGACCGATGGTGCAAAGTACCTGGGGGTCGCACGCACGGCTGCCACCCGGCATGCCGGCTTCCGTGGACCCGAGACGGTGCACGCGATCGAGCTGGGATGCCGGTGGGAACATGCCGATCGGGTGGTCTACGCCGACGCCGTGGACCTCGATCGCTTCGCCCCCGTCGAGGTGGGGGTGAACTGCCGGGTGTGCGAGCGCAAGGCCTGTCCCCAGCGTGCCTTCCCTTCGGTGCGCCAGCCCGTGGTGCTCGATGAGCACGTGCGTCGGGTCTCCTTTTACGGCACGCCTTCGGGCGAAGGGCGCTCCTGACGCCAGACCGTGGGCGGCTCGCTGCGGCCCGAGCGCTGGACCGTGAGCTCGTCTCGGTCGGACTGCACCATGCTCACGCGGTCCTCGGTGCCGTCGACCCGGTGCACGATCAGGTCGACCGTGAGGCGACCGGCTGCGTCGCGGGCCGAGGCTTCCACAAGGAAGGTGGCGGTGTCGACCTTGTCGCCGTCGACAAAGCGCAGGGTGGTGCCCTCGATCTCCATGCGGATCCTGTCGATGCGGGCCACGGCAGCGTCGAGCTCGGCCAGGGCCTGCTCGGGGAGGTTGGCGCGGGCGGCGGGGGCGGTCCAGTCCTCCCACTGCCCGCGCTCGGCCGTTGGCACGAGGAGCTTCCAGCGACCTGCGAGCTCCTCGGTGGGTCCTCGGGCCTCGATGCGGGCGAGGACGTCCTCGGGGCGCTCTCGGGGCGGTCGAGCGAAGGGGTTCTCGCCACAGGCAGCGAGCGTGAGCAACAGGATGAGCGCGTCGCGCATGCCGACTCCTGCGGACGATCCGCGGCGGTCACCGTATCCGACGCCACCCCACATGACCGACTTTCGCGTGCTAGCATCGAAGGACGCGGGGTGAAGCATGAGGGCAGCGAGCTGGGCGTGGATCGGGATGGGCGCGTGCGCGCTGTCGGAGCCCGCGTTCGAGGCCCCCGTTGCCTTTCCGTGGGCAAGCATGATCCAGGTTCCCTCCCAGCGGGGCTGTGGCGACATGGTGCTGGCGGGTTCCGCCGCGGGAGACACCCAGGCCCTCTTCCTCTACGCGAACGGCCTGGCCGAGCTGGCTCATCGACTGGGTCGGCCCATCTCGGCCACCCGCCGGTTGGGCGCTGGAGCGCCGGTGCGCCTGGTGTACCAGGAAGGCACAGACCTCACCTCGGCCACCTGCGTCGGTGCCTACCCGTTCCCGGGCCCCGACGTCCTCCGCGACTTTGAAGCCGTGTCGGGCACGATCTCGATGACCGTGACGCCCGATCCTGGAGGTTCCGTCAGCCTCCCGTTCGCCACGGTGGATGCCCAGATCCGGAACGCCGTGTTCTTCGATGCGGCCTCGGGCAGTTCGTTCCGTGCGCCCATGCTCACGTTTACCGACGTCGGCGTCGGGCTCTACCCGCCCTGATCCCGAGGGAGGGTGTCCGATGCGGCACGCACCGCCGCTGCTTCGTATCGTAAGCCTCGGCGCGCTGGCGATGGGGGCCTGCGTGCCGGTCGTGCCGCCTACCGGAGACGACACCTCAGAGTCCGACTCCCCAGGTCCCACCGACACGACGCCCGTGGAGACCGAGACCGACACAGGTTCGGGTCCCGTCCGCACGGACGACGAGAAGCTGCTCCTCAGCTTTGGCCCGACCGTGTGGTTACGGGCGGATGATCTGCCTGCCGTGAACGGCGGATCTGTGGCTGAGTGGAAGGGCGTGGGTCGAACCCAGCCCGCGCGTCAGAGCGAGCTGTACCTTCAGCCACAGGTTCGGGTGGGTCTGGCCAGTGCGCTACCGTCGGTTCGCTTCGATGGGGTCGATGACCGCTTGGACCTGGGTGACATCTCCCTCGGTGGGGCCGATGGGTACACCATCGTGGCGGTGGTCCGAACCACCGACGTCGAGGGCCACTTGGTGGGCATCGCATCCGGATCGCCGCCGCCTGCGCCCCAGATCGAGCAGGCCATCTCGGTGTTCGGTGGCGGTGCTCGGCTCACGGCGAGCGATGGGCAGTCGGGTCTGGACGTTCGCACGGGCGCCGGGACCCTCGCCGACGGTGCGTGGCACGTGGTGACGGCGATCGTCCGGCCCCCTGTGTCGTCCGTGCTGCTCGACGGTGCTGTCATCGGGTCGACCTACGAGAACCCCGCGCGGTTTGGGGAGGGCGTCGCCACGCTGGGGGCGCGCGATGGGCTCGGCCGAGGCGACACGGGCTCGCCGCTGGGGTTCGATGTGAGAGAGGTGGTGGTGGTGCCGCGCGCGCTCTCCACCTGCGATCGCTGGGCGGTCGAACGGGTGGTCGCCGAGCGCTCCGACCTCGCCGTGGTGCAGGAGCTGCTGCCCGTCGAGCACGTCTACGTGAGCGACGACCTCCCCGAGGAGCTTGGCAGCGCGGTGATCACGTGGCCGGCGCGGCCTGCGGTCGGACGAATCATCGGACCGCTTCGGGCCACCTCAAGCGGGCCTGCGCCTACCGTCGTCGACCACGATGGCACGAGGTGGGCGCGCTTCGATGGCGTGGATGACCAGTTCAACATCCCCGGGGATGTGTTCGCCGAGGAGACCCTGCCCACCACGGTGTTCGTCGTCGTGCGGGGTCTGGGTGCAGACGGCTTCTTGTTGGGCTCCGGCGCGAGCGTACCTGATCGGCTGGGCGAGTACGGGGGGGGGCTCGTGATGGTCGAAGGGGCCGTGGGCCTGTTCGCCGGCGATGGGGTGAGCTCCACACGCGTCCGCGCCGCGACCAAGGCCGACGATGACGGTGTGCACGTGATCGTCGCCACGATGACCGCCACCACGCTCTCGCTCAACGTCGACGGTGTGTCGTCGGCGACGCCTCGCAGGGGCGAGACCTTGTTTGCCTTCGCCGACACCATCGGGTCCAGCGACGGCAGCGCGACCGGTGCCAGCCAGGACGCGCTCGGCATGGATCTCGCCGAGTTTCGGAGCTACCGTTACGAGATGGATGGCTGCGGGGTTGAGGCCTTACGGCAGCAGCTCGCTGCGCGCTACGGTGCCCCGCCCTAGGAGAGTCGACGTGTCGGAAGGCGTGCTGCGCGTGCCAACTCCTTCCAACGAGCCCGTGCTGTCGTTCGCCCCGGGCCAGCCGGAGCGTCAACAGCTGGCGGCAGCGCTCGCGGCCGTGGGTGCAGCGGGACCGGTGGAGATCCCCTGCGTGATCAACGGCGTACCGGTGTACACGGGGCGTCGCGCCGAGGTGCGCAACCCTTCGGCGCATGGTGAGGTGCTGGCGTACGTGCACCTCGCTGGACCCGTGGAGGTTCGTGCCGCAGTCGAGGGTGCGATGGCGGCCAAGGCAACGTGGGCCGCTCTGCCGTTCGATCAGCGGGCGTCCGTGTTCTTGCGCGCCGCTGAGACGCTCGCGGGGCGTCACCGCATGGCGGTGCTTGCCACGACGATGCTCGGTCAGGGCAAGACCGCGCACCAGGCTGAGATCGACGCGGTGTGTGAGCTGGTCGACTTCTGGCGCTTCAACGTGGCCTATGCGGACCAGCTCCTTCGCGAGCAGCCCACGCTCAGCGGACCCGGGGTGTGGAACCGCATGGACCACCGACCGCTCGACGGGTTCGTGTTCGCCGTGGCGCCGTTCAACTTCTCGTCGATCGCGCTCAACCTACCCACGGCGCCGGCGCTCATGGGCAACGTCGTGCTGTGGAAGCCTGCGCTCACCAGTGCGCGGTCCACTCAGGTGCTGTGGGACCTGTTGGTGGAGGCGGGCCTTCCTGCCGGCGTGATCCAGGTGCTGCATGGGCACGGGGCCGATGTGGGCGATGCGGTGCTGGACTCGCCCGATCTGGGCGGGCTGCACTTCACCGGCTCAACGGGCACCTTCCGGGCGCTGTACCTCGGGATCGCTCAGCGACTCGACCGCTACCGTCAGATCCCTCGGATCGTGGGCGAGACGGGCGGCAAGGACTTCGTGGTGGCGCACTCCAGCGCGGACCTGGACGTGGTGTCGACGGCGCTGCTGCGCGGGGCCTTCGAGTACCAGGGGCAGAAGTGTTCGGCCGCCAGCAGGGCCTACGTGCCGTCGGACCGCTGGCCGGAGCTGCGGGAGCGGCTCGCCGACGAGACCGCGCGCATGAAGCAGGGCGACGTGCGCGACCTGTCCGTGTTCGTCGGCCCGGTGATCGACGAGCGCGCGTTTGAGCGGGTGGCCTCCTACGTCGATCTCGCGTGTGCAGAAGGGGAGATCGTGGCGGGTGGCCGCTACAGCCGCGCTGAGGGCTGGTTTGTAGCCCCCACGGTGGTGGCGCTGGAAGATCCCAAGCACCGCCTGATGCAGGAGGAGGTGTTCGGGCCGCTTCTGTCGGTGTTCGTGTACGAGCCGGATGCATGGAGCGAGACGCTGCGACTCGTCGACACCACCAGTCCCTATGCGCTCACCGGCGCCGTGCTCGCGCAGGACCGGCATGTGCTCCATGAGGCATCGCAAGCGCTGAGGTTCGCCGCGGGCAACTTCTACCTCAACGACAAGCCCACGGGGGCCGTGGTGGGCCAGCAGCCCTTTGGTGGCGGACGGGCTTCAGGCACCAACGACAAGGCGGGGAGCCCGCTCAACCTCCAGCGATGGCTGTCTCCGCGCACGATCAAAGAGACGTGGGATGCGCCGCGTCACTGGTCGTATCCCTTCCTGGATCCGGAGTAGGGCGTGCGCGCTTCGCGGTGGGTGATCGCAGGCTTGGCTGCCGCGCTGGCGGGCGGGGTAGTGCTTCAGCTCGCCGTGGGCGCGGCGGAAGCTTGGCGTGCCCTCACGGCGAGTGTTCCCGCCGCCCAGCCGGACAAGGCCGAACCGGCGCGTTCGCCGCGATCGACGACGACGGAGGTTTCCCCCAGCGCACGAGCCCTTGGTCGCCCGGCCGGCGTCACCCGGCTGATTCCCCAGGTGCTTGTCCCCGGTACGGTGGACGCTGTCGTGCCGATGTCGTCGCTCGTGCAGCGCCGCGAAGAGCGTGAGCACTGGCGCGAGGGCCTCACACCCGAGGAACGGCGTGCGCGCCGCGAAGAGGCTCGAGCCCGCCGCAACGAGCTGTCGCCTGAAGAGCGTGAGCTCCTTCGGGTGCGCAAGGAGGCCACGAGGGCCCTGCTGGAGGGGCGTCCGGCGAACCTGCCCCACCCCGACGATGAAGCCCTTTCGCCAGACGATGGGCTCTTCCCGTTGGACGACGAGCTCGGTGAGGACGAGGACTGGTGACCGGGCACGCTTCCGTGGAGTGGTTGTGAACCTGACCGAACTGCTGGCCGCTGCGGCAGCGTGGCGAACGCTGGATCCGCAGCACGCTGAAGCGGTAGACGGTCTCGTCGCACGGGCCGACGAGACCGAGCTGCGCGAGCACTTTGACGGCTTGCTCGACTTTGGCACGGGTGGGATGCGCGGTCCGATGGGGCCGGGGCCCTTGTGCATGAACCGACCCATCATCCGTCGGGTGACCGCCGCCCTCGGTCGGGTGGTCGCCGCCACCACGCCCGATGCCCACGAGCGCGGCGTGGTGGTGGGCTTCGACGCCCGGCACAACTCCCGCGCGTTCGCCGAAGAGGCGACGAGGGTGCTGGCGTCGCAAGGGTTCCGGGTGTGGCTCGCCGAGCACACGACCCCCACGCCGGTGGTGTCGTTCGCGGTGATCCACCTTGGCGCGGTGGCCGGTGTCATGGTCACGGCGAGCCACAACCCTCGGGAAGACAACGGCTACAAGGTGTTCGATCACCGTGGCGCCCAGATCGTCGCACCCGTGGACGACGAGGTACGGGACGCGATGGCGTCCGAGGTAGGGGAGGAGCCGGTCAGGGTGCCGGACGGGCGCGTCGCTGCTTGGCCGGAGGTGCTGTCGGTCGCCTACCACGAGGCGGTCCAGGCCCAGCGGGTCCATGGCGCACACCCGCTGCGCATTGTGTACACGCCGGTCCACGGGGTGGGTGGCACCTGGGCGATGGAGGCGCTCGCACGGGCCGGCTACACCGACTTTCACGCTGTGAACGAGCAGTTCGCCCCCGACGGAGACTTTCCCACGGTCGCCTTTCCGAATCCCGAGGAGGCTGGTGTCCTCGATCGCGCGCTCGCGCTGGGCACGGCCGTGGGGGCCGATCTGGTGCTCGCTAACGATCCCGACGCCGACCGATTGGCGGCTGCGGTTCCCAACGGCGACGGCACGTGGCGCGTGCTCACCGGAAACGAGACCGGGGTCTTGCTCGCCGAGGACCTCCTCGCCCACGGGGACACCACCCCCGACGACCTCGTGATCACCACGATCGTGTCCACGGGACTGCTCTCCCGCATCGCCGCCCACCACGGCGTTCACTACGCAGAGACCCTCACCGGGTTCAAGTGGATCGCCAATGCGGCGCTCGCCGCCGAAGGCCAGGGCATTCGATTCCGCTTCGGGTTTGAGGAGTCGATCGGCTACACCGCAGGCTCCGCAGTGCGCGACAAGGACGGCGTGGCGGCAGCCGTGCTGATGGCGGATCTGGCTGCCCACGCCAAGGCGAAGGGGGGCACTGTGCTCGGCGAGCTCACCAAGCTCTGGGCGCGGCATGGACGCCACCTGGGCCAGCAGGTGAGCCTTCGGGCGCAGGGCCTCGAAGGGCTGGCCAGCATTCGAGCCGGCATGGCGCGCTTGCGTGCGAGTCCACCTCGTTCCTTGGGGGGTCGCGGGGTTCGCGCCGTCGTCGACCTGAACGAGGGCACCCGACGTGATGCCGACGGCCAGGTGTCCTCGGTGGATCTGCCCCGCAGCGACGTTCTGGCCTACCACCTCGACGACGCGCGGGTGCTCGTGCGCCCCTCGGGCACGGAGCCCAAGATCAAGCTCTACGTGGAGGTCGTGCTGCCGCCACAGGCCGACCCCACGGAGGGCGATCCCCGCGGAGAGGCCGAAGCCCTCATCGCCGACCTTCGGGCGCACCTGGGCCTCTGAGAGGGCCATCGCCGCGCTCAGGCCCGGCGGGTGTAGCCCACCTCGGCGTCGGTGTTGCCGAACTCCAGCGCGGCCTTGAGCTGTGCGCGGCTCACGGGCTTCGCGAGGAACCCGTCCATGCCGGCGGCGTAGCAGGCGCGCCGGTCTTCTTCGAAGGCGTTGGCGGTGAGCGCGAGCACACGCAGGGTCTCGTACTGAGGCTCGCCTCGGAGGCGTCGCGTGGCCTCCAGCCCATCCACCCCGGGCATGCGCATGTCCATGAGGATGACGTCGGGGTGGAAGGTGCGCACCGCGGGCAGCACCTCCTCACCGTTGGGCACCACCTGCACCTCGTGGCCGAGGCTCTTCACCATGGCCGTGAGGACCATGCGGTTGACCTCGTTGTCTTCCGCCACCAGCACCCGCAGCTGCGACCCACGCTTGAGGGGCACGAGGGAGGTGTCCGTGGTGGGGGTGTCGTCGTCGACCACCTCCAGAGGCAGTCTGACCTCGAAGGTGGTGCCTGTACCTCGCTCACTGTGCACCGAGATCTCGCCACCCATCGCGTCCACGAGGGTGCGAGCGATCGACAGCCCGAGACCCACACCTCCGATGGAGGTGCTCGCGTCTTCTGCGCGCACGAACGGCTCGAACACGTCAGCGAGTCGATCGGCGGGGATGCCCTTGCCCGTGTCGGTGACCTCGTACACGAGCACGCCCGGGAGCTGACTCACCCGCACCACCACGCCGCCGTCCTCGGTGAACTTCAGCGCGTTGCCGACGAGGTTCACCAGGATCTGCCGAATCCGGGCTGGGTCCCCAAGCATCTTCGTGGGAACTCCGGTGGCCACATCGAGGTGCAGGCCCAGGTGCATCGCGCGTGCTCGTGGACGGAACAGCGCAATCACCTGCTCGGCGAGGTCGGCTGGGCGAAACGGCCGCGGCTTGAGATCGAGGTGACCTGTGTCGAGTCGCGCAGAGTCGAGCAGGTCGTCCAGCAGCGTGAGCAGGGCCGTGCCCGTCTGACGAACGGTGCGCACCCAGTCGCGCTGCTGCGCGTCGAGGTTGGAGTCCGCCAGCAGCTCGGACAGGCCGAGGATGCCGGTCATGGGGGTGCGCAGCTCGTGGCTCACAGCGGCAAGGATCGAGGCGCGGGCTCGGTCGGCGGCGTCCTGACGCGATCGAGCACGGGCTTCACTCTCCAGGTCGGCTCCGGTTTCTTGGACGACGCGCTCCCGCGCCCAGAGAACGAAGGCCTGGAAGCCGACCGCGAGCACCACGTTCCTCGCCATGCCCGCGCCCTGGCCCTCCGACAGTCGCCCTGCGATCCAGCCCTGTTCGTGGGCGAAAGCCAGGAGGCTGGCAAACGCGATGACCCCCACCGAGGAGATCGCCACCGTGCGAAAGGTGCTCAGCACCGACGCCAGCAGGGGGAGCATGATCAGCCATGCCAGTTCGGGCGAGTGCAGACCTCCCAGCGCGGGCACGACGAACAGGGCGATGCAGCCTGCGAGTCCGAGGAACAGCCGGCTGCCGACCTCGGCGCTCCCGTTCACCCTGTAGATGGGCGGAACGAGGGAGAACGCTGCCACGACCAGCAGGCCGACAGCCACCCGGTTCGCGTCGCCTGCGGCGCTCGCGATCAGCGAGACCGCCAACCCCACACCCACGGCGCAGATCGAGCTGACGACCAGCGCCCGGCCCCGCGCGCGCTCGGCCCCGCCTTCCGCGACCACGCGCGGCGGCATCAGCAGGTCCACGATGTCGAGGATCCAGTACAGCGGGCACGTTCCTATGGCGCGAACCCCGATCGGGGCCGGGGTGGATCGGACGACCTTAGCTCGGCAACGACGCGAGCCTGAGCCACGGTTAGCCGGGCCCGGGGAGCGTGGCATGATCGACGTGCGAGGCGTGTCGAAGTCCTACGACGGTCGACGGGTGGTGGACGACGTGCACCTGGCGCTCGCGGGCGGTCGGGTACTGGCGCTGGTGGGACCCAACGGGGCCGGCAAGACCACCACCTTGCGGATGATGTCCGGCATCGTCCGACCGGAGTCGGGAACGGTGAGGCTGGCCGGGCACGATCCCCGCACCGAGCCGGTCCAAGCCCGTCAGGTGTTGGCCTGGATGCCCGCAGATGCTGCACTGTTCGATGCACTCACCGTGTGGGAGCACCTGGAGTTCACCGCCTCCACCTGGCAGGTGCAGGGGTGGGAGGAGCACGCGAGATCCTTGTTGGAGCGCTTCGAGCTCGCCGACAAGGCCCACGAACCGGCGCAGTCCCTCTCCAAGGGCACCAAGCAGAAGGTGAGCCTGGTGTGTGCCGCGATCCACCGACCGAGCGTGCTCTTGCTCGACGAGCCCATGACCGGGCTGGATCCCCGCGCCATTCGCACGTTCAGGTCCTGGGTGCGCGAGGAGGCTGACCGAGGCGCAGCGATCGTCGTCTCCAGCCACCTGCTTGGCATGGTGGAAGACCTCTGCACCGACCTGATGGTGTTGGTCGGCGGGCGCACCCGCTTCCTGGGCACGATGGAGGCTGCGCGTGAGAAGTACCCAGGTGCCAACCTGGAGGAGGTGTTCTTCCGCGCCACCGGACCCGTCGAGGACCCCGAATGAGGGCGTCGCGCGGTGCTTCCCGCTGGCGGTGGCTGCCGCCAGGGCTCACCAAGCTCCTCCAGCTTCGGCTGGCTGCGACCCGGCGGGAGACGCTTCGTAGGCTCCGCACACCCGCCGGTGCCGCGCTGCTGGTCGCCGTCCTGGCGGGAGGTGTGGCGTTCCTCGTGTTTCGAGGCCTGTCGCCGTCTGGGGCGATGCTCCCTGCCGATGAGCTGCGGGTGGCGGGTACCTACTTCCTTGCGCTGGTGGTGATGCTTCAGATCCTCACGCGCGGGGAAGGGGATGTGCTCGGGTTCACCCCGGCCGAAGCTGACCAGCTGTTCGGCGCGCCGTTTCGACCCGAGGAGATCCTCCGCTACAAGCTCACCCTCATGGTGGTGGCTGTGGCGTCGACGTCGGTGCTGTCGGTGCCGTTCTTCCTGCTCTACGGCCGGAACCCGCTCACGACGCTGCTGTTTTCGGTGCTGGTCACGTCCATGATCCAGTTCGGATCCATGACCGTAGCCATGGTGCTTCGTGTGGGGCAACAGGCGCGGTGGGTGGTCGGAGGCCTCGCGGTTGTGCTGGTCGCCACGCTGCTGTGGCAGCGGAGCGTGGCGGTGGGCTCCTGGGAGGAGCTGATCGCGCTGGGACGGTCGGTGCTCGAACACCCGGTCGGGGGCCTACTGCTCGCGCCCTTCTCGTCGGGCGCTGCCATCCTGGCTTCGGCGTCACTTGCGGAAGCCGCTCCCCACGTGGCGCTGCTCACCTTGATCGATGCCGCGTTGCTGATGGGCCTGCTGCGACTGGGCCGCAGTCACTGGGTGGAGCTGGCGGCTGACGGGGCCCAGCACATCGGCAACCTCGTCGAGCGTGTGCGCGGCGGGTCCTTGCTGGCGGCCACCCGCGTGCGCTGGGTGCGGCTCCCCCAGCTGCCCAGGTGGGGCGGGGTGGGGCCGCTCGCGCGTCGACAGCTGGCCGAGGTGGTGCGTCGGCCAGCCACCCTGGCGCTGCTGGCGGGCTTCGCGCTGTTTCCTCAAGGGCTGTGGTGGGTGGTGCCTTCGGGGGCGCTTCATCAGCCCGAGGGAGCGCGACTTGGCTGGCTGATGGTGGGCATGACGGGGCTGCTGTTGGCGGTGGGTCAGACCTTCATTCCGACCTTGCTGCGCACCGACTTTCGCGGGGATCTGGACCGTCTCGACCTGCTGCTCGCGCTGCCCGTGCGACGGAGCGCCCTGGTGGCCGGGCAGGTGCTTCCTGGCGTCGTGGTGCTCACCGTGGTCGGCGCGATCACCGCGGCGGGCATCGCGTGGCGTACCTGGCCTCGACCGGAGCCGGCGCTGGTGATCCTCCTGGCCCAGCCCGCTCTCGCGGCGTGGCAGCTCACGGTGGAGAACGTGGTGTTCCTCGCGCTCCCACACCGCGTAGAGATGGGTGAGGCGGCGATTGAAGGGCTCGGGAAGGGTGTGCTCACCTACATCATCGGGCAGGCCCTCACGTGGGGGGGCGGCATCGCTGCGCTCATGGTGGGCTTCGTCGTAGGGTTTGCCGTGGGACCTGTGGGCGGCGCGGCCTCGGGCGCGATGGTGCTGTGGGTGGCGAGCTTCGCCATGGGCATGCTCGGCGCCGCGCGCCTCCGGGGGCTGGACCCCACGCTCCACATTCGCTGACCGGCGCGACGAGGGGGGACCCTCATCGATTCCGTACGGGCCTTTGTTCATGCCCGAGTTGTCGCCGTTCGACCCCGTCGGATCCAGGACGTCATCGTGACGTCATGCGACGATGCTAGCTTTCGGCTACAATGCGATCGGGGACCTGTCTGCCCCACCTACGAGGTCCCTATGCGGACGATGCGCGCGCTGTTGATGGTGGCCCTCGCGGCCTGTGGCGGTTCTCCGGTCGAGCTCGGCGAAGGTGCCGACACCCTCGGATCCGCCGAGCCCCTCGATGCGGCCGCGTTGCCCGATGATCTCGCTGCAGCTCCCGGCCCGCTGGTCACGGTCTCGCCCGTGGTGCCGGGCCAGCCGATCACCGTTCGCGTGCGCAACGTCCCCCCTGGCTCGAACGTCAAGGTGTTCGCCAGTTTCTCCGGCAAAGGTGTGGGGCCCTGCGTCCCGGGCACCACGGCCTGCTTGGGCATCGTGTCGCCGGTCTTCGAGATTGCCTCGGGTGTGGCCACGGTGAAGGGACGCCTGGTTCGCACGCTCACCCTGCCCGGAACGCTCACCTCAGGTCAGGTCTGGGTGCAAGCTGCAGCGAGCAAGTCCGGCCAGGGCATCGTCACCAACATCGTCTACCGGGTGATCGACGACGCGGACGGAGACGGCGCGCCGGCTTCTACGGACTGCAATGACACGAACGTTGCGCTGAACCTTCGTGACTCGGACCGCGACGGCAGCACCACCTGCGGCGGCGACTGCGACGACGCGAATCCCGCGGTCCAGGCGCTCGACGCCGACGCGGACGGGTTCAGCACCTGCGCAGGCGACTGCGACGACCGCGATCGACGCAAGACGCCGGCGGACAACGACGGCGACGGATTCAGCACCTGCACCAGTGACTGCAACGATGCGGACGCTGCGAAGACCCCCGCCGATGGTGACGGCGACGGATTCAGCACGTGCACCAACGACTGCGACGACGCCGACGCGTCGAAGACCCCCCGCGATCTCGACCGAGACGGGTTCAGCACCTGCACGGGCGACTGCGATGACGGCGACGCCTCGAACACCCCGGTCGACGGCGACAGCGATGGCTTCACTGCGTGCGCAGGCGACTGTGACGACGCCGACCCCGCGCTCACGCCTGCCGATTCAGACGGCGATGGCTTCAGCACCTGCACGGGCGACTGTGATGACGCCAACATCGAGCTCACCCCCGTGGATGCCGATGCGGACGGTGCCTCCAGCTGCGAAGGTGACTGCGATGACACCACGCCGTTGCTCTCTGCAGCCGATGTCGACGCGGATGGCTACTCGACCTGTGACGGCGACTGCGACGACACCGACGGTGTGCTCACGCCCGCCGACGACGATGGCGACAACTTCAGCACGTGCACCGGCGACTGTGACGACGATGACAGCGCGCTCGAGCAGCTCGACTTCGACGGCGATGGCTTTAGCACCTGCGAGGGCGACTGCGACGATGGCGAGCCCTTGCTCACCCCTGCCGATGGGGACGGCGACGGCTTCAGCGTGTGCCTGGGGGACTGCGACGACGCGAACGCCGCGGTCAGTCCGGCCGATCGTGACAGCGACGGCTTCTCAGGGTGCGGTGGCGACTGCGACGACACCACCGCCACGCTGAGCCCCCGCGACGGTGACGGCGACGGCTTCTCCAGCTGCGATGGCGACTGCGACGACACCAACGAAGACCTCGCGCCAGTCGACGCGGATGGCGATGGCAGCTCCAGCTGTGAGGGAGACTGCGACGATGCGGACGCCGCGATCAACGGTGCCGACGCGGACGGCGACGGCTTCTCGAGCTGTGATGGCGACTGCGACGACGCAAGCGCTGCGCTGAACCTCAGCGATGCTGACGGTGACGGCTTCAGCTCATGCGCAGGCGACTGCGACGACGCCGATCCCGCGCGCTCTCCGGTCGACAGCGATCTCGACGGATCCTCGGCGTGCGTCGACTGCGACGACAGCGACCCCGCCTTGAGCGCCTCCGATGTCGACGGCGACGGCGTGAGCAGCTGCGGCGGTGACTGCGACGACCGCAGCAGTGCGCTCAACCTCGCCGATGCCGACGCGGACGGCTTCACCACCTGCGCGGGCGACTGCGACGACAACGATGCAGCGCGCACGCCCACGGATGCAGACGGCGACGGCTACAGCACCTGCGCCGATGACTGCGACGACGCCGACGCCTCCGTCACGCCCGTGGATGCCGATGGCGACGGCCTCTCGGCCTGCGGCGGCGACTGCGACGACACCAACCCGTTGCTCAACCACCTCGATGCCGACGCCGACGGCTACGACACCTGCGCCGGGGACTGCGACGACACGAACGCGGCCCTTTCGCCTGTGGACGCCGACAACGACGGCTTCAGCATCTGCGACGGCGACTGCGACGACAACAACGTCACCATCGGTGCCCGCGATGTGGATGGCGACGGCTACTCCGAGTGCGCTGGCGACTGCGACGACAACAACGCTACGCTCACCCCCGCCGATGACGACGGCGACGGTTTCAGCACCTGCACCAGCGACTGCGACGACACCAACGCGCTGCTCACCCCGGCGGACCTCGACAGCGACGGCAACAGCACGTGCGCAGGTGACTGCAACGATGCGAACCCTGTGCTCCAGGGCCTCGACGCCGACAATGACGGCTTCAGCACCTGTGAGGGGGACTGCGACGATCGCAGCTCCGCCAAGCGCCCGAACGATGTCGACGGCGACGGTTTCAGCACCTGTACGGGCGACTGCGACGACGCCAACGCGCTCAAGCGCCCCGACGATCGCGATGGCGATGGGTACAGCACCTGCCAGAACGACTGCAACGACTTTGATCCGCTGCTGAGCCCGCGGGATGTCGACACCGACGGCTACAGCACCTGCAACGGCGACTGCAACGACCTGGTGAGCACACTCTCCCCCCTCGACCTCGACGCCGACGGCTTCAGCTCGTGCGCGGGCGACTGCAACAACAACAACGCCGCGCTGAACCTGCGCGACATCGACGGCGACGGATTCAGCACCTGCACCGGCGACTGCAACGACAACGACGCGCTCAAGACGCCGGTCGACGCCGACGGCGACGGCACCACCACCTGCGCGGGTGACTGCGACGACACCGATCCCGCGCGCAACCTCGCGGATGTCGACGGCGACGGGTTCAGCACCTGCGCTGACGACTGCGACGACAACAACGCCGCGCTCACGCCGCTCGACTTCGATCGCGACGGCTACACGCGCTGCGAAGGTGACTGCAACGACAACTCCGCGCTGCAGAACCTCAACGACAACGACGTCGACGGCTTCAGCACCTGCGCGGGCGACTGCAACGACTTCAACGCTGCCCTCAACCCGTCGGACGCAGACGGCGACAGCAACAGCACCTGCGCCGGCGACTGTGACGACAACAACCCGCTCCGCGATGCCCGCGATGTCGACCAGGACACCTACACCACGTGTGCGGGCGACTGCGACGACAACAACGCTGCCCTGCGCCCCAACGACGCCGACTTCGACGGCTTCAGCTCCTGTGCGGGCGACTGCGATGACGCCAACCCGGCGCTCAACCCACGTGACCTCGACCTCGATGGAGCCTCGCGCTGCGCGGGCGACTGCAACGACAACAGCTTCGCGCTCAACATCCGCGACGTCGACAACGACGGCTACAGCACGTGCGCTGGTGACTGCAACGACAATGACCCGGTTCGGTACCCCGCCGATCTCGACGGCGACGGGCGCAGCTCCTGCGCGGGCGACTGCGACGACACCAACCCGGCCAAGAACATCAAGGATGTCGACCGCGACGGCTACAACACCTGCCGCACCTTCGACCCCGACTGCGACGACTTCAATGCCGCGCTCAACCCGGCCGACAACGACTCCGATGGATCCAGCACCTGTCAGGGCGACTGCAACGACAACGACTTCACCGTCCGCCCCATCGACAACGACGGGGACGGGTGGACCACCTGCAACGGCGACTGCAACGACAGCAGCGCGGCGCTCACGCCGGTGGATGGCGACGGCGACAGCTTCAGCAGCTGCACCGGCGACTGCGACGACACCAACCCGGCCCTCCGCCCCATCGACGGCGACGGCGACGGTGTCGGCGGCTGTGCCGGCGACTGTGACGACACGAATCCTGCGCTCCAGAACCTCGACGCCGACGGCGACTTCTACACGACCTGCGAAGGCGACTGCGACGACACCAACAACACCTTGGTGCCGGTGGACCAAGACGGTGACGGCTTCAGCTCGTGCGAAGGCGACTGCAGCCGGTTCAACGCGGCCATCAACCCCACCGACAATGACGGTGACGGCACCAGCGAGTGTGCGGGCGACTGCAACGATGCCGACGCCTCCAAGAACACCCTCGATGCCGATGGGGACGGCTTCAGCACCTGCCAGAACGACTGCGACGACAACGACGCTTTGCGCAGTCCCGGCGATGGCGATGGGGACGGCTACAGCACCTGCCAGAACGACTGCGATGACACCAACAGCCTGCTGACGCCGCGCGACCAGGACTCCGATGGCTACAGCTCCTGCGCCGGCGACTGCAACGACACGAACGCCAGCCTGCGCCCCGTCGACAACGACGGCGACGGATTCAGCACCTGCGCCGGCGACTGCAACGACAGCAGCGCCACGCTCAACCCCAGCGATGTCGATGGCGACAGCGTGAGCAGCTGCGCGGGCGACTGTGACGACAACGATGCGACCCGGGAGAACCTCGACGCCGACGAGGACGGCTTCACCACCTGCCAGGGCGACTGCGACGACGCGGATCTGCTGGCCACGCCGTTCGATGGTGACGGCGACGGCGCCAGCGTCTGCGACGGTGACTGCGACGACTTCGACTTTGCGCTCAACCTGCGCGACGTGGATGGCGACGGCTTCTCCTCGTGCGACGGCGACTGCAGCGATCAGCTCGCCGAGCTGAACCTGGCCGATGCCGACGGCGACGGGGAGTCCACCTGTGACGGCGACTGCGATGACGCCGACGTCACGCGCAGCAGCGCCGACGACGACCTCGATGGTTTCAGCACCTGCACCGGTGACTGCGACGACGACGACGACGCGCTCACCCCGGTCGATGCCGACGGTGACACCTACAGCACCTGCGAGGACGACTGCAACGACGCCAACTCAGCGTTGCGCCCCGTCGACGGCGACGGCGACGGCTACACCAGCTGCGAAGGCGACTGCAACGACAGCAACCCGAGCGTGGTGCCTGTCGACGCCGATGGCGACGGCTACACGTCCTGCACGGGCGACTGCAACGACAACGACGCCTCCAAGACGCCGGTCGATGCCGATGGCGACTCGTTCAGCACCTGCACCGGCGACTGCGACGACACCCGCTCGGATCGCACGCCCCGCGACGTCGACGAAGACGGCGCCTCGTCGTGTGCGGGCGACTGCAACGACAACCTCTACGCCCTCAACCTCCGCGACACCGACGGCGACGGCGCCACGAGCTGCGCGGGCGACTGCAACGACGGCGACGCCACCCTCACGCCGTTCGACGTGGATGGTGACGGCTACAGCAGCTGCACGGGCGACTGCAACGACAGCAGCGCCGCGCTCACGGCCGCCGACAACGACCTCGACGGCTACAGCACCTGCACCGGCGACTGCAACGACTTCAGCGCGGTCCTCAAGCCGGTGGATGCCGACGGTGATGGCCAGACGTCGTGTGAGGGCGACTGCAACGACGCCAACCCGGCCATCCTTGGCTTCGACTTCGACTTCGACGGCTTCACCACCTGCGAAGACGACTGCGACGACGGCAACCCGTCGCTGAACCCTGGCGACGAAGACGGTGACGGCCTCTCAAGCTGTGACGGAGACTGCGATGACGAAGACGCCCTGACCCGCCCCGGCGCCATCGACGTCATCGATCCCGACCAGCGCGACCGCAACTGCGACGGCATGGACGGCGACATCACGCGCAGCACGTTCGTCGCGGCCGCGGGCTCCGATGCCGGCAACTGCCCTCGCGCCGCTCCTTGCGCCACGATCCCGTACGCGATCAGCCGGCTTGGCGCCGTAGGCGGCACCGACGTCTTGATCAGCGCCGGCACCTACTCGGGGGTGCTCAACATCACCGGCGGCACCGTCGCGCTGCGCGGTGGCTACAGCACCACCTGGAATCGCGGGTCGCGCACCTCGCCTACTTTCCGGGTCACCCTGTCGGGAGGCACCAACGGTGCCGGTCAGTCCGTGGGCGTGCAGGTCACGGGCGGCGCAACCTTCTTGGCCGAGGAGCTGCTCATCTCGGCCCCGGCAGCGTCGGGCACCGATGGCGACGGCAACGGCCGCGGCAGCTACGGCGTGCACAACGTCAGCAGCACCGTGCGCTTGAGCAGCGTCACCGTCACCAGTGGGGCCGGCGCTCCGGGCTTGTCGGGTGATGCGGGTGCTTCGGCCTCCGCGTCCAGGCCGGGCTCCGCGGGAGGCGGCGAATCGGCTCAGCAGTCGCTGGAGTGCTGCTCGGGCTCTCGTCGCAGCGGCGGAAGCGGCGTGGCCAACCCCAGCTGCTCGGGAGACACGTCGGGCGGGTCGGGCGGCCAGGGCGGCGAGATGGACGACGACTGCTTCTTGTGCTTTGGTGACGCCCGCGGTGGGTCGACAGGCAACAACGCCTCGATCTGGGCGGCGGCCGCCTATGGCTACGGTGGTGGCGGCGCTTCCACGTGCTCGGATGGTGGCTCAGGCGCTTCGGGTCGCGTCATCGATGGCGGCGGCGGCAGCAGCTCACCCACCGCGGGTCGTGTTGCGGGCAACTACTGGTATGGCACGCGTGCAGGCTCGGGCAGCTACGGTGAGAACGGCGGCGGCGGCGGCGGCGGCGGTGGCGGCGGCGGGTGTGATGGCGACTCGCTGGGCATCGGCACCGACGTGCGGGGTGCCGGCGGCGGCGGTGGCGGCGCGGGCGGTTGCCGGGCAGCTCCCGGAAAGGGCGGCGCCGCAGGCGGTGGCTCCTTCGCGGTGTTCAGCGTCGCAGGGAACGTCACCATCGAGCAGTCCACGCTCACCTCGGGCGCGGGTGGCCAGGGCGGAACCGGTGGATCGGGCGGCGGTGGCCAGCCGGGTGGCTTCGGTGGCAACGGCGGTGCCCGCGATGCCGGCACGGGCGGCGGTGGTGGCGGCGGCACCGGCGGTCGTGGTGGTCACGGCGGCGGCGGCAGCGGCGGTGCCGGTGGTCGTTCGCACGCTGTGTTCACGCTGAGCACGGTGGTCACCACCAATGCGAGCACGCTGACGACGGCCACGCCAAGCTCCGGTGGCTCGGGGGGTGGGTCTCCGGGTGCGGGCACCGGCGCGTCGGGTGCCGCGGGCCCCAACGCCCAGTCGACGAGCTGCGCGGCGGCCTCGGGCTGCTGATCGGGGAGCGGGTGACCCTTTGATGGGGTCACCCGCTCGGCTCCTCGGATGCCTCTCGCGAGTTGGGCGGTCTAGCCGAGTGCTTCGAGGAGGCGCTTGGTGATCGAGGACTGGAGCTTGGTGGCGTCGACGCCGGCTGCTTTGGCCAGGAAGCCAAGTGACACGCCGACCTCCACGTGATCGTCGCGCACGTCCACCGTGCCCGACACACCGAGCCCCTGGACCGTGGCGCTGTCGCCGTTCCAAGCGAGCTTGACCTTATACTTGGCGAGCATCTCCTCGAACGACGCGAGCTTTGCTTTCGCACCGGCGCGACCGAGGGTGTGGGGCTGACGAACGCTGACCTTGCTCATGGATCCTCCAGCACAGTGGCAGGTTGCAGGGACGTTGATATCCATGTCAACCGACGGAGGGCAGGTGCATCCGCTGATCAGCCGCACGGACCGTGGTTCGAGCAGCTTCCGAGAGAACGTCGAGGGCAATCAAGCGCTGCTGGAGGCCGTCCACGCGCGATGGGAGCTCGCACGTGCTGGCGGGGGCCCGAGGTACGCCGAGCGCCATGTGGCGCGGGGCAAGCTGCTGCCACGCGATCGTGTCGACCTGTTGCTCGACCGCGGCTCGCCGTTCCTTGAGCTCGGCGCCCTGGCGGGCGGTCACGACGGTGGTCACCCAGGCGCTGGCGTGATCGCCGGCATTGGGCGGGTCGAGGGCGTGGAGGTGCTGATCACGGCGTCCGAGGCCACGGTGCAGGGGGGCGCGATCAACGCCGCCGGGGTGGAGAAGTCCCGCCGGTTGGCGGCTGTGGCGATGGAGAACCGGCTCCCGGTCGTGCACTGCATCGAGTCGGCTGGGGCCGACCTCCCCAACCAGTCCGACATCTTCGTGCCGGGCGGGGAGGGCTTTCGCGACATCACCCGCAGGTCGGCCGACCGCCTTCCCACCATCTCGTTGGTGTTCGGATCCTGCACGGCGGGCGGGGCCTACATCCCCGGCATGAGCGACTACGTCGTCATGGTTCAGGACGCGGCGTTCATGTACTTGGCGGGTCCGCCGCTGGTGAAGATGGCGCTGGGCGAAGAGATCGACGACGAGGCGCTCGGCGGCACGCAGCTCCACACCAAGGTGTCCGGCGTCGCCGACTACCTTGCCGTGGACGAGCGGGACGCGATTCGCATCGGGCGTGAGATCGTCGGTCGCTTGGGCTGGCAGAAGCAGGGGCCCGCCCCCACGGGCCCCGGCGATGCGCCGCTGTACCCGGCGAGTGATCTGCTCGGCATCGCGAGCGCCGATGTTCGCCAGCCCTTCGACGTGCTGGAGGTGATCGCGCGCGTGGTGGATGGCAGTCGCTTCCACGCCTTTAAGGCGAGCTACGGTCCCACCTTGGTGTGTGGGTTCGCCGAGCTGGGTGGCTACAGGGTGGGCATCCTGGGCAACAACGGGGTGCTGTTCACCGAGTCCGCCAACAAGGGCGCGCAGTTCGTCCAGCTCTGCAACCAGACCAACACCCCGATCCTGTTCCTCCAGAACATCACCGGCTTCATGGTGGGCAAGGCAGCCGAAGCCAGTGGAATCATCAAGGCCGGCGCCAAGATGGTCAACGCCGTCTCGAACAGCACGGTGCCGATGATCACCTTGATGATTGGGGGCTCGTACGGCGCGGGCAACTACGCGATGGTGGGACGGGCCTACCAGCCGCGCTTCCTGTTCTCCTGGCCCAACCACCGCATCGCCGTGATGGGTCCCGAGCAGCTCGCCGGCACCCTCGAGATTGTGAAGCGGCAGGCAGCTGCTCGCAAAGGCGTGCCGGTCGACGAAGCCGAGCTCGCGATGCTCAAGGGCATGTTGGTGGGCAAGATCGAGCACGAGTCGAACGCGCTCTACGCCACGGGCCGCCAGTGGGATGACGGTGTGATCGACCCGCGCGACACCCGCACCGTGCTGCACCTCGCGCTCTCGGCCATCCACACCGCACCGGTGCTCGGCACGAGCACGTGGGGCACCTTCCGTCACTGACGAGGCACGCGTTGCGCACGATCCACACCCTCCTTGTCGCCAACCGCGGCGAGATCGCCCGTCGCATCTTCCGCACCTGCCGCACGATGGGCATTCGCACGGTCGCCGTTCACTCTGAGGCGGACGCCGGGGCCGCCTTCGTGCGCGAGGCTGACCTGGCGGTGGCAATCGGGCCGGGACCTGCAGCGGCATCCTACCTGCGCGGGGCGGCCGTGATTGAGGCCGCGCTCCGCACGGGCGCGGATGCGATCCATCCGGGCTACGGATTCCTGTCTGAGAACGCCGACTTCGCCGAGCAGGTCCTCGCCGCAGGCCTGCTGTGGGTGGGTCCACCCCCGTCGGCCATCCGCGCGATGGGCGACAAGGCTGCGTCGCGCCGCACCGTCGTCGAGCACGGCGTTCCCGTGGTGCCCGGCTACGACGGCGACGATCAGCAAGACGCCACGTTCATGGCTGAGGGCGCTCGCATCGGCGTGCCCCTGCTGGTCAAGGCATCCGCAGGCGGCGGCGGCCGCGGAATGCGCCGCGTGGACGACCTCGAAGCTCTGCCGGAGGCTCTGGCGTCGGCCCGTCGTGAGGCCGAGTCCGCCTTCGGGGATGGGCGGCTGCTGCTCGAGCGCTACGTTCTACGGCCGCGGCACATCGAGGTGCAGATCCTCGCCGACGCCCACGGGAAGGTGCTCCACCTTGGGGAGCGTGAGTGCAGCGTGCAGCGGCGGCACCAGAAGGTGCTGGAGGAGGCCCCTTCGCCCGGAGTGGATGCGGACCTCCGGGAGGAGCTGGGCGAGGCCGCTGTTCGGGTGGCCCGTGCCGTGAGCTACGTTGGAGCCGGCACCGTTGAGTTCGTGATGGGCGAGGACGGCAGCTTTTGCTTCCTCGAGATGAACACACGCCTTCAGGTGGAGCACCCTGTCACGGAGGCCGTCACAGGGCTCGATCTGGTGGCGGCTCAGCTTCGCATCGCTGAGGGTCGGCCACTCGACGAGGAGCAGGACGACATCGGCATCTTCGGACACGCGATCGAAGCGCGGGTGTGTGCCGAGGACCCCATCCGGGACTGGATGCCTGCTTCGGGCAGGCTGGTGCGCGCGAGGTGGGGCGAGCATGAGGCGGTGCGCGTCGACAGCGGCTTCGAGTCTGGCGACGAGGTGCCTTCTCACTACGACTCGATGCTCGCCAAGGTGGTGGCCTGGGGGCCCGATCGCGCCGAGGCCAACCGCAGGCTTCGCCGCGCGCTTGAGGGGGCATGGGTTCCTGGACTCGTCACGAACCTGCCGCTGCTGCGGGATGTGGTCGCGCACCCGGCCTGGGAGTCTGCGGCGCTTCACACGGGGTTCTTTGGGGAGCACGGGCTACCCCGCGCTGTGCCGTCCAATCTCGCCAGGGGGGCGGTCGTGGCCGCCGCATGGAGCGCGTGGCAGCGCCGGGCATCGCAACTGGGCGGCACCTTCCGACTGTGGGGCTCGGCCACCGAGACCGACGTCTACGCTTATGGGAGCGAGCAGATCGAGGTGCGCACGACCGCGGTCGACGACGCCTTCGATGTCACGACGCCGGGCGGAACGAGCCGTGTGAAGCTGCTGGGCCACGAAGGCGACACCGTACGCCTCGTCATCGACGGCATCACCCGCAGCGTGCAGGTCGCCCGAGCCCACGGCACGGGACCGCTGAACGACGGTGACACCCTCTACATCCACCTGGGAGACGCGGAGGCAGCGGTCACGTTGGTGCCGCGTTTCCCGGCACCGGCCCGTGCCGACGACACTCCCGGTGCGTGCGTCGCCCCCACGCCGGGCGTGGTGCGCGTGGTGCACGTCCAGGAAGGTGCGGTTGTGGCTGCGGGCGCGCCGCTCGTCACGCTGGAAGCGATGAAGGTGGAGCACCACCTGGCGGCACGGGAGGCCGGTACGGTCACGGCCGTTCGGTGCGCGGTGGGCGACGCGGTCGAGGCCGGCACCCTGTTGGTGCGCGTAGAGGCCGCACCCGACGCCTGACGGGGGGCTACTTCGCGCCCACAGCGATTCGGAACAGGATCCGTGTCCCTGCGTAAGCCAGCAGACCGAGCGCAACGTCCACGGCCACTCCGGCGAGCGGCCCCAGTCCGAATCCCAACACGTCGAGCGCCCGGGTGACGCCAGACATCGACAGCCCGCGCGGACTGCACGCCCAGACGACCGCGAGCGGCACCGCGGCTGCGGCCAAGCTGCCCGCGATCTCGCCGCCGAACACCACCACCGCGGCACTGCGCTCAGTGGGGGCCTCGGTGATGATCTCGCCATCCCCCAGGCTCTGAGCCACGTAGTCCTCGATCGCCGAGAGGTCCGCCTCGGGCACCAACATCAGGGCGGCGAGCGCGTGGATCTGCTTGCGTTCGCTGATGTGGTACTTTCCGTCCGACATCGCAAGCGCCACCAAGTCGGTGATCAGCGTGGTGCGAAGATCGGTGTCGCGCAGGGCTTCCACAGACTCACGCACACGGTCCGGGATCGGCTCAGCAGCGAACAGGAGCACCCCTTCGGTGGCTCCCGGTGGCAGACCCAGCGCGCCGCACAAGCCACGAATGCTGGCCATCTCTTCGTGGCCCAGGTGATTGTCGGCTCCTGCGACCGCAGCCACGACACGTGCGTAGTCAATACGAAGTCGCATCGGCGCAGCAATGGCAGGGTGGGCGTCGTACATCGGGTGTCCACGGCTCGGGAGGGTGCCGTGGAACCGGAATCGGATCGTGTGAGCGATTCTTGAGGTCGAACGGTGGCCAAGCAGGACCGAAACACGGACACACGTCTGAGCATTGCCCCTTGGCGGACCACGCTTCATCGCATAGATGACCGGCGGACTTGACACGGCAAGCTCGCCTGGCACGTCCTCCCCCCTCCCGGAGGCCCCCATGCGCCCCCGCATCTCTTCCGCCCTGTTGGCGCTTGCTTCGGCGGCGGGCCTGTTCTTCACGAGCTGGTCCACCGTCGACTTCGTCCAGCACCTCGATCGCCAAGTTCACTCGATCCACTGCAGCTTCGTCCCCGGCATGACCGCGGCCGATGCTTCGGGCGCCTCGGGCTGTCACGTGGCGCTCATGAGTCCTTGGTCGTCGGTGTTCCGCACGGAGCTGTGGGGCGGTCTCCCTGTGGCCCTGCCGGGCATGGCGGTGTTCGCCTTCTTGCTCTACCGGGCCCTCGAGCGCATCGTGAACCGTCGCGAAGACGATGTGCACGCGAACGACTTCCTCGTGGTGGCGTGGCTCGTGCCGGTGCTCACCTCCATCGTGTTCGGCTACGTGGCGATGGTGGAGCTCGACGCCTTCTGCAAGGTGTGCGCGGGCATCTACGGTGCCAGCTTCATTGGCTTTGGCGCCGCCATCGCGGCCCGCATGCAGAAGGCCGCTCCCGTGGAGGACGAGGCGGATGCCGCCGGTCCAGCGCCCACGGGAACGCCGTGGGGGCACCACGTGGGCGCCACGGCCGAGGGCGTGCTCTTCGTCGCACTGCCGGTTGCCCTCTACGCTTGGTTCGCACCCGACTTCTCGTCGTTCCTGGGCACCTGCGGAGAGCTGGTGAAACCCGAAGACCCCTACGGGATCATGATCCCCGTGGGCGAGAAGGGTGGCGTGACGGCGGTCGAGGTGCTCGACCCGCTGTGTCCTGCGTGCGCGGGCTTTGAGCGTCGGCTCGAGGCCTCGGGCCTCGGGGCGTCGATGTCGCGGAACGTCGTCCTCTTCCCGCTCGACAGCACCTGCAACTGGATGGTCGACAGCCCGCTCCACCCTGGTGCGTGCGTTGTGAGCGAAGCCGTGCTCTGTGCGGGCGAACAGGCCGATGCCGTTCTGCAGTGGGCGTTCGAGCACGGCACCGAGATTCGTGAGGCCACAGCGGCCGATCCTGGCGCAGCGGCCCGGATGGTCTCGCAGGCCTTTCCGGCCGTCGCTTCCTGCTTGGGCACGCCCGACACGAAGCAGCGCCTCAATCGGTCCATGCGTTGGATCGTGGGCAACCAGCTTCCGATCCTCACCCCTCAGTTCTACGTCAACGGCGTGAAGCTGTGCGACGATGACACCGACCTCGGTATGGACTGGGCGCTCTCACGCTTGGTTCGCCAGGCCCAGACCGGGAGTGCAGAATGAGCCCCTCTGCTGTGCGTGCCTTGATCTTTGCGGCAGCGCTGCTCGTCGCGCCCGGACTGGTGAGCCTGTGGGTCGCCGACGCTGCTGAGCGCCTCTCGGTGGCGCAGGCCGAAGCGGCTGGACAGGTCGATGAGGTCGCCATCGCGCAGGCCGCAGAAGATGGCTACTGCTCGATGGAGCTCAAGAAGATCCTGCGCCGCGTGCTCACGTCGTGCGGGCTGCTCACGAGCGGTGAGGTTCGCGGCTGCCAGCCGCTGGAGGCCAAGCAGGTGGCCACGTTGGCGGGTGAAGACTTCAACGCGCTGTTCTCGCCGCTCAGCCAGCGCGCGGGCATCGTGCAGTTCGACCCTGAAGACACCCGACTCGACGGGTCGGACCAGAAGCTGGTCGACGAGCTCTTCGCCGACCGTCGTGGCGCGTCCTACTTCTTCGTCGTGGCCCGCGCGTCTCCCGATGGTTCGGAGGAGACCAACCGCGAGCTCTCCGAAGGCCGCGGCAAGGCCGTGCTCGACCACCTTCGCACGCGCTTTGCCGACCCCGACCTCGACCGCGAGGTCGGACTGCTGTGGCTCGGTGAAGAGTTCGCCCAGCTCGATGCGTCGTTTTGCGAGTGGCGTCGGTCCGGCCTGGAAGGTGAGCCCTGCACCGAGAAGGAGCTGAATCGCAGCGCTTTCGCCGCGTGGATCGACTGCCGCCTGTGAGGTCGCCGTGCTCGGGTTGATGCTGCTGCTAGGGGCCGTCGGGTGCGACAGCTTCACCGAGACGCCTGCGCCCGTGCTCAAGCGCGTCGACTCGGTGAAGGCTGCACCGGTGAATCCGAAGGAGATCGAGGCCTTCTGCGACGTCTACGTGGCCCCGGAAGCGGCCGTGCCGTTTGAGGCGCCTCCGCTGGTCGAGGGCGCGTTTGCGCCCGTAGCGGGCTGGCGCTGGGTGAATGTGTGGGCCACGTGGTGTGGGCCCTGCGTGGCTGAGATGCCGATGCTCACGGCGTGGCGGGATCGCATGAACCGAGAGGGGAAGGCGGTCGACCTCACGTTCGTCTCCTTCGACGCCGGAGCGCCGGAGGTGGCGCGCTTCCGCGCCAAGCACCCCGAGTACCCCCTCGACCATCGCGTGCGGGATCTGGCCGACGTGCCCGAGTGGCTCGGCAAGGTGGGGCTGGACGCTGGCGTCGCGATCCCCATCCACCTGTTCGTCGATCCCCAAGATCGCCTGCGGTGCGTGCGCACCGGCGCCCTGTCCGACGACGCCTTCGCTACGGTCTCACGGTTGGTGGGATCTCCTTAGGCGGCGACCGGTGAACTTCGCGGGTCGCGCTCCAGGGGGCTAGGTTCGCGTCCTCGTTCCCCGAACGCGCGAGTCCGTGTAGGTGCGTACGTCCTCCTCATCGAAGCTGAAGCTGCGCGGCGCGCGAGGGTTGCTCGCGATCGTGGTGGCGGGTGCCCCCGCTTGCGGTGAACCACCCGCTTTGTTGACGCCATCGGCTCGCGTCGGCACACCCAACGTCCTGGGTCTTGAGGTCACGGCGGCCTATGCCGGCGCGCCGTTCACCTTCACGATCACGGCCGCTCCGCAGCAGCCCGTGATGCTCACCGCGAGCTCCGTGGGACCGGGCCGTGGACCCTGCCCGGTGGAGCTTCCGGGCACGTGCGGCGGAATCAAGCGGCCTGCGTACGTCGGATGGACACGCGCGGGTGCAGAGGGGTCGGGGCGCTTGCGCGTGAACCTTCCGAAGGCGCTGCAAGGAACGTGGTGGCTGCAAGCGGTGACCCTCGACCCCGCCACACCCGGCACCAGCGAGGTCGTGGAGGTCTTCGTCGTGGACTACGGCGAGGACCTGGATGCAGACGGCTTGGTCGATGCCGAGGAGCTTAGGTCGGGCCTCGACCCCTCCCGCAACGACACCGACGGCGACGGACTTGCTGATGGAGCCGAGTGGTACGACCACGGCACGGACCCTGCGAACGCCGACACCGACGGCGACGGGGCCGTGGACGGCGTCGAGCTGCAGCGGGGTCTGGATCCGTTCCACCCCGATTCCGACGGTGATGGACTGAATGACGGCGACGACCTTGACCCCACCCGGCCGGGCCTGCCGCACGCGCTGTACGTCGAGGATCGCCTCGCGTCCGACCCTTCGTCGTCGCTGCCCGACCCGGAGTTTGAGGCCACCACTCAGCAAGCGACCTGGCAGGACATGGACGGCAGTGGCGTCTACGTGGCAGACATCGACCCCCTCACGGGCTCGTTCGTACCGCTGGACGGTCGCGGCACCCTCCTCGACGTCGACGTCGGGCCGGTGGCCATTGGCAAGAACGGGCCCGAGTGGATGGTCGACGCCCAGGGCGCGCAGGTGGTCTACATCGTGAAGGCCGATGGCGACTGGCGCTTGTGGCGTGCCAAGCAGGACGCAGTGGGCTGGACGTCGGAGGCCATGCCGGGCGAGCTCACCGCCGGACGCACCCCCTATGGGAGCCGCGATCCCAACGACGCCCAGGGGCGGGTCTCCTTCCTCAGGCTCACGGACGCCCAGCCGATCGTCTCGGGGTGGCGTGCGGTCGACGACGGGAACACCACCACGATCCTCGCGCCTGAGCTGGGCACGATCGACAGTCGGTGGGTCGACGAGCCGTCGCGGATGCTCGTGGGGTCGTCCAACGCGTTTGGAGACGGCTTCTCCCAGGTGTGGCTGCTCGACATCGACACGGACCAACTCACCCAGGTCACGGCCGATCCAACGTTCAAGTACGACCCGTTCGTCACACGCTCGCCGGCGCTAGGTGGGCGTCGCGTGATGTCGGTAGCTCGGGGGCCTGCCGTGGACGCCTACGACGAGATCGCCGTGCTGCACGAGACGCCTGCGGGTTGGGAGGAGGTGGTTGCGCTGCCCACGCCGGCTCGACACCCCTACGTGATCTCGCCCGAGATCTTCACCTGGCAGGGCAGGGCCTACGTGAGCTGGTTGGCCTCGGCCTCAGGTCGGAATGTCGACAACGGGGAGTCCAGCGTCTGGCTGGCCAGCCTCGACCCCGCCGAGGGCGTGTTCCGTCGGCTGGATGACGGCACCGCGATGGTCCGAAAGGATCCCGAGCCCTACGTGGGAGGATCCCGTCCCTTCGTGTACTACACGGAGGTGCAGCCGAACGGACGCCGGATCGTCCACGTTTGTGAGCTGGGCCTCTGATCGGGCGAAACCCACGATAGACGGGCAGGGGAGGGTGGCGTGGGAGCCTTGTGGGTCGTCATCCTCTGGCTCGGAAGCGCGCAGGCCGGCAACGATCGGGGCAACGCGTACGGTGCCGAGGCGGCGACTACAGCGGGCGCGCTGGTGGCCACGACCCGCGAGGCCGAAGCCACCTGGTACAACCCGGCAGGCTTAGGCGGCACAGAGAGGACGCGCCTCAGCGTCAACCTCTCGGCCTTCGTGATGCGCATTCGTGAGCACGACGCGTTCGTCACCACCCGTGTGGGCGACGATGAGCTGCGCACCCCCGGAAGCGCCACCCAGCTGGTGTCGGTGCCCTCGTCCATCACGCTCGTGCGCAGGGTGAGCTCGCGGACCTCGCTCGGCCTCGGCGTCTACGTCACCCGCGCAGACCGCATCAACGTCTTGTCTTCTGCCCAGCGCGAACTGACCGACCCGTGGGACGTGGCCGTCTACACCCAGTCGTTTCAGGTGTTGTCGGAGGTCCAGCAGTACCACGCGGGCCTCTCGGTGGGCACGGAGCTGTCGGACCGCGTGCGGCTCGGTGGGTCGGTGTTTGGCGTGTACGATCGCGTGATCACATCCGAGTCCTTCGTCTCGCACCTCACCGGCAGCCTCGACGGCGTCGATCAGCTGCAGACCTACGAGACCAACGCCAGCGCCACGTTCAACGCGCTGGGCATCCGTGCTGTGGGTGCGCTGCAGTGGCAGATGACCAACCACTGGAGCTTGGGCCTCGTGGTCCGCACACCCGTGCTGGGCTTCTACCGATGGGGGAAGTTCGCGATCACCGAGGTGCAGAACGTGGAGCCTGCCGGTGGGGGGCTCGACGACGCGTTCTCCTACGTAGATGGCGACCTGGATGAGACGGGGGCCGTGCAGGTCGACCCGATGAGGGTGTCGCTCGCTTTCGGCGTGGCGTACCCCCGGTTCACCTTCGGCCTGGAAGGGGAGGTGGCGTTCGGCGTGGTGGTGGACACCTCGGGTGCCGCCCGTCGTGTGCACGGAAACGCCACGCTGGGGGGCCGCTTCTCGGTGACCGACAGGCTGTGGCTCGGGGCGGGGCTGTTCACGGACCTGAGCCCCACCGCCAACGTTGGGCTCCTTGCCAGCCGGCTGGACTTCTACGGCCTGACCTTCGGGCCCGAGGTGCGCACACCGGTGCGAGCGCGCGGCCGCGACGACGGCATCGTGTTCTCCACTACGGTCGGCGTTCGCTACGCGGTGGGCACGGGTCCGTTCGGGACGGTCCTGTTCGAGCCGCGAAGAGCCGTCTCAGGCGGTGTGGTGCCCGCGCTCCAGACCTTGCCGCAGCGTGTGGTGTTTCACGAGATCTCGCTGCTGCTCGGAAGCTCGGTGGCTTTCTAGATCACGGAGACGCGACCACCACCCCGAGGTGCGTCTCCAGGTCGCTGCCGCAAGCGTCGACCACCCGTGCCCAAAGATCAAGGTCCGAACCCATCAGCTCGCTCGGGTCGCCGACGTCGAGCCGAAGCTGCTCACCTGCGAGGTCCCACGCGCCGTCGGGACCCGCTTCGAACGCTCGGGGAACGTCGAGGTAGCCAGCGACGATGCCGTCTGGGCTCTCCAGGGCGAAGGTGACGCGAGGGTTGCGGGGGCTGGCGAAGTCGGCGGGGTCGCCCGGATCGATCTCAGCGGCCCGCAGGCTACCCCAGACGTGGAAACCGCCCTGCGTTCCGCGCTCCCAGGTCAGCGCGGCCCCCTCGACCAGCGGCTCGAACGAGGTCGCTCCGGTGCCCAGCGCCAGGGTGGGTGATCCGAGGGTGGCGCAGTCGACTGGCGTCCGCCCACAGGCCGTGGCGAGCGCGAGCAAGATGGCCGATCGACGTGCACACATCGCGAACTCCGCGCGGCCTCTCACCCGTGCAGGCACCGCCAGCCAGCCCGCCGGCAGCCTCTCGTCCTCCTTCTGAAGGTGGTAGAACGTGTTCTACCGATGGAGCGCCGATGCCCGAACTTCCCCTCACGACGCCCGGCGTGCTCGAGGCTGCCGCTGAGGCGTGGCCTGATGCTGTGGCGGTGGAAGATGAAGGCGTGCGGTGGACCTTTGTCGAGCTGCTGCGGCTCGCGCGGTGCGCCGCAGCCGGGCTGCGGGCGATGGGCGTGGGGCGTGGAGACCGTGTTGCGCTGTGGGCACCGAACGTGCCCGGGTGGATCCCCGTTGCGCTGGGGGTCCACCTCGCCGGTGCGGCCATCGTTCCCATCTCCACCCGGTACAAGGGTGGCGAGGCGCGCGACGTGGTGGACCGATCTGCGGCCAAGGTCGTCGTGCTGGTCGACGGCTTCCTCGGCCTCGACCTGCGTGGCATGCTCGGCACCACGCGGGCGGCCGTGGTCACACCCGATGAGCTCCTCGCTCACCCGGACGACGGTGCCGTGGTGTCGGTGGGGCCAGACGACACGAGCGACATCTTGTTCACGTCGGGCACCACGGGGCGCAGCAAAGGCGTGGTCACCACCCACGCGCAGACCGTGCGCACCTTTCGAACCTGGGTGGAGGTGGTCGGACTGCGAGCTGGAGACCGCTACCTCGTCGTGAACCCGTTCTTCCACGCGTTCGGCTACAAGGCAGGGTGGCTCGCGTCCTTGATCGCGGGTGCAACCGTGCTGCCGATGGCCAGATTCGACGCCGCCGCAGTGCTCACCCGGATCACCCGCGATCGGGTCACGGTGCTCCCAGGACCGCCGTCGCTGTACCAGTCGCTGCTCACCGCCGACCGCCGGGGCGCCGATCTCCGCTCCTTGCGCCTGGCGGTCACCGGGGCCGCGTCGATTCCCGTGAGTCTGATTCGGCGCATGTCCGACGAGCTCGGCTTTCAAACGGTCCTGACCGCCTACGGGCTCACCGAGTCCACGGGCGTCGCCACCATGTGCCGGCCAGGCGATGACGCTGAGCTGATCGCCACCACGTCGGGCCGCGCGATCCCCGGCTGCGAGGTGCGCACAGTAGGGCCCGACGGAACGCCGGTTGCCGTGGGCGAGCCCGGCGAGGTGCAGGTTCGAGGCTACAACGTCATGCAGGGCTACCTCGACGATCCGGATGCCACAGCTGCGGCCGTGGTGGACGGATGGCTCCACACCGGCGACCTCGGGGTGCTCGATGCGAACGGCAACCTCAAGATCACGGATCGCCTGAAGGACCTGTTCATCGTTGGGGGATTCAACGCCTACCCCGCCGAGATCGAGAGCATGCTCACCGAGCACCCCCAGGTGGCCGAGGTGGCGGTGGTGGGGGTGCCCGACGACCGCCTGGGAGAGGTGGGTCGAGCCTTTGTCGTGCCCCTCGACGGCTTTGAGGAGCACGCCTTCCTGGCGTGGGCGAAGGAGCGAATGGCGAACTTTAAGGTCCCGCGCTCGGTCACGTTGCTCGACGCGCTCCCCAGGAACGCTGCGGGCAAGGTGCTCAAGACCACGCTCCGCGAGCGTTAGGGCTCTCGCTTGGGCTGTACGACCACCTCTTTCGCGGGCGGCGGTTCCATCCCGAGGCGCGCGCGCTCGGCGGTCCACGCTGCGCGCCACGCGCGCTCGTGCGAGCGTGCGTCGTCGATCGCGGCGTCGCGTGCCGCATCGGTGGTGATCTTCCCCTCCACGAAGGCCGTGAGGGTGCGCTCGTACGCCCCCACCATGGCCTCCACCGTCGCGAGGTAAGCCTTCCGCGCGGTCTGTTCGTCGGCGGCAACCTCGGAGGACGCCTGGGCGAGCCCGTCGCGGCGCGACGCAAACTCAAGCCGGGCCCTCCTGTTGAACCCGGACAGCATTCGCGCCCGCACCATCTCGGGATTGAGGCCTTGGGTGAAGGCCAAGCGCTCGAAGGTGGGGTCCAGATTTCCCAGTCCATGCTGATCGTTCTCGACGCTGCGCACCCACATCGCTCTGCCGCCGTCCGTGCCGCCGAACTCCAGGTCGTAGCCCTGGTCCGGCTTCTCCAGCGCATGCTGAGCCGCCTTCTCTGCATCACGCAGGGCGTCGTGGATGTGGTTCACCGCGTTCGCCTTCTCCCACGCATCGGATCCGTCGAACACGCGCTTCGTGTAGTCGATGTCCTCGGGGACACGCGCCAACCCCATCAACAGGGTCTCGGCGGACCGGGACTGGTTCGCGAGCCTGGGAAGCCACGTGTCGTGCAGCGCGTAGATCGCACCGCACGTGCTCTCAACCTGCTCCCAGGTGTACGGGAATCCGCTCGCCTGCACCGTCTCGGCGGGCGTGGTGCCCACGGGTCCGTCAGCACAGGTTCGAATCGCCGCAAGGGCGGCGGCAGCGGCTTCCGAGGTGGCGGCGACGACTTCCGGCTTCACACCCGATGGCGAGGATCCGGCGGACCCCGAAGGCCCTTGGGGTCCTGACGGACCCTTGGGTCCCGAAGGGCCGTGCTTCCCAGCGCCGGCCTGGGTGGACTCCGTCTCAGGTGCCGGGTTGCCGGAACAGGCGGCGAGCGACAGCACAAGGGTCCCAGCGGCCAGGATGAACATGCAGTAGCCTCCTGAATGGGGTCTCCTACTGCGTCCGCACGGAGGAGGCCCAGCAAGGCGGGCCCACGCTCAGGCTGGGTTCGCGACCCACCCCACCCAAAGGACCACGCCGCTGGCGTCGTCGCGCAGGAACCACACAAAGGGCCTGTCGATGTCGAGCCAAGTTGGCTCGGAGTCGTCGGACTCTCCGGACGTTGCTGCGGCTGCGCGGGTGCCCTCCTCGTCGACCTGCATCACCACGACCTGACGCACGATCTGCGGGAAGAGGCAGCCGTCGCAGAGCCCCGGCAGGGGCTGCCCCGTGAGGGGCTCGTAACCGATGGCCTCTAGCGGACCGATGAGGTCGTGCGAGGACACCGTCGTCCATTTGGGCAGGCGAATCGCCAGCTCGCCGTTCCGCGGTACGCGGTCCGCAAGCGCCTCGAGCGCGCCGGCCTCGATGCTGGCGATCAGCGTGTTCGGGTCGGTGGGTTCGTCGGGCACCAGCAAGTACATCGCGAGGTCGGAGCCCTGGTAAGGAAGGCGAACCACCGTGTCGCTGTCCTCATGGTGGGCAGCGCCTGCGAAAGAGTCGCTCTCCATGGTGGGCACCCGAACCGTACCCCCGCCTGCCAGCCGGAAGTCACGGTCCTCGGTGAACGCAGCGTCGAACGGATGCTCCCATCGGGCTTCGAGGGCCATCGCGTGGATGGACACGTGCAGCTTCGACGAGAAGTCGTAGCCCTCCGGGTAGAACTCGGGAATGAGGCACCGCGTGTTGTCGTTCACCCACCCGTTGAGCAGGTCGCGCGCGGCTTCCCCGTTCCCCTGGAAGTCCAGCGCCTCCGGCACGACGCCGTACAGGGTACCGACCGCGTCGACCCAGTCCGCGCTGGGGACGAGGCTCGGACGGTGCCAAAACCCCGCAGCCCATCCGAAGCCCCATCCGCGGTCGTCGTCGTCGAGGTCGCCGAGCAACGCGGTGAGGGCCGCATGGTGATCCGCCTGCGACGCGGTGATGCCGAGCACACCGGCGAGGGTGGTGTAATTGGCCTCGTCGGCTGCCGGGAGCAGGGTCGCGAACATCGCGTGCAGAGACAGCACAGAGAACGCGACGGAGCTCGAGCTGGACTCGAGCCGGGGCAGGAGCTTCACCGCCAGCGTGTCCACGGCTGCCGCAAGGGCGACGACCATCGGATCGTCCGAGGTGGCCATCCGAGCGGGCGCGTCCCAGGTCTTGGGGAGAGGCTGGTTGCACACCGAGGGTTCGGTGTCGGTGTCGGTGTCGATGTCGGTGTCGGAAGGGCTGTCTGAGTCGGTGTCGTGGAGGGCAGGCGCGTCGGTCCCACCGCACCCTCCCGCCAGCCATCCGATCAGACCGAATTTCCAGGGTGTCATGGCCCCTCCCGAACGAACGGTAGCCTAGGAAGTACCTACCCACCACGCCGGGCTCGCGAACGGGGTCCGGCGTCGCAGGGCGGGGGCGCTTGTGCTCGGCGCGTCAGCTCGCTAGAACACGTTCTACTTTGCCCCCGGGAGCCGCAGTGGCCCTGCTCGTGAACGTCGAGAACAACGTGGCGACGGTGGTGGTCGACCGTCCGCCGGTGAACGCGCTGCGCGTGGCCGACTGGTTCGAGCTCGCGCAGACGGTGCTGGAGCTTGGGCGTCGGGCCGACGTCACGGCACTGGTGCTCACCGCGAGCGGCAGGGGATTTAACGCTGGCGTCGACATCAAGGAGATGCAGGCCGCCACCGACATGCAGCCGCTGATCGCGGCGAACCGGGGCTGCCACGCGGCGTTCAAGGCCGTGTACGAGTGCGCGGTGCCTGTGATCGCTGCCGTGCACGGGTTCTGCCTGGGGGGCGGCATCGGCTTGGTCGGGAACGCCGACATCATCGTGGCCAGCGAAGACGCGACCTTTGGCCTGCCCGAGGTCGACCGCGGCGCGCTCGGGGCCGCTACGCACCTCGCCCGCATGGTGCCCCAGCACAAGATGCGCGCCATGGTGTACTTGGCCGAGACGGCGACGGCGGCCGAGCTGCACGCGTTCGGGTCGGTGTACGCGGTGGTGCCCAGGTCCGAGCTGCTCACCACAGCGCAGGCGATCGCGGCGCGCATCGCAGCGAAGCGGCCGAATGTCATCCGGCTCGCGAAAGAGTCGCTCAATGGCATCGATCCCGTCGATGTGAACCGTTCCTACCGCTACGAGCAGGGCTTCACGTTCGAGCTCAACCTCGCCGGTGACGGGCACGCGGCCCGATCGGCCTTCGTGAAGGACGGCGCATGAAGCCGATCCTCACGCCCGATCAAGCGGTGGCCGAGCTGCGCTCAGGCATGACGATCGGGATTGGCGGCTGGGGTTCGCGGCGAAAGCCGATGGCGTTGGTGGCGGCGATCGCCCGCAGCGACCTCACCGATCTCACGTTGGTCACTTATGGCGGACCGGACGCCGGCATCCTCTGCGCGCTCGGTAAGGTGCGCAAGCTGGTCTATGGGTTTGTGAGCCTCGACACGATCCCGCTGGAGCCCCACTTCCGCCGTGCGCGCGAGCAAGGCACGCTGGCGGAGGTGATGGAGTTGGACGAAGGCATGATGCTTCAGGGGCTTCGTGCGGCCGCCTGGCACGTGCCGTTTCTCCCTACCCCCGTCGGGTTGGGCTCCGATGTGATGCGCGTGAACCCCAACCTCCGCACCGTGCGCTCCCCCTATGAAGATGCCACCGAGCTTGTGGCCATGCCCGCGCTTCGGCTCGACGCCGCGCTTGTGCACATGAACCGCTGCGACGCAGAAGGTAACGGACAGTTCCTAGGGCCCGACCCGTACTTCGACGACTGGTTCTGTATGGCGGCCGACCGCGCCTACGTGTCGTGTGAGTCGCTCACGCCCGAGCCCGCGGATCCCCTTCGTTTCTTGCTGAACGGCACGATGGTGCATGCCGTGGTTCCCGCCCCACGCGGGGCCGGGTTCACCGAGTGTGTCCCCGACTACGCTCGAGATGAAGCCGCGATGGCGGCGTACGCTGCCACCGCCAAGGACCCGGCGGCGTTCGCGGCCTGGGTTCGGGAGCACCTCGCATGAGCACGCTGGGCGATGTGTGTACGGTGGCCTGTGCCGAGCTCTTTCGAGGGGATGGCGCGATCCTGGCGAGCCCGATGGCACCGATTCCGAAGCTGGCGTCGCGGTTGGCCAAGCTCTCGTTCGCGCCTGATCTTGTGCTCAGCGATGGCCTCGCCTCGATCGTGGACGCATGGGAGCAGCCCATCGGGTCCCTCACCTACAGCCGGGTGTTCGACACGGTGTGGTCCACCCGGCGGCATGTGATCATGGGCGCGTCCCAGGTCGACGGCCTCGGCCGCCAGAACCTCTCGTGCTTGGGCCCTCACGAGCGTCCCAAGGTTCAGTTGCTCGGTGCTCGGGGTGCACCCGGCAACACACGCTGCCACACCACATCGTACTGGGTGCCCGATCACGGCCCCCGCGTGCTCGTGCCCGCGGTGGACTTCGTCTCCGGCATCGGGCCGGCGGATGGGGCCGCCGAGATTCGAGCTGTGGTCACCAACCTCGCCGTGATCGACTTCGGCGGGCCGGGTGGAAGCGCGCGGCTCGTGTCGGTCCACCCCGGCGTCGACGTCCAGCGGGTGGTGGAGGCCACAGGCTTCGCCCTCGTGGTGCCGGACGCGGTCCCCACCACCCGTGGGCCCACGGACCATGAGCTGGTGTTGCTCAATCGGCTCGACCCCGAAGCGCGCTTGCGGAGCAGCGTCCGCGCATGAACCCCGTCCTCCACACCCCGCTGTGCGACCGACTGGGCATCACGCTGCCCATCGTCCAGACCGGCATGGGGTGGGTGGCTGGCTCAAGCCTTGCCGCGGCCACGAGCGCGGCGGGGGGGCTCGGGATCCTGGCTGCGGCGACGATGACGCCCTCGGAGTTGGAGGCCGCGATCCGCCGCGTGCGCGCACGCACCGATCGTCCGTTCGGCGTCAACCTGCGCGCCGATGCCCCAGACGCCGAGGCCATCGTCGCGGTGATCCTCCGCGAGAAGGTGCAGGTGGCCAGCTTTGCTCGGGCACCCGGCAAGGCGGCGATCCAGCGCTTTGCACAAGCGGGTGTCTTTACGATCGCCACCGTGGGTGCGCCGCGCCATGCCGAGAAGGCCGCGAGCTGGGGCATCGACGCGGTGATCGCCCAGGGCTCCGAGGGCGGCGGTCACACGGGGGCCATCGCCACCACGCTGCTGCTTCCGCGGGTGGTGGATGCCGTCGACATCCCGGTGATCGCGGCCGGTGGCTTCTTCGATGGCCGCGGCCTGGTGGCGGCGCTCGCGTATGGCGCGGCGGGTATCGCGATGGGAACCCGGTTCTTGCTCACTCAGGAGAGCACGGTGCCCGATGCGATCAAGCGCACCTACCTGGCGGCGGGCCTCACAGACACCGTGGTGAGCACGGCGGTTGACGGTGTGCCCCAGCGGGTGCTTCGCACACCCCTCATCGAAAGGCTGGAGCGGGCGGGCAGCCTCGGGCGGCTCCTGGTGTCGGTGGGTCAGGCTTTGGCGTTTCAGCGCCTATCTGGCACACCCATCTCCGCGATGCTCGCGTCCGCGCGTGCGCTGCACGCCGAGGGCGATCTCTCGTGGTCGCAGGTCATGATGGCCGCGAACGCGCCGATGTTCACCAAGGCCGCTCTTGTCGATGGCAACACGACCGCCGGTGTGCTCCCAACGGGGCAAGTGGTCGGTGCCGTCGACGAGCTTCCCACGGTGGCAGCGTTGTTGTCGCGTGTCGTGGCAGAAGCCGAGAGCACCCTCGCGGGGCTCACGGGGCTCACGCCGGATCGGCTGCCAGCCAAGGAGGCGCTGTGAGTGAGGTCCTCTACGAGGTGCTCGAGGGTGGGGTGGCGCGCATCACGCTGAACCGTCCCGACGTGCGCAACGCGCAGAACATCAAGCTCACGCTGCAGTTGGACGATGCATTCGCACAAGCTGCAGCCGACGACGCCGTGAAGGTGATCGTGCTGCGCGGCGCGGGCAAGCACTTCAGCGCCGGGCACGACATCGGCACGCCCGAGCGCGACATCCACTTGCCGTTCGAGCGTCGAGCCACCTTGTGGTGGAACCACGGCGACAAGGCGCTCACCGAGTCCGCCTTCGTGCGCGAGCAGGAGGCTTACCTCGGCATGTGCCGCCGGTGGCGCGATCTGCCCAAGCCCACCATCGCCGAGGTCCACGGAGCCTGCATCGCGGGCGGACTGATGCTCGCGTGGTGCTGTGATCTGATCGTGGCCTCCGAGGATGCCTTCTTCTCCGATCCGGTGGTTCGGATGGGCATTCCTGGCGTGGAGTACTTCGCTCACCCCTTCGTGATGAGCCCCCGCAAGGCCAAGGAGTTCCTGTTCCTTGGCGAGCGCATGAGCGCACAAGAAGCCGTGCAGGTGGGCATGATCAACCGGGTGGTTCCGCGCGCCGAGCTGGAAGATGCCGTGCTCGGGTGGGCCCGCAAGATCGCCCTCATGCCCCGCATGGGGCTCGCGCTCACCAAGAAGGCAGTCAATCAAGCCGAAGACCGCATGGGCCTGCGCGACGTGATGGATGCCACCTACGGCCTCCACCACTTCGCGCACGCCCACAACGCTGCCACCAGCGAAGACCACCTTGGTGGCCTGGATGCCAAGTCGATGGCCGACGCGCAGAGGAAGCCATGAACCTGCAGTTCACGCCCCGGCAGGACGCGTTTCGAGCCGAGGTGCGCGCTTGGATGGAGGCGCACGTCCCCACCGTGCCGCTCCGCAGCGGTGACAGCCGTGAGGGCTTCGCCCAGCACGTCGCATGGGAGAAGCAGCTCGCTGCCGCGCGCTGGTCGGTGGTGTCCTGGCCCGAGGCTTACGGGGGTCGTGGCGCGAGCCTCATGGAGTGGCTCATCTTCGAGGAGGAGTACTACCGCGCAGGGGCACCCAACCGCGTCACCCAGAACGGCATCTTCCTGCTCGCCCCCACATTGTTCGAGTTTGGAACCGACGAGCAGCGCGATCGGATCCTTCCGGCGATGGCCAACGCCACCAAGCTGTGGGCCCAAGCCTGGAGCGAGCCCGAAGCAGGCAGCGACCTGGCCAACGTGCGCAGCCATGCTGAGCGTGTGGAGGGAGGCTGGAAGGTCTACGGTCAGAAGACCTGGACCACCCGAGGCGCCTTCTGTGACGGCATCTACGGGCTGTTCCGCACCGACCCGAGCACCGAGCGCCACAAGGGGCTCTCGTACATGATGGTCGAGCTGCACCAGCCCGGCGTGACCCTGAGGCCCGTGGAGCGTCTGGACGGCGACGAGTCGTTCGCCGAGGTCTTCCTCGACGGTGCGTTCGTGCCCGATCGCGATGTCATCGGCGCCGTGAACCAGGGGTGGAAGGTGGCCATGGCCACCACGAGCAGCGAGCGCGGGCTCTCCCTACGCAGCCCGGGTCGGTTCATGGCCGCGAGCACGCGCCTGATCGACCTCTACCGTCGGCGTCCCGATCCGCGGGTGCGCGAGCGGGTGGTGAGGGCGTGGATGGAGGCGCAGCTGTACCGCCTCTACACCTTCCAGACCGTCACGCGCATGGCCGAGGGCGGCGAGATCGGGGCCGACTCCAGCCTCAACAAGATCTTCTGGTCGGAGATGGATCTGGGACTCACGGAGGCGGCGCTGGCTCTCGCAGGTCCTCACGCCGAGCTGCTTCCCGGTAGTCCGTCTGCCATCGACGACGGAACCTGGCTGATCGACTTCGAGTTTGCCTTGGCGGGCCCCATCTACGCGGGCACCAACGAGGTGCAGCGCAACATCGTGGCGGGCCGCGTGCTCGACCTGCCGAGGTAACCATGCGCTTTGCGTTCACCGAAGAGCAGCTCCAGATCCGCGATGCCGTGCGCGACGCCTTGACGTCGGCCTGCCCGCCGGGTGTGGTGCGCGCGGCTTGGGCCGAACGAAACACCAGCGTGCTGGGGGCTCTCGCCGAGCTGGGCGTGCTCGGCGTCAACGCGCACCCCGACGCCGGAGGCATGGGCCTGGGCGCAGTGGACTGGGTGCTCCTGCTGGAGGAGGCTGGGCGCGTCGCCGCTCCGCTGCCGCTGGTGGAGATCGTTGCGCTCAACCCTACGCTGGCCGAGCTGGGGCGCATGGATCTCCTCACGGCCGTCGTGAGCGGATCCGGGCTCGCTACCGTGGCACCGACCGGCGGCTTCGCCGTGGACGCCGATGTGGCGACAACCGTGTTCGTGGTGGAGCAAGGTGCCGTCCGTGAGGCCGTGAGCCCAACCCTCACGCGTGAGCACTCGGTGGACGGCTCACGCCGACTGTTTGGCGTGGCAGGGGGACTGGTGCCGGTTGCTGCGGACGCTGAGGCCCTCCGCCTTCGACTGGCCTTGGCTTCGGCCGCCACGCTGATCGGGCTTGCGCGCCAGATGCTCGACCTCGCCGTGGCCTATGCGAAGGATCGTCGGCAGTTCGGCAAGCCCATCGGGAGCTTTCAGGCTGTGCAGCATCACCTTGTTGATGCGCTGTCCAAGATCGCCTTCGCGGCTCCGGCCGTCTACCGGGCGGCGTGGTCGCTCGATGTGGCGCACCCGAACCGGGCCGTGCACGTCGCCATGGCCAAGCTGTACGCCTCGGAAGCCGCCACCTTCACGGCGAAGAAGTCCCTCCAGGTTCACGGAGCGATTGGCTACACGTTCGAGTACGACCTGCACCTGTGGATGAAGCGCGCCTGGGCGCTGAGTTCCGCCTGGGGCGACCCCGCCACCCAGATCGACACGGTGGCCACCCATCTTCTGAACGGAGGCGACGATGCCTGAGGCCTACCTGATCGACGCAGTGCGCACGCCGGTGGGGCGAAAGAAGGGGATGCTCGCCGGCGTGCACCCAGCTGATCTCGGTGCCCACGTGCTGGTGGAGCTGATGCAGCGCACGGGCGTCGACCCGGCCGCTGTGGAAGACGTTGTGTTCGGCTGTGTGGACACGATCGGTCCACAGTCCGGCGACATCGCCCGCACGTGCTGGCTCGCGGGGCAGCTCCCGGATCATGTGCCGGGCGTCACGATCGATCGCCAGTGCGGCTCGTCGCAGCAGGCCATCCACTTCGCGGCTCAAGGCGTGATGAGCGGCACCCAGGACCTCGTTGTCGCGGGCGGTGTGCAGAACATGGGCATGATCCCGATCGGGCAGGCCATGGTGGCCGGTGCTGCGCTCGGGTTTGGCGATCCCTTCCGCGGCTCGGTGGGCTGGGTGCAGCGCTACGGCGAGGTGGAGGTCAACCAGTTCACCTCGGCTGAGAACATCGCTAAGCGGTGGAACTGCTCGCGTGAGGACCTGCACGCTTTCGCGGCCGAGAGTCACCGGCGCGCGGTGCAGGCCCAGGAGGAATGTCGTTTTGACGGTCAGATCGCCCCGATCGTTGGGCTTTCGGTCGACGAAGGACCGCGACCGGACACCACCCTGGAGGCGATGGCCAAGCTACAGCCTGTGGTGCCCGGTGGGCTGCACACGGCAGCGGCCGCCAGCCAGATCAGCACCGGTGCTGCGGCGCTGCTGCTGGCGTCCGAGCGCGGCGTTCGGGAGCACGGGCTGAAGCCCAGGGCCCGCATCCACCATCTCTCGGTGCTGGGCGACGACCCGATCTGGATGCTCACCGCGCCCATCGCCGCCACGAAGCACGCGCTGCGCAAAGCAGGCCTCACCATCGCCGACATCGACCTCGTCGAGATCAACGAAGCGTTCGCTGCGGTCGTGCTCGCTTGGCTCAAGGAGACGGGCGCAGATCCTGCCAAGGTCAACGTGAACGGTGGCGCGATCGCGCTCGGGCACCCGTTGGGTGCCACGGGCGCCCGCTTGATGACCACGATGCTGGCGGAGCTGGAGCGCACCGGCGGTCGTTACGGACTCCAGACCATGTGCGAGGGTGGCGGCCAGGCCAACGTCACCATCGTGGAGCGCCTCGGATGAGGTTTCTCCCCACCGAGGAGCAAGCTGCGCTGGCTGGCGCGGCCCGAGGCTTCCTCAGCACCCAGCCGGGTCCTCACACGGTGAGCGAGGTGTTCGCCGCGTACGACGACGCTGTGTGGTCTGCGATCGTCGGGGAACAGGGTTGGCCGGCGCTGCAAGTCCCCGAGGCGTCGGGCGGCTGGGGTTTCGGACTCGTGGAGGCGGCGCTGGTGTTTGAGGAGGCGGGTCGGGCGTTGGTGCCCAGTCCGCTGTTTGGCACGTGCGCACTCGCCACCTCGATCCTGCTGGAAGCGGAGGGCAGCGAAGGGGGTAGGGCTGCGCTGGCGGCGATCGCGGAAGGGGGCACGGCCACGGCCGCGCTGGAGGGCCGCCTCGATGCTGTCCCAGCCGACGGAGGCTGGCACCTGTCGGGACAGCTGAGCGGCGTCGTTGACGGAGCGTCGGCGGCTTGGCTCGTGGTGCCGACCTCAGTGGGCGCGTTCGTGGTGTCCAGTGCCCACGCACAGCCCGAGCCTGTGCCAGCACTCGATCCCACCCGACCGCTCGCGACGCTGACGTTCGACGGTGTGCTGGTGTCCGGCGAAGCGCGTCTCACGCCACGCGCGCGCGGTCGCCTCCGTGCAGGCGTGCTGCTCGCTGCGGAGCAGGTCGGCGGAGCCGCTGCACTGCTCGACCTCTCGGTAGACTACGCCAAGGTGCGGCACCAGTACGGGCGCCCGATTGGTAGCTTCCAGGCCATCCAGCACTCGCTCGCCGACATGTTCGTGTCGGTGGAGTCGGCGCGCTCGGCGGTGTGGTACGCAGCAGCCGCCTGGTCGGAAGCGCGTCCCGACGCGGAGCTGGCCGCACGCACCGCGAAAGCGATGGCCTCCGACGCTTACTTCCGGGTTGCCGGTGCAGCGATTCAGGTCCACGGCGGCATCGGGTTCACCTGGGAGCACGTGGCCCACCTGCACTTCAAGCGCGCCCGTGCAGGGCTCTCGATGCTCGGCTCCCCCTCCGCCCACCGCGCCGTGGTCGCGCAGGCCGTCGTTCAAGGAGAAGCTCCATGGACCTGAGCTTCACGCCCGAGCAGGAGCGGTTCCGCGAGGAGGTGCGCACGTGGCTGCACGAGCACCTGGTGGGTCCGTTCGCGGCGCTCAGAGGCCGCGGGGGTCTGGGCGACATGGACGCCTTCGTGGAGGAGCGCTGGGCCTGGGAGAGGGAACTCGCTGCAGGCCGCTGGACCTGCACGGCGTGGCCCGTTGAAGCTGGGGGGCGCGGACTGTCGCTCTATGAGCAGGTGATCTTCCTCGAAGAGTACGCTCGCGCGGGCGCGCCTGGCCGGGTGGGCCACATCGGCGAGGGGCTCTTGGGCCCCACCGTGATCGCGATGGGCACCGAGGCCCAGAAGTCGAGGTTCTTGCCGCCGATCGTCGCCGGCACGGAGCTGTGGTGCCAAGGCTACTCCGAGCCCGAGGCGGGGAGCGACCTCGCGGGCCTGCGCACCACCGCACGCCTCGACGGCGACGTGTGGCGCATCACCGGCCAGAAGGTGTGGACCAGCCTCGCCATGCACAGCCAGTGGTGCTTCGTGCTTGCGCGCACGGGCGAGCCCGGAGGACGCCACAAGGGCATCTCCTGCCTCCTTGTGCCGATGGACCAGCCCGGCGTTCGGGTGGTTCCGATTCGTCAGCTCACGGGGAGCGCAGAGTTCGCCGAGGTCTTCTTCGACGACGCCGTCGCCCAGGTCGATCACGTTGTGGGTGCTGTGGGGGATGGCTGGCGGGTGGCGATGCACACCCTGGCGCACGAGCGCGGTGCCTCGACGCTGGGACAGCAGGCGGACTTCGCCAACGAGCTGCGCGAGGTCGTGCAGGTCGCTAAGCGAACCGGCGCCGCCGACGACCCGCTGATCCGCGATCGCATCGCCGAGCTCTGGATGCGCTTGCGGGTGCTGCGCCTCACCGCCCTGCGCACGCTCTCGGCGTACGATCGCGGCGAGCTTCCGCGGGAAGCGATGATCCTCAAGCTCTACTGGGCCACGTGGCATCGCGATCTCGGCGAGCTGGCCATGGACGTGCTCGGACCGGAGGCCAGCGTGATGGACAACCCCGAAGGCACAGGCCTTCACCGCCTCTTCTTGTGGAGCCGGTCCGACACGATCTACGCCGGCACCAACGAAATCCAGCGCAACCTCATCGCACAGCGTGCGCTCGGGCTGCCCAAGTGAGCGCGGGGCTGGTCGCAGGTCGCGGGGTGCTGGTCACGGCCGCTGCGGGAACGGGCATCGGCTTCGCCACGGCGCGCCGGTGCCTGGAAGAGGGAGCGCGGGTCGTGATCTCAGACGCACATCCCCGCAGGCTGCAGGAGGCTGCGTCCCAACTGGCGGAGCTGTCGGGCACCGAGGTGGGCCATGTGGTGTGCGATGTCACCCAGGAAGACCAGGTTCAGGCGATGATGAACTACGCCGTCGACGTGCTCGATGGCGTGGACGTGCTGGTCAACAACGCGGGCTTAGGTGGCACAGCCGATCTTGTGGAGATGGAAGACGCCCAGTGGCACAAGGTGCTTGACGTGACCCTCACGGGCACGATGCGCTGCACCCGGGCCGCCCTCCGCCACATGCAGCCTCGCGGCACCGGTGCCATCGTCAACAACGCGAGCGTGTTGGGATGGCGCGCGCAGAAGGGTCAGAGCCACTACGCTGCGGCAAAGGCCGGGGTGATGGCACTCACCCGCTGCGCGGCGATGGAGGCGGCACCGTTCGGCGTGAGGATCAACGCGGTGGCTCCCAGCCTCGCGATGCACGCCTTCTTGCACAAGGTCACCACGCCCGAGCTGCTCGCGGAGCTCGAAGGGCGTGAGGCCTTTGGGCGGGCGGCCACACCCGACGAGATCGCCAACGTCATCTTGTTCCTGGCGTCCGACCTCTCGTCGTACATGACGGGCGAGGTCGTGAGCGTGAGCAGTCAGCGCGCGTGAGGGAGGCTTCATGGTGAACAAGTCAGCGCTAGGGGCCACGGGCACCCCATTCGTGATGGAGGTGGAGCGCGGCAAGATCGCCGAGTTCGCGCGCGCCGTGCGCTCCTCGCACCCCGATCACTTTCGTGAGGCTCACGCCGTGAGCCCGCCTACCTTCCTCACCACCCAGTTCTTCTGGGAGGAGCGGGTGGAGGGTGCCAATCCATGGGCCCGGGTGGAGATGAGCCAGGAGCGCGGGATGCACGCGGAGCAGGAGTACGTGTTTCACGGCCCGCCGCCGGTCGCGGGCGAACGCCTTGTGGCCACGTCACGCATCACCGACATCTGGGAGAAAGCGAGCCGCTCGGCGGGCACGCTCACGTTCGTGAAGATGGTCACTGAGTTCCGTGATGCGAACGGCACGCTGCGCGCCGAAGCCATTCTCACGGGTGTCGAGACAGGCCACGCACCCCAAGGGGAGGGCGCATGAGGTTTGCCGATGTGGTTCCCGGCAGCGAGCCTGACGCGCTCCGGGTGGGACCGGTCACCCGGACCGACTTTGTGCGCTACCAAGGCGCATCGGGCGACTTCAACCCGGTGCACCACGACGAACCCTTTGCCACCGCGTCAGGCTACCCGTCGCCGTTGGGCATCGGCATGTTCACGGCGGGCTGCATGAGCACCTGGGCCACGGACTGGCTGGGCCCGGAGCGGGTTCGGCGCACGCGGGTGCGCTGGAAGCGGCCGGTGTTCGCGGGCACCACGCTGGTTTGTTCGGGGCAGGTCTCGGCCCGTGACGAGGCCACTCACACCGTCGACCTCACGCTCACGGTGCACGACGCCGACGGCGTGCTGCTGTTGGAAGGCTGGATGACCTTCGATCTGTCGGATCTCGGATGAAGCGCGTCGTGTTCGTGACCGGCGGTACCCGCGGTATCGGTCGGGGTATCGCGCGCGCTTTCGCAGACGCGGGCTACGACGTTGCGGTCGGCGGTCGCAGGGCCCCCGAGCACGACGACGGCTACTTCTTTGTGGCGGCGGATGTGCGGGAGGCAGAGCAGGCCGCTGGCGCGATCGCCGCGGTGGTCGAGCGCTTCGGCCGGCTGGATGTGCTGGTCAACAACGCAGGCGGAGCGCCTCCGGCGGACGCGGCGAAGGCTTCCCCACGGTTTCATGAGGCGATCCTGCGCCTGAACCTGCTCGCGCCGCTGCACCTCGCGCAGGCGGCGAACACGGTGATGCAGGCGGGGGAAGGCGGCGTCATCATCAACATCGCGAGCATCTCGGGGCTGCGCCCATCGCCCGGAACCGCCGCTTACGGTGCGGCCAAGGCGGGTCTGCTGCACCTCACGCGCTCGCTGGCGGTGGAGTGGGCCCCGAAGGTGCGGGTGGTGGCCATCGCGCCGGGCCTCATCGCCACCGAGCAGGCCGATCTGCACTACCCCGACCGCGCCGCGGTGGAGGCGACGGTGCCGGCCGGTCGCCTCGGCACGCCTGCCGACGTGGGGTCGGCCGCCGTCTTCTTGGCGTCCGAGGCAGCTTCCTACACGAGCGGCACCCACATCGTGATCGAGGGGGGTGGGGAGCGCCCGGCCTTCCTCGTCGCCCAGGAGAAGCCATGATCGCACAGGGTCGGGTCGTGATCGTCACCGGAGCGGGCCGAGGGCTGGGAAGGGCGCACGCGCTGGCTCTCGCATCCGAGGGGGCGAAGGTGGTGGTGAACGACTTCGGGAGCAGCCTGCGGGGCGACGGCGTCGACGCTGGCCCTGCCGCCCTGGTGGTGGAGGAGATTCGCTCGGCGGGTGGTGAGGCGGTGGCGCACCTCGGCGACGTGGCCGACTGGGCCACAGGCAGGGAGATGGTGGCCCTCGCCGTCTCCACCTTCGGTGACCTCCATGCGGTCGTCAACAATGCGGGCATTGTGCGCGACCGCATGTTCGTGTCCAGTGAGGAGAGCGAGTGGGACGCGGTGATGCGGGTCCATGTGAAGGGCCATGTGGCGCTCACGCGAGCCGCCACCGATCACTGGCGCGCTCGTGCGAAGTCCACAGGTGGACAGGTGTCGGGTCGCATCGTGAACACCACGTCCGGTGCAGGACTGCAAGGCAGCATCGGGCAGGCCGCCTACAGCGCTGCGAAGGCCGCCATCGCGGCCCTCACGGTGGTTCAGGCCGCCGAGCTTGGCCGCTACGGCATTACAGCGAATGCCATCGCACCGGCTGCGCGCACCCGCATGACCGAGGAGGTGTTCGCTGACATGATGCGCGCCCCCGACGGCGGCTTCGACGCCATGGACCCGGCCAACGTGAGCCCGCTCGTGGTGTGGTTGTGCAGCGAAGCGTCGTCGTTCGTGAGCGGTCGGGTGTTCGAGAGCCAGGGAGGAAAGCTCTCGCTCTCGGATGGCTGGCGACCGATCCCTGGCGTCGACAAGGGCGGCCGCTGGCAGCCCGATGAGCTCACCTCGGTGGTCCGCGATCTCCTCGCCGCCGCCCCCGTCCCTGCCCCCGTCTACGGAGCGTGATCCATGCTGCTGACCCCTCTCGCGCGTGAGCTTGGCCTCACGGTTCCGTTGTTCGCTTTCACCCGCAGCAAGGAGGTGGTGGTGGAGGTCAGTCGCGCCGGCGGGATGGGCGTGCTGGGTGCGATCGCCCACTCGCCCGAGCAGCTCGACGCCGACCTCTCCTGGATTGACGCGCACATCGGCGGTCGACCCTACGGGATCGACACCGTGATGCCGCAGGCCTACGCAGGGAAGGGCGAGGACCTCGACGAAGCGAAGCTGCGCGCGCTCATCTCGCCGGCCCATCATCAGTTCGTGGCCGACCTGCTCGCGAAGCACGGCGTGCCTGAGCTGCCGGCCGACTACGAACGCCAGGGTGAGGATCTGCTGGGCTGGAGCGTGGAGCGCGGCATGGCGCACCTCGATGTGGCGCTTCAGCACCCGTGCAAGCTCATCGCCAACGCGCTCGGAACGCCGCCTGATGAGGCGATCGCGCGGGCTCACGCCGGTGGTGTGATGGTGGCGGCGCTGTGCGGGAAGGTCAAGCAGGCCCTCTCCCACAAGGCTGCCGGCGTCGACATCGTGGTGTCCCAAGGCTGGGAGGCGGGTGGCCACACCGGCGAGATCAGCACGATGGTGCTCACGCCGGAGGTGGTGGATGCGATGGGCGACACGCCGGTGCTCGCTGCGGGCGGGATCGGGTCGGGTCGTCAGATGGCGGCTGCGCTGTGCCTGGGTGCACAGGGCGTGTGGACCGGGTCCATCTGGCTCACGGCGCGAGAGGCTGTCAGCTACTCGCCCGAGGTCGTGGTGAAGAAGCTCCTGGCCGCCGGCTCGGGCGACACCGTGCGCAGCCGCGCGATCAGCGGAAAGCCGGCACGCCAGCTCAAGAGCGCGTGGACCGAGGCCTGGGAGTCGAAGGAGAGCCCCGGCTACCTCCCGATTCCCCTGCAGTGGATGGTGCAGGCGGAGGCGGTGGAGCGCATCTACCGGGTCGGCAACCTGCCGCTCGCGGGCGCGCCCGTGGGTCAGATCGTCGGACGAATGAACGACGTGAAGGGCGCGGCGGAGATCGTGGCGGATCTGGTGCAGGAAGCCGAGGCAGCGCTGGCACGCGTCGGCGGTGCCGCATGAGCGGCTACGACGTCATCGTGGTGGGCGCCGGCTCGGCCGGCGCCGTCATCGCGGGGCGGCTCTCGGAAGATCCCGAGTGCAGGGTGCTGCTCCTGGAGGCCGGTGGCTCGGATCGATCCCGCCTGATCCAGGTCCCGGGCATGGTCTCGGTGATCCACACGGTCCCGCAGGTCAAGCAGCGCTTCGACTGGGGCTACAAGACCGAGCCCCAGCCCGGCATCGACGAGCGGGTGATCCCCTACACCCGCGGAAAGGTGCTCGGCGGGTCCAGCTCGATCAACGGCATGGTGTTCGTGCGCGGGCACCGAAGCAACTTCGACGGCTGGGCGGAGGATGGCTGCCCAGGCTGGGCGTTTGACGACGTGCTCCCCGCGTTCCGCAAGCTGGAGGACTGGGAGGGCGATGCGTCTGATCTCCGGGGTAAGGGCGGGCCCATTCGGCTCTCACGCCCCGAGGGGATGTCGCCCGTGAGCGAGGCCTTCTTGCACGGCGTGAGCGAGACCTGCGGCGTGCCCGTACTGGACGACTACAACGGGGCGTCCCAGGAGGGCGCGGCCCGGTTTCAGCTGAGCTGCCGAGACGGTCGGCGGTGGTCGTCGAGCGAGGGCTACCTGGAGCCAGCGCGTGCGCGTCCCAACCTCACCATCCGCACCGGCGTGCTGGTTGAGAAGGTGCTGTTTGAGGGCACGCGCGCGATCGGCGTGCGTCTGTCCCAAAGCGGAACCTCCGAGGACGTGATGGCGGATGAGGTGGTGCTCTCGGGCGGCGCCGTGGGCAGCCCGCACCTGCTGATGCTCTCAGGCGTCGGACCTGCACGCGAGCTGGCTCAGCATGGCATCGACGTGATCGCCGACCTTCCTGTGGGGCAGAACCTGCACGACCACATGTTCTTGCCCATGACCTTCCTCGCGCCTCGTGCGGGGCACCGTGGCACACCGTTCCACTTCTTTGGTGGGATGCTCAAGGAGATGCTCACCGGCGGCACCTGGTTTGGTCGCTCGGTCTTCGAGTCCGTGGCGTTCGTTCGCACGCCGAGCTGGAAGGGGAAGGCCCCGAACCTGCAGATCCACAGCCTCCCGTGGGCCTACCCCAAGAGCCAGGACGACAGCAGCAAGCGCCCCGAGGTCGACATGCGACCTGCGTTCTCGCTGTTTGCCACGCTGATCTACCCGCAGAGCCGCGGCGCGCTGACGCTGCGGTCGGCGGATCCTGCTGCGGCACCCCACATCGATCCGGGGTTTCTTCGCGAAGCGGCCGACAAGCGCACCCTGATGGAAGGGGCTGAGATCTGCCGGGCCATCGCAGCGAGCGGCCCACTCGGCGCGGAGCTCACCGGCGAGCTGGAGCCGGGAGGCACGTCCGCACAGCTGGATGCGGTGGCGCGCGCGCGCAGCTTCACCGTGTACCACCCCGTGGGCACCTGCCGCATGGGCAGCGACGAGCGCGCCGTGGTCGATCCGACCCTGCGGGTGAGGGGCGTGGAAGGCCTGCGGGTGGCCGACGCGAGCATCATGCCGAGCATCACGGGGGGCAACACCAACGCCCCTAGCCTCATGATTGGGGAGCGCGCTGCCGCGATGATGGGCGCCGCGCGCCGACCCTGAGGCCGTAACTTTGCGGACCAGGTCGGAATCGGGCTAGGCGACACACTCACCTTGGAGAGGCCCATGTTGCGCATCGCGACCCTGTTGTCCCTCGGACTCCTGCTCACACCTGCCGCCATCGCGGCCACGCCCGATGGCATCGTGAAGGCCCAGCTTGAAGCAAAGGGCGTCAAGTTTGAGGTCGACTCCGATGGCGACTTCAAGTGCATCTACGAGGTGGGCTCCGCCGGTCGCACCCAGGTGGTGTTCGTGCGGTCCACCACGGCGCAGCTCGGTCAGGTCAAGGTCCGCGAGATCTGGTCGCCTGGTTACATCAGCGCCACGGATGACTTCCCGGCGATGATCGCCAACATGCTGCTCACCAAGAGCAACGAGGTGAAGCTCGGCGGTTGGGTGAAGCAGGGCAAGAACGCGATGTTCGTGGTGAAGGTCGCAGCGGATGCGTCCGCCGATCAGCTGATCGACGGCATCACCGCGGCGATCGAGTCGGCCGACGCGGTCGAGCTTGCGCTCACGGGTAAGGACGACCTCTGAACATCGGCTCCTCACGGCTCACCGCTGCGTGAGCCGTGAGTCGCTGTGGCTCACGGCTCACGGCTCACGGATGAGGCTCACGCGTACCAGGTGCGACCTTCGGCGGCCATGGCGCGCAGCAGGGCGGGCGGACGGAAGCGCTCGCCCAAGCGGTCGGCGAGGGCATCCGCCTTGGCCACAAACGCCGCAGCGCCGAGGGTGTCGATCATCGACAGCGGCCCGCCGGTCCACGGCGCGAAGCCCCAGCCGAGCACCGCGCCCACGTCGGCGTCGGGCACGGCCTCCACGATGCCGGCCTCCATGCAGCGCGCCGTCTCGACGGCCTGCACCACGAGCAGACGGTCCACGAGATCGGCGACGTTCGGTTGATCGGCCCGGGCGGGGAAGTGCTCGGCGAGCCCGGCCCACAGCGACTTGGACTTCTCGCCGTGGTCGTAGAAGCCGCCAGGGCCGCGTCGGCCGGTGCGGCCCAGCTCACCCACCAGCTTGTCGAGCACCGGCGTGGAGGGATTCTCTGGTGCGGCGTCGCCGAGATCCTTCTTGGTGGCGATGCCCACGGCGTGCATGAGGCTCAGGCCCACATCGTCGGCCAAGGCCAGCGGCGGCATCGGCATGCCCGATCGACGCCCTGCGTTCTCGATGAGGGCGGGCAGGATTCCCTCCCGAAGCATCGAGATGCCCTCGGTGACGTAGGTTCCGAACACCCGGCTGGTGTAGAAGCCTCGGCTGTCGTTGACGACGATCGGCGTCTTGCCGAGCGCCACCACCACGTCGAGCGCCTGCGCCAGCGCATCGTCGCTGGTCTTCTCGGCGCGGATGACCTCCACCAGCTGCATCTTCTCGACGGGAGAGAAGAAGTGCAGCCCGACGAAGCGCTCCGGGCGCACGGACGCCTTGGCCAGGCCCGTGATGGGCAGCGTGGAGGTGTTGGACCCAAACAGCGCGCCCACTCCGAGGTGGGCCTCGGCCTTCGCTGTGACGTCGGCCTTCACCGCTCGATCCTCGAATACCGCCTCGATGACACACTCGCAGGAAGCGAGCTGGGCGTAGTCGGTGGTGGGGTGAATGCGGGCCAGCAGCGCAGCCCGCTTCTCGGCGGTGGTCTTGCCCTTCTCCAGGGCGCGATCCTCGATGCGCGAGGCGTAGGCCACGGCCTGCGCGGCCTGCTCTTCGCTGCGGTCGATGATCACGACCTCGATGCCCTTCTTGGCCGCCGTGTACGCGATGCCCGAGCCCATGAGGCCAGCCCCGAGCACGCCGAGACGGGTGAGCGCAAGGCGGGGCGCGGTGGTGCTGCGGCGCACCAGCTTGTTGGCCTCGCCGAGCGAGACGAACATGGTGCGGATCATGTTGCGGGCGACCGGATCGAGGATCAGCTCCACGAAGTACCGAATCTCTACGGCGAGCGCCTCGTCCATCTGCAGGCGCGTGCCTTCGTAGACGCACGACAGGATGGCCTTACCCGCGGGGTAGTTGCCGTAGGTCTTGGCCTGGTACATGGCCGAAGCCACCATGAACAGGTTCGCCACGTCGGTGGCTTCCGACGAGCCCCCGGGCACCTGGAAGCCCTTCTGATCCCAGGGCTGAACGGCGGAAGGGCGCGTGCGCAGCCAGGCCTTGGCCGCCTCGATGAGCTGATCGGCCGGCACGAGCTCGTCGACCATCCCGATCTTGTGGGCCTCGGCAGGCGAGAGGCGCTTGCCTTCCATCAGCAGCGGCGCAGAGGCCGCCACGCCGATCAGGCGAGGTAGTCGCTGGGTGCCGCCAGCTCCGGGGAGGAGGCCAAGGGTGGCCTCGGGCAGGCCCAGCACCGCACGGGGATCGTTGGCGGCGATGCGACGATGGCAGGCCAGGGCCAGCTCGAGCCCCCCGCCGAGAGCGGTTCCGTTGATGGCGGCCACCACAGGAATGCCGCCTGTCTCCAGCTTGCGCAGCAGCCCCGAGAGCGTGCCCACGCTGGCGTACAGATCGCGCACGTCGCCTTGATGGGCGGCCATGGCTTGGAGCATGTCGAGGTCGGCCCCCGCGATGAAGTCGCGCTTGCCTGAGGTGAACACGATGCCGATCACGCCCGGCACTGCCGAGGCCTCTGCGAGCGCGGCCCCCAGGGCGGCCATCGAGGCAGCGTTGAACACGTTCTGCTTCTTCTCGGGCGTGTCCCAGGTGATGGTGACGATGCCTTCGTGATCTGCGCTGACGAACATCATGCTCACACCCGCTCGATGATGGTGGCGGTGCCCATGCCGGCACCCACGCAGAGGGCGGCGCAGCCAATGGCCACGTCGCGGCGCTCCATCTCATCGAGGAGCGTGCCGAGGATCATGGCGCCGGTGGCGCCCAAGGGATGGCCGAGCGCGATCGCGCCGCCGTTGACGTTGACGCGGTCCATGCTGAGGTTCAGGGCCTCCACAAACCGCAGCACGACAGCCGCGAAGGCCTCGTTGATCTCCCATAGGTCCACATCGGTGGACTTCAGGCCAGCCAGCTCCAGGGCGCGCTCGGCGGCGTACGACGGACCCGTGAGCATGATCGTGGGCTCGGAGCCGATGGAGGCGAAGCTGCGGATACGGGCGCGGGGCTTGAGGCCGAGCGCGGCGCCGACGTCCTTGCGGCCGAGCAGGATCGCGGCCGCGCCATCGACGATGCCCGAGCTGTTGCCGGCGTGGTGGACGTGGTGGATGCGCTCCACCTCGGGGTAGCGCTGGATCGCCACCTCATCGAAGCCGAGGGCACCGGTGGAAGCGAAGGACGGCTTGAGCTTCCCGAGGGACTCGAGCGTGGTGCCGGGGCGGTAGAACTCGTCCTGGTCGAGCATCACCGCGCCGTTGTGGTCTTTCACGGGAACGATGGACCGGCTGAAGCGGCCCTCGGCCCAGGCCTGGGTGGCGCGCTCTTGGGAGATCACCGCGACCTCGTCGCACTGGGTGCGGTCGTAGCCCCACTTGGTGGCGATGAGATCGGCGCTCACACCCTGGGGAACGAACTTCGTGTAGATGTTCACCTGCGGATCCGTGGCCCACGGACCGCGGGACGATCCCATCGGCACGCGGCTCATGCTCTCCACACCGCCGCCGATGGCGAGGCGCCCCTGGCCCGCCATGATCTGGGCAGCCGCCATGTTCGTGGCTGCGAGGCCAGACGCACAGTATCGGTTGATCTGCACGCCGGGAACGCTCTCGGCGTAGCCAGAGTAGATGACGGCCACGCGGGCGAGGTTCGAGCCCTGATCGCCCACAGGCTCCACAATCCCGAGGTACACGTCGTCGACATAGGACGTGTCGAGGTTGTTGCGATCGCGCACGGCTTGCAGCGCGGTCTTGGCGAGCTCGATGGGAGGGATGGTGTGGAGGCTGCCTCCGGCCTTGCCGCGACCCCGAGGGGTTCGCACGGCGTCGTAGATCCAGGCTTCTTGCATGGTGGCTCCGATGCGGGGGAACATGTAGAACACGTTCTAGCGTGGCGGGCTGCACGAGGCCCGCAGTGGAGGCGTGGGTGTTGGACGGCTTGGTGGCGCTCGAAGGGGTCCGTGTGCTCGACCTGTCCAGGTACCTGCCGGGACCCTTGCTGACGCAGTGGCTGCTCCAGCTCGGCGCCACGGTGACGAAGGTCGAGCCGCCCGGCGGAGAAGGGCTTCGCCACATGCAGCCGCTGGTGAATGGACGGGGCGCGGTGTGGACCGCACTTCAGGCTGGGAAGGAGGTTGTGGAGGTCGATCTACGCACGGCGGAAGGGCTCGCCCAGGTGGAAGCCCTGGTGCGTGAGGCGGACGTGGTGGTGGAGGGCTTTCGACCCGGTGTGCTCAGCCGCCTGGGCTTGGGCTTTGAGCGCCTTCGAGCGCTGCGGCCCGACGTCATCTTGTGCTCGATCTCGGGCTTTGGGCAGCAGGGCCCGCGAGCCCTGCGTGCCGGGCACGATCTCAACTACCTCGCCGCGTCAGGGGTCCTGGGCACGATCGGGCCGGCTGAAGGCGCGCCCGGCATTCCCGGGGTGCAGATCGCCGATGTGGCGGGCGGCGCCATGCCGGGGACGATCGCCGTGCTCGCCGCACTCCTGGAGCGCCAGCGCACGGGCAAGGGCCGCCACCTCGACATCGCGATGACCCGGGAGGTGCAGCGCTTGGCCTTCTACGGCCTCGCCAACGCGGCTGCAGGCTACGAAGAGGCACGTGGCAAGGGCGTGATCGCCGGCGGTTCGCCCTGCTGCCGCTGCTACCGCACCGCCGACGATCGCTGGGTGGCGTTTTCGCCCCTGGAGCCGGTGTTCTACGACGCGTTCTGCAAGCTGGTGGACCGCGCCGACCTTGCGGGTCTAGGCTACGCTACCGGCGACCAAGGACGGCACGTGATGGAAGCGCTCGAGACCCTGTTCGCCCAACGCTCCCTCGCGGAGTGGGAGGCCCTCACCGACGGCCACGACGTGTGTGTGGAAGGCGTGCGCACGCTGGGCGAGGTGCTCCGTGAGGCGTGAGGCACTCGGGCTCACGCTCACGCTGTGGGCGGGTGCTGCCCATGCGGAGCTGCCCACGATCGCGTGGGATGATGCGAACCCCGGCTACTTTGCGCATCAGGCGCCGCCGCTGGAGCGCACCTTGCTGTGGTCGTGCGACGACCCTTCGGACGAGTGGCCACTCACGCAGCGCTGCCAGGTCTACGACCTCACGGCCGGCACCTTGGGTTCCGGGACCGACGTGCTGCTCTCCGATGTGGACTGTGGCACGGCGGAGTCCGATCCGAGCGCCGTCACCCACACCTACGACGTGAGTGGTCCCGTCGACGGGCACCGCTACGCCTACGTGGCCGCCTGCACCGACAGCGAGGGCCGTCGCTACAGGTCGTCGCGCTCCGGTTTCTACGACAGCACCGGGCCCACGGTCACGCTGCTGGAGCGCCCCGTGCGTCGCTCACGGTCGAACGACCCCGACTTTGCGTTCTCGTGCTCCGACGCCTCGTACGGGTGGGACTTCTCGTACCTGTCCACCCCCTACGTGCCCGACTGCGATCTGCGGTGCACCCTGCGTCGCGGTGATGGCAGCGTGTACGCAGGCGAGCAGCCCTGCGACGTGTTCACCGTGAACCAAGCCTCACCGAACGGCACCCAGGACTACGCCGACGTGCCTGTGGGCACCTACCTGTTCTCGGTCTATGGCCGCGATGGGGCGGGCAACGTAGGCCCCACGGTCAGCTGGCAGTTCACGGTGGTGGATCCTTCGGACGACACAGCGCTGGATGGCACGGAGACCGATCTCGTCCCCACCGACGACAACCCCGACACCGACACCGACAGCGTCGACACCGACGACAGCGATCCGAGCTCCGGTGAGACCGACACCGATGACGGCCCGAAGCCGATCACCGGCGACTGCGGGTGCGCCCAGGCGCCTACGCCACACGGCCTCGTCTTGGGCTTCGGACTGGTGCTGGTGGCGGCCTCGCGGCGTCAGCCCTTGCGCCGCACCCGCGGGTCGGCTTCCATCTCGGAGGTGGAAGCGTAGCGGCTGGTCTCGGGGCTGGCGTGGGTGATGCCGCCGTCCACCTCGAGGATCACGCCGTTGATGAAGCTGGCGGCAGGGGACGCCAAGAACAGCGCGGCCTGAGCGATGTCGTCTTCGGTTCCCCAGCGCTTGAGCGGCACCGCGCGGCGGATCATCTCCACGATGTCGGAGGTGGGTGACACGACGTTGGCCATGCCCCACGAGCCCTCGATGGGGCCTGGAGAGATGCCGTTGGTGCGGATGCCGTCGGCACCCCACTCTTGGGCAAGAACCCGAAGGAGCTGGTTGATGCCCGCCTTTGCAGCGCACACGTGGGCCTGGAAGTGCAGCGGACGCACCGCCTCGGGGGCCGTGATGGCGAGCAGGCTCGCACCGGGCTTCGTGAGGTGCGGCCAGGCTGCTTTGAACACGTGGTAGGTGCCGTTCAGGTCGATGTCGACGACCGTCTTGAACCCACCCGGCGAGAGCGTGGTGACAGGCGCGTAGAAGTTGCCCGCCTGACCCGACACCACGAGGTCGAGCGGACCGAAGGTGTCGGCCGCCGTCTGCATCGTGGCGACCACAGCGTCGTAGTCGCGAACGTCGCACGGGAGGCCGAGCGCAGGCGTGCCGTCGGCCTCCAGGAGGGATTGCGCTTCCGCGCAGCGCTCCGGGTTGCGACTCACCACCACCACCTTCGCCCCGTGGCGTCCGTAAGCCCGGGCGATCGCGAGGTTCATGCCGCGCGTGCCACCCGCGATGTAGGCGACCTTGCCGGCCAGAAATGTGGGGTGGAACACGCTCATGAGCGCACCCGAGCGCCTGGGGTGAACCGCACAGGGAACTTCTTGAGTCCGCGCACAAAGCTGGAGCGCGCCTTCACCGGTTCCCCGTCGAGCGCGATGTCGGGCATGCGAGCCAGGACCTGCTCGATGCACACCTTGGTCTCCATGCGCGCGAGGTACGCACCGATGCACACGTGGCGGCCGATGCCGAACGCGAGGCTGCGGTTCTTGAACGAGCGCTGGATGTCGAAGGACTCGGGGTTCTCGAAGCGGCTGGGGTCGCGGTTAGCGGCGGGCCACAGCATCGCCACACACTCGCCTTCCGCGATCTTCACGCCCCGGATCTCGGTGTCCTTACGGGCCGTGCGGCTCATCGCCACGAACGGACACGTGTAGCGGATGATCTCCTCCGCGGCGTTCTCCATGCCGGCGGGGTTCTCCTTGAGCCAGGCCATCTGCTCGGGATGACGAAGCAGCTCCAGGAGGCCGCCGGACATCGCGTTGCGCGTGGTCTCGGATCCGCCGAAGGTGAGGATGGTGTGCTCCCACAGGAGCTGATCGTCGTTGAGCTCCACGCCCTCAAAGTGGGCCATCGTCCACATCGTGAGGATGTCGGGCTGCGGGTTCTCTTTGCGGTCGTCGACGAGCTGCATGTGCATGCCGCCCCAGCTGAAGAAGGCCTCGTTGACCTCCTCCGTGACCCAGTTCGGGCCGTTGCCGCCCTCGCCGAAGGTGTCGAGCCACTCGCGCACGCTGTCCCAGTACTCGGCCGGCACGCCGGTCATCTCACCGATGATGCGCACGGGCAGCTTGGCTGCGATGTCGTCGACGAAGTCACAGTGCCCCTGCTCGATGACCGCGTCGATCAGCTCGTCGGTGACCTCACGAATGTGCTGCTCCATCATCTGCGCCGCGCTCGGCGTGAACAGGTTCTGGATGT
>CAYNFK010000019.1:0-55837 GCA_964396405.1 uncultured Enterobacteriaceae bacterium
CCATGGATTCCTTCCAACGGGTCGGTGCGGAGAACGCCGCCATGTAGCTGAGCAGGTGGCCTGGGTCAAGCCGCCATCGGGACGCGGAGCCGAGGAGCGGACCGGAGCACCCCGAATGGCGTGTCAGAGCGGGAGGTTGCCGTGCTTACGCGGCGGCCGCTCTTGACGCTTTCCGTCGAGCGCGCCGAAAGCCTGGGCCAGCCTCCGCCGGGTGTCCGTGGGGGCGAGGACCTCGTCGATATAGCCGAGCGCAGCAGCACGGTAGGGGTTTGCGAAGGTCTCGCGGTAGTGCTCCGTGAGCTCCGTCTTGGTGGCCGCAGGATCGGTGGCGTCTACGATCTCTCGGCGGTGGATGATGTTCACCGCGCCATCCGGTCCCATCACGGCGATCTCGGCCGTGGGCCACGCGAAGTTAAAGTCTGCACGGATGTGCTTGCTCGCCATCACGCAGTAGGCGCCGCCGTAGGCCTTGCGGGTGATCAGCGTGACCTTGGGCACGGTGGCCTCGGCGAACGCGTACAGCAGCTTGGCGCCGTGCTTGATGATGCCGCCATGCTCCTGATCGGTGCCAGGGAGGAAGCCGGGCACGTCCACGAGGGTGAGCAGCGGGATGTTGAACGCATCGCAGAAGCGCACGAAGCGCGCCGCCTTCAAGCTCGCGTCGCAGTCCAAGCAGCCGGCGAGGTTCATCGGCTGGTTGGCCACGACGCCCACGCTGCGGCCTTCGATCCGGCAGAAGCCGACCACGATGTTCGGCGCGTAGGCCCCGTGCACCTCCAAGAACCGCCCCTCATCGGCCACGGCCGTGATGACCTCCTTGATGTCGTAGGGCTTGTTCGGGTTCTCGGGGATCAGGTCCTCAAGGGCGGTGCAGTCGCGATCGGCGGGGTCCTGGGTAGGGCGGCGCGGCGCGTCTTCGAGGTTGTTCTGCGGCATGTACGAGATCAGCTCGCGCAGCAGGGCCGACATGGCCTCCTCGTTGGGCACGCGGAAGTGCGCCACACCCGAGGTGGCCGTGTGGGCTCCGGCACCGCCGAGCTGCTCCTTGGTGACGATCTCGTGCGTCACGGTCTTCACGACGTCGGGGCCCGTCACGAACATGTAGGAGGTCTGATCCACCATCGCGATGAAGTCGGTGATGGCGGGGCTGTAGACCGCGCCGCCTGCGCACGGACCCAAGATCGCCGAGATCTGAGGGATCACGCCAGACGCCAGCGTGTTGCGCAAGAAGATGTCGGCGTACCCACCGAGCGAGGCCACGCCTTCCTGGATGCGCGCTCCGCCCGAGTCGTTGAGGCCGAAGATCGGGCAGCCTGCCTCCATCGCGCGGTCCATGACCTTGCAGATCTTGCGGGCGTGCGCGGCCGAGAGCGACCCACCGAACACCGTGAAGTCCTGGGCGAACACGTAGACCAGCCGGCCGTCGATGCGGCCGTAGCCGGTGACCACGCCGTCCCCGAGCACGAGCTGCTTCTCCATGCCGAAGTCGGTGCAGTCGTGGGTGACGAAACGATCCAACTCCACGAAGGTGTCGGTGTCGAGCAGGCGGTCGATGCGCTCGCGCGCACTCCACTTTCCTTGCTCGTGCTGCTTCTCGACGCGGGCCGCGCCGCCACCCTCCAAGGCCTTGGCGTTGGCGGTCACGAGACGGGCGCGCTGGGACTCGCGGGACATGGGCTCTCCGAGGCGGCCCGACCTAACGCGCCGCTTCGCGGGTGGGAGCCCACCCGCCCGTTAGCGTGAGGCCGGAACGGGGCCGTCCCACACCACGTCGCCTCCCACAGCGAGCGTGACCCGCTCGGACTGCGCTGGGAGCCTTCGGAGCTCCACGCCGTCTCCATCCGCAGCGTCGAGGCGCCACGGAAGCAGGCTCGGGCAGTCCGGGGTGCAGCGCACACGCGCACCGGCCGGAGTGAGCGCCCAGGCCGCGTCGTCCACCACGAACACGGTGGGTGGAACGCGTGTGCCCACAAGCGACGACAGCGAGGGCAGCGGCAAGCGCTGGGTAGGAGCGGGTTCGGCAGCCGGAGGCGCGCCGGTCTCGAAGGGCACGAGCGCCACCGACGTGGTCCAAGGCCCCTGACGCACCTCCAGCGGCCCCACCCCGACCGTTCCGGCCCCCGCGACCCGCAGCGTCCACCGCAGGGTTCGCACCCCGTCACCCAAGGTGTCCTGGCTAGCGGCTTCGGTGACCCGCACGAGCTCGACGGGTCCGGCGACACCCCCGCCCACCTCCAGCGGCCCGGATCCCACGCCCACCACCTCCAAGCTCACCTCGACCTCGCTGCCGAGGAAGGACAGCCCGCTGGGTACCGTGAGCTTGGCCTCCAGCGGCGCGTCGGGCAGGAAGTCGAGGGCGGGATGCTCGGCCAGCGGCGCAAGATCGGGATCACGCAGCACGGCGCGGGGGGTGACGGCCCCTGCCGAGAGCGCAGCGCGAACGTCGGCGGCCGCTTCGTCGACACGGCGTGCGCGGGCGCGCAGGGTGGCGCGCTGCCACCGATAGAGCCCCTCCCCCTTCGACCGGGTCACGGCCGCATCGGCATGGGCCAGAGCGGCGTCCAGATCGCCGGCAGCGGCTGCGGCATGGGCCGACCACGCTTCCAGCAGCGCGTCGCCTGGCCGCCTTGAACGAGCGACCGCCAGCGCAGCGCGCGCCTCCTCGGGCTTACCTTCGGCGAGCAGGGCCTCGGCCTGCTCCCACGCGACGATCGCCTCGCCGACCTCATGCAGCCGCTGGGGCGCCGCCGGCTCGCACGCTGTCAGCAGCAGGATCAGGGCCACCATGCGATCACCCCCGCCTGTCGACCCGTGACACCGCGGTCGCGACGCCACGAATAGTACGTCGCCGACGACGTGCAGTCGCCGAGGTGCCCCACCCAGTCGACGCCGAGCGCACGCACCTGCACCTCCACGGCACCGCCGAGGTCCACGAAGGCGCGGTCTCCGAGGCCCTGCCTCACCAGGCGGTCAGCCGGAAGACCCGCAGCGACCACGGCCTCGACCACCTCCGGTCCCACCTCGAAAGCCGCAGCACCCAGGTGCGGGCCCACCGCCACCTGCACCTGCGCCGGCCTCGCACCGGTCGCAGCGAGGAGCGCGCGCACCGTGGCGGGCACCACACCGCCCACCAACCCGCGCCACCCGGCATGGGCCACGGCGACCCCACCGGGCGCCGCGAACAAGACGGGCACGCAATCAGCGACCCGCACCCCGAGGGCGAGCCCCGGCACCGTGGTGACCAGAGCGTCTGCCACCCCGGCCTCGTCGAGCGGGCCTGTGCCGGCTGCGACCCTCAGCACCTCGATGCCGTGCACCTGCCGCACCAGCGCCAGGTCGCCCAGGTGGAGGCGGGGATCGAGCTGGGAGAGCACGCGCTGCCAGCTGTTGACCACCCACGCGTCCTCAAGGCCTTCCGCCCGCGCCAGCGGCAGCGTGTCCCACGGAGGCGGTGCATCACCGCCCCAGCGCGTGGTGAACCCGTGCACCGCGCCGAGCGCATGCCCGAAGCCTTCCACCGTCCGCAGCGAACGCCCTGTCGTCACCTGCGCTCCTCCCGTTGACAGGGGCGCAGAGACCCCCTAGCCTGGATCCGTGGGCCGCCTCACCCTCATCGTTACGTCCGCGCTCGTTGCCTGCAGTGGCGCTGCCGGTGAAGACTATCTGCTCGATCTCGACGTGCAGGTGCCCCCCGGCCACGATCCGTTCGCTGCGGGCGACCTCACGCTGTGGATCGACGACGCCGCCGGCACCACGCATGTCCCGCTCGCGGCCGCCGGCACGAACACCTGGGAGGCCCCCGAGATGGGCGCGCTGGAGGCGGCCAAGCTTGGCCTCTCGTGGACGGGCGCTGGAACTCCGCTGAGCCCGCTCGATGGCGCGGACCTCCTGGCTTGGGGCCGGAGCGCGCCGGTCACGCACAGCGAAGGCGACGCTACGGTCAGCGTGCTCGTGGGGGAGGCTGGGCGCTTGGGCACCTGGGACGATCTCGCCGTGGAGCGCGCCACCATCCGCCCGGCTGTGGTGGCGCTCGAGGATGGCGCCATCCTGCTGTTCGGCGGCTCGGGCCCTTCCACCTGGCGCGATCTCGACGGCGGATCCGCCAGCGCTGTCGGCGGCTACGACCGCGTCCGTGCCGATCTCGCGTTCGTCGAGGTGGCGCAGATGCCCCGCATCACCACGTCCGCCCGCGACGAGCTCGCGCGCACCGCGGCCACCGCCACGTTGCTGCCCGATGGCCTCGTGCTGGTGGCCGGGGGACGTCGCTCGTGGATCCCCACCACGCAGGTGCTTGCCAGCACCTTCCTCTGGGATCCAGCCACCGCCACCTCGGTGTGGCAGGGCGAGATCATGCGCCCCACAGGACGCTCCGAGCACGTCGCTGTGCGCCGCGGGGATGCCGTGTGGCTGCTCGGCGGCGTCACCAACGAAGACGGCGGCACCACCACCGACTTCACGATCGACGCCTTCGACATCGCCTCCCGCTCGTGGAGCCGGGGCCCGTCGCTGATCAATGTTGGCCCGATCGGCTTTGCCCACGCCGAGTTCCCCAACGGCGACATCGTGGTGTGTGGCGGAGGTGCCCAGCAAGGTCCTGGACTGCTCGTGCCCACGTCCGGCTGCGTGCTCCTGGCCGCCAGCGGTGGTGGGTCCACGGCCCTGCCGTCCCTTCCGGCGGGCGCGCGAATGGGGCACGCCCTCGTTGCTGTCGACGATGACACCCTCGTCGTGTCGGGTGGCACCGATGTCACCACGGGTGACGGAACCCTTGCGCCTGCGCTCGGCGCCGCGCTGGCGGATGTCTGGCGCCTCGATCTGAGCGGCGGGTCGTGGGAGGCCCTGCCAGCCCTCACCACGCCGCGCGCCCACCACGCGATGGTCCTGCGCCACGACGGCACGGTGCTCGTGGTGGGGGGCACCGACGCCGCCACAGGCTCCCCCCCGCTGTCGGTGGGCGTGGTGGTGGACTGCCCCGAGATCCTCGATCTCACCGCTGGCACCGTGGTCCCCGCTCCTGCATGCGAAGCGGCCGGCGCCGGTGCCTGGCCCAGCATCGCGTCGGCCCCGGGCTACGGCACGTTTGTGCTGGCGGGCGCCGACATGTTGGGCGCGGGCGGTCGCGCCTGGGGCCTGCTCACCACGGGCCCGTCGCAGCCAGCGCCCTGAGCACGGCCGCCGGCACCCACGCGCTCACGTCGTCACCCCTTGCGAGCGCGTCGCGCACCTGGGTCGACGAGATCGCCGGGAAGGTGGGCACGCCGTTCACCTCTGGGTAGCCAGCACGCCCCACCACGATGGGGGTGTAGGCCTGGCTGAGCCGAGCCCAGTCCTTCCATCGGGGCGTGTCGGGAAGCACATCGGCACCGACCACCAAGCGGAACAGGCACGCCGGGTGCTTCCGTGCGAGACGGTCCAAGGTATCCACGGTGTAGCTGGTGCCGTCGTGTTCCCCCTCCGCGTCGCACACACGCACCCACGGGCCCACAGCCTCGGCGAGCGCAGCGCACCACGCGAGACGATGCTCCCATGGAGCCAGTTCCTTGGCGAAGGCGTGCCGGAAGGTGGGCAGGAGCCACACCTCATCGGCGGTGTCGGTCCACCGCAGCCACGCCGCCACCATCGCGTGGCCCACGTGAGGCGGATGGAAGCTGCCTCCCAACACCGCCACGCGCATGGCCCCCCCCGGTCCCTCCCCGTTATCGCGATGGGCGAGGAGTGCGCGTGCGCATCGGGGTGTTCGACTCAGGCATCGGTGGACTCACGGTGCTCAAGGCCCTGGCCGAGGTGCTGCCGGGTCACGATCTCGTCTACCTGGGCGACACGGCGCGCATCCCCTACGGCACGCGATCACCGCTGACCGTGGTGCGGTACTCGCTCGCCGTCGCGTCGTGGCTGGTGTCGGAAGCGAAGGTGGAGCGCATCATCGTGGCGTGCAACACGGCCACCACCCATGCCCTCCCCGACCTGCGTCGCGTGCTGGCCCCGCTGGGCGTGCCCGTCGACGGCGTGGTGGAGCCGGGTGTGGCGGCTGCGCGCGCCGTGCATCGGGGCGGCGACCTCGCGATCCTGGGCACCCAGGGCACCATCTTGGGTGGGGCCTACCACCGGGCACTGGCCGATCTGCAGCCGGCGGTCACGCTCCACGGCGTCGCCTGCCCGCTCTTTGTCCCGCTGGTGGAAGAGGGGTGGCTCACCGGCACGGTCCCCCACGACGTGGCCGAGACCTATGTGGGTCACCTCCGCGGGCGCGTCGACACCGCGATCCTGGGGTGCACGCACTACCCGCTGCTGCGCCCCGTGCTGTCCGAGGTGCTCCCCGGCACCGTCCTCATCGACTCCGCCGACGCGATGGCCCACGCCACGCTGGCCGCCGTGGGGCCTGGGGTGGGTCGAGGCTCTCGCTCCTACTACGTCACCGACAACATCGAGCGCTTCTGCGACGTGGGCGCGATCTTCTTGGGCAGCCGTCCCGAAGGGGTGCACTGGGTCGACCTCTCGCCGGCACCGCCGAGCTTCTTGGAGGGGCTACCCTCCCCCGCAGACGTCCCCTGACGCGGCCCGAGGTCGGGTGGGGCGTAGCGCTCGCGGCGGGGCTCGCGGGCGGATGGTGGCTGCGAGGGGCCCCTGCACCCCCTCCGCCCGACACGCTGCGCGGAGCGCTCGAGCTGGTGGAGGCCCACTACGTGGAGGTGCTACCCCGCACGGTGTTGGTGGACGCAGCCCTCGGCGGACTCACCGACGCGCTCGACGCGCACTCGCGCTGGCTGAGCGCCGAAGAGGTCGCGGCACTGGAAGAAGAAGCGTCGGGGCAGCGACCCGGGCTCGGGCTGGACCTGCGGTTCACCGAGGACGGCGCTGGCATCGTCGCGATCGTGCCCGGCGGCCCGGCCGACCGAGCGGGCATCCGGATCGGCGACCGGCTCCTCAAGGTCGACGGGCAGGTCCCTGTTGCGGAGGCGCTCCAGGACGGCACGCGGCCCCGAGGCGACGACGCCAAGCCGGCGAAGCTGGTGCTGCAGCGGTCGGGCAGCGGCGAGACCGTCGAGCTGGAGGTGATGCGCGAGCGGGTCGTGGTGCCGCCGGTAGAGTTCGCCTGGCTGGCCCCCGGCCTTGCGTACGCGCGGGTGCGGGCATGCTCGGCCGGCAGCGCAGACGCCCTTGCCGCGGCACTCGTCGAGGTGCCTGCCGACGCGCGCCTGGTGCTCGATCTGCGCGACAACCCGGGCGGCCTCCTCACCGAGGCGGTCGCGCTGGCCGACACCTTCCTCGATCACGGCCTCATCGTCGAGGTCGTCGAGCGCGCGGGCAGCACGCCCCACGCCGCCACCCCCGGCGCGTGGGCCGGCCCGCTCGTCGTGGTGGTGAACGGACGCACGGCGTCGTCCGCCGAGATCGTCACCGCCGCCCTCCAGGACACAGGTCGGGCCAAAGCTGTCGGCACGGCCACGTTCGGCAAGGGCACCGTCCAGTCGCTCTACGCCCACCCCGAGGGCTCGGCCCTGCGCCTCACCACGGCTCGCTACCTCACACCGCTCGGGCACCCCGTGGCCCCGCGGAGTGGTCGGGTGCCCGACGTCTTGGTGGCTTGGCCCACGGAAGGCAGCACGACCGACAGGCTGCGCGCCGGAGTCCAGGCACTCGACGTCGCCCCCACCACCCGTGATGAGCTGCTTGCCCTGGTCGATGCCCTGCCCCGTGCCGAGCTGCGGGACGTGCGGAGCCCCATCCCCTGGCACCTCCCGCCGATCGAGCGTCTCGCTGCCGACCCCCAGCTCCAGGCCGCGGTCGACCTCGCCCTGTAGCGATGGACCTCGGGAAGGTCAGCTCCTCTCGCGCGCGCCGTCCGAGCCCGCATCGGGAAGCGCCATCAGCTCCCTCCGCAGCACCACCAGCTCGCGCAGCGCCCGAAGGATCACCGACACCTTGGCCCCTGTGGGTTGTCCACGCAGCCTCGGGTAGTGCGTGACGGGCACCTGCCGGATCGTGAACCCGCAGGCCCGTGCGCGGACGAGGATCTCGGTGTTCACGAAAGCACCCAGGCTGTGCACGGGGATGCGGTCGAACAGTCGACGGTCGAAGACCTTGAACGCGCAGTCCACGTCGCGCACATCGAGCCCGAACACCAGGCCCACCAACCTTGACCAGCCCCACCCGAGGAAGATGCGCAGCCAGGGGTCCCGGCGCGGCGCACGGTAGCCCGCGACGATGCCGGCGGTGTGGGCCACAGCGAGCAGGCGGCCCACCTCCCCCACATCGAACTGCAGGTCGGCATCCGTGAAGAACACCCGGTCCTTCGTGGCGGCGAACAAGCCTGTGCGGAGCGCTCCCCCGTAGCCGACGTTGCGCGGGTGGTGGAGCGAGCGCACACGCGAATCGGAGGCCGCCACGGCGTCCACGAGGCTGCGGGTAGCGTCGACGCTGCCGTCATCGACCACCAACACCTCGAAGTCCAGGCCGAGGTCTTCGCCCACGCTGACGCAGCGGGCCACGGCCTCCACCACGTTCTCGGCTTCATTAAACGCTGGCAACACGAACGACAGCGAGCCCAACGTCGCGTTCATCGCGGCTCCGTGCGCCGGCAGGTTGGAGCTAGTTGCCCTTGATGACCGACACGCCGGTGGGCACCGAGAACGTGAACTGCGCGTCGTCGGCTGCCACGTTGAGCTGGACCGCCGAGAACGCCATCTCGGTGACGTTGTCGAAGCTGTCGGTGATCACCACGGTCTTGAGCATGAGGTCGGCCCCCAGCGTGAGGCGCACCTTCTTGAAGTTCACATCCGAGCCGCGCGGCGCGAGGTCGATCACATGACCGGTGGCATCACTGGTGACGACGGTGACGTTGAACTTCTCGTCGATCTTGTCGAGGCTGGTGAGCATCTGCTCGGCCGACGCGCGGTTGCTGGCCACATCGTCGTACTCGATGACCTGCTTGTCCTGCGCGGTGTAGATCCAGAGCTTGGTGCCATCGGTGACGAACAGCTTGTCGGCGCCGAAGGCCCAGCGGACCTTAGCCGGGCGCTTCACGAGCAGCTCACCCGTGACCGACTCATCGCCGAACAGCTCGTTGCGCTGCGTCTGGACCACGGTGGCCTTGATCGAGGTGACGCCCTTGTACTTCGCCGACATGGCGGCCACGATGCCGGCCTTGTCGAGCGCGAAGCTGGGCTGCGGCAGCATGGCCACGAGCACCGCGGCGGTGAGCAGGAGCTTCGCGAAGAAGGAGCGCGTGGAAGTCATCGGGTTCTCCGAGGCGGCAGGGGGAGGCCTGCTTGCCGGGGTTGGACGCGATCACGGTCGACTTTCTTCAGTCGGCGATCACGCCCGGTGGTGTGCCAGAAGCCCTTCATGCCTGGGACCCGTGGGCCCATCATCCGTTGTGGCCGATTAGCACTTCGCGCGGACGAGCGCCATCGGCGGGCCCGACCACCCCCGCGGCCTCCATCGCGTCGATCAGGCGCGCGGCGCGGTTGTAGCCGATCTTGAACTGCCGCTGGATCATCGAGGTGGAAGCCTTGCCCTTGTCGAGCACGAAGTTGAGCGCCTGGTCGTAGAGGTCGTCATCCATCTCGGGATCTTCGTAGCCGGCGTCGCCATCGCCGCTTCCGGGCGCCGAACGCGTGATGTCTTCGATGTAGTCGGGATCACGCTGAGCGCGGAGGAAGTCGATGACCCGCACCACCTCGTCATCGCTGACGAACGCGCCGTGCACCCGCTTGGCGTCGGCACCGCCGGTGAGCACGAGCATGTCGCCGCGCCCGAGCAGCTTCTCGGCACCGCCCTGGTCGAGGATGGTGCGGCTGTCGATCACCGAGCGCAGCTTGAAGCTGATGCGGGTGGGAAGGTTCGACTTGATCAGACCGGTCACGACATCCACAGACGGGCGCTGGGTGGCCACGATCAGGTGGATGCCGCAGGCGCGCGCCATCTGCGCGAGCCGCACGATGCTGTCCTGCACCTCCTTCTTCGCCGTCATCATCAGGTCGGCGAGCTCGTCGATCACCACCACGATGAACGGCAGCATCTCCGGCTTCGGCGGCGCCACCCCTTCGGGCCAGTCGGGCCCCGCGTAGCGGTAGGCCTTCTCGCGCGTCCACTGCTTCATCTCGCGCTCGACCTTCTTGTTGAACGAGCCGATGCTGCGGGTCTGCCACCGGGACAGCAGCTCGTAGCGGCGGTCCATCTCGCGGCAGGCCCAGGCCAGCGCAGCCGCTGCCCCCGTGGCGTCGGTGACGACGGGATGCAGGAGGTGAGGCACGCCGTTGTACGCTTCGAACTCGAGCTTTTTCGGGTCCACCAACAGGAGCCGGAGCTCTTCGGGCGTGCGCGTGAACAGCAGCGAGAGCAGCATGCCGTTGACACCCACCGACTTGCCTGCGCCCGTGGTGCCACCCACCAACAGGTGCGGCATCTTCGCGAGGTCTTCCACGATCGGACGCCCTTCGGTGTCCTTGCCCAGCGCGACGGGGAGGTCGGCTTCGGACTTGCGGAACTCGGGGCTGGCGAGCAGCTCCCGGAGGTAGATCGCGAGGCGGTTCTTGGAGGGCACCTCGATGCCCACCACGCCCTTCCCGGGGATCGGCGCCACGACGCGCACACTGGGCGCGAGCAAGGCCATGGCGAGGTCGTCGGCCAGGCTGGCCACCCGGCGCACCTTGATGCCCGGGTCGGGCAAGAACTCGAAGATGGTGACCACCGGCCCGACGCGCACGTTGGTGACCTGGCCCGTGACCTTGAACGACGCGAGCGCCTCTTCGACCGTGCGGGCGAGCGCCATGAGCTCGGCCTCATCGATGGTGGCACGCTGCTCGGGCACGGGATCCAGCAGCGAGAGCGGGGGCAGCTCGAAGTAGAGCGTGCCGTGGTCGGAGACCGAGCGACCGTCATCCACGGCGGGCTTGAGCTGGAGCCCCTCGACCGGCTCCACCTGGAGCGGCTGACGCTCCCGACCCTCCGAGGGCATCGCGTCGTCGGCGTCGTCATCGTCATCGTCACTGTCGTCGTACCCGGCCTGGGAGGCGAGGTCGTCGTCGAGATCCTCGTCGTCCTCCTCGTCGTCGGGCGCGTAGACCCGCAGCGCCGACATCGGCGGGGCATCCAGCACGTCGGGACGCACCGGACGCGGCGGCGGCTTGGGTGCGACGGGCGCGACGACAACGGGCACCGCGCGGGCTGCGGCCGGCGCCGGAGTGGCCGTGCCGCCGCGAGCCTCGGTCACCCGCACGGGGGTGGGCGACGTGACCACCTCCGTGGGATCACGCGGCACCAGCGCGCCGAACAGCGCGTGCGGGCTGTCGGTGGCATCGGGATCGGTGGGCGTCCACGAGGCGCGGGCACCTCGCACCTCGACGCCCGGGTCGGTGGCGAGCCCGTCTTCGAGCACAGCCGTGGGGTCGCCCACGGCGTCCGGGTCGGCCTCAGGCCGGGTGATGCCGGTGATCCGAGACCACGCGTCATCGTCGAGGTCGTCGAGGTGGGGCCGCTTGAACGCGTCGCGTGCGCCGGAGGCCACACGCACCGCAACCGACCCTATCCACCGACCGAGAGCGAACAGCCCGTTGCCGATGATCGAGAACACGCCGAGCGCACCGCGGCTCACACCGACCACGCCGACCTTCGTTGCGACAGCGGCTTGCCCGCCGGCCACGACAGCACGCTGCTGCACGACCGGAAGACCTGCCTCCACCTTGCCCACGAACCGGTTCGCGATCTGACCCCACGACACCCCAGCCAGCACGCTGCCGGCGGTGGTGAGCGTGGCCAGCAACACCACGCCCGCACCCGCAACACCCACCGCGTCGACCAGCGCGTTGGAGAGCACCTCGCCGACCCAACCACCGGGGAGCGCTGCGCCTGAAAGCCCCGTCCCGGCGAGGAGGTGGGCTGTGGCGAGGAGCATCACCAGAAGCCAGGTGCCCACGATCCAGTGGGCCATCCGCCCGAGCGGACGACGTGCGAGCGCCAGCACGGCTCCGGCTCCGGTGAGCACCGACACCAGCCAAGCACCCCACCCCACGAAGCGCAGCAGGGCATCGGCCCACAGGGCCCCCAGCGGCCCGGTCCAGTTGGTGACCTCACGGGTGCGGGTGGGATCGGGCGAGAGCCACGTGGGGTCGTCGACCGCATGGCCCGACAGCGCAAGCACCGAGAACACCGAGGCCGCGAGCACCAGCGTGAGTGAGATCTCGCGGCGACGCTCATGCAAGCGCCCCACCACCGTGCCCCGTCCACCGCCTTGGGACGCCACCGTGGGCGCCACCACCGTGCGCGCCGAGGTGGCCTTGGTGGCCGCCTTGGTGACCTTGGTGGGGGGAGGAGATGAGGCCGTCGAGCTCGCGCGCGCCATGGGATGTCCGCCGCTCCGAGGGTAGCACGTCTTGACGCGTCATGGCATGCCCTCATGCCCGTGCGTAAGGACCATCGCCGCCACACCACGGATAGCAGCACGAGCACGGAGGTCCCATGGCGCGCATCTTGGTCACCGGTGGAGCCGGCTACGTGGGCTCGCACACCGCGCGCGCCGCACAGGCCGCAGGGCACGACGTCGTCGTCGTCGACAACCTCTCCACGGGACACGCGGAGGCGTTTGAGGGACGCCTGGTGCGCTGCGACCTCCGCGATCGGACCGCTCTCACCACCTTGCTCGCCGAAGGCTTCGACGCCGTGGTGCACTTTGCGGCACTCACCAGCGTGCGCGACTCAGTGGCCGATCCCGTGGCGTACTGGGACGTGAACGTCGCCGGCACGATCTGCCTGCTCGGCGCGATGTACGACGCGGGCTGTCGGGCGCTGGTCTTCTCGTCATCGTGCGCGGTGTACGGGGTGCCCGAGCGGGTCCCCCTCGACGAAGACCTGCCGTTTGCCCCGATCTCCCCCTACGGGGCCACGAAGGCTGCGGTGGAGTCGGTGCTGATCGACGCGGAGGCTGCGGGTCGGCTGCGAGCCGTGCGGCTGCGCTACTTCAATGCTGCAGGCGCGTCCTCGGACGCGTGGATCGGCGAGTCCCACGACCCCGAGACGCACCTCATCCCCCTCACCCTCGCGGCCGCCTCCACCGGTCGTCCGCTGAACGTGTTTGGCACCGACCACCCCACGCCCGACGGCACCTGCGTGCGCGACTACGTTCACGTCGAAGACCTCGCCCGCGCCCACCTCGCTGCGCTCGACCGCCTGCTCGCTGGAGAACCGGGCGGCGCCTGGAACCTCGGCACGGGCACGGGCAACTCAGTGGCTGAGGTGCTCGACGCCGTGGAGCGGATCACCGGTCTGCCCGTTCCACACACCCGCTCGCCAGCCCGGGCGGGCGATCCGCCGATCCTCGTGGCGAACACGTCGCGGGCCCAGACCGACCTCGGCTGGTCGGCGCAGCACGACCTCGACGCCGTCGTGCGGCATGCGTGGGCGTGGTTCCAGGCCCCGCGCTTCTAGAGCGCGCCGGCCAACGCTTAGAACGATCCGCGCGGCACCACGATGTGGTCATCGGCGCGCAGCACGAGATCGGGGTCGAGGCCTCGATGCACGCGCGGCACGTTCACACGAAGCTGCTCCCCATCCGCACGGCGCAGGATCACGCGACGCAGGTTCGCGAACTCATCGGGCCCGCCGGCGAGCGCGAGCGCCTGAGTGACGGTGAGACCATCCCGCAGGGTGACCTCGCCAGGTCGCTTGAGCTGCCCCTCGATGTAGACCACCTTGCCCGGGCGCAGCACGATCTTGTCGCCAGGGCGCACCAGCACCTCGGCGGCGGACGCCGTGATCGCGCGCAGATCGTAGCGCACACTCTCCCCCGCAGCGGAGATCACCTCGACATCCACGACGTTCTCGGCCGCAGGTCCACCGGCCGCGCTGATGACCTCCACCAGAGAGGTGGGGCCCTGAAGGTAGACGGGGCCGCGCTTCTGCACCTCGCCGAGCACATCGACCCGCTGGCTGCGATGCTCCAGCACCCGCACGGCCACGGCGGGATCGAGCAGGTAGCCCGACTGGTACGCGCCCTCGACGCGCGCTTCAATCTCGCCCGGCGTGAGCCCGCACACCTCGATGCGTCCAATCAACGCAAGCGACACGGTGCACGCATCGGTGACCTGCACCTCGCCCGACAGCTCCACCTCCTCGCGAACCTGGACCTCCAGCAGGTCGCCAGCGCCCACGCGGTACTCCCCTGCCTGCGCAGTCGAGCCCAACATCATCCAGTACATCAGCAAGCGGAAGCGGTTCATCGTCCTGCTAGTACACGAAGGTGACGTTGACTCTTCCGACGATGCTGTCGTACTCGACGGTGGCATCCGACGACATGCGGGTCTGCCAAGCCACACCGAGATCGATGGGGAGTGCGCGGATAGGCAGCACCGTGACCACGCCTTCGAGCTGCGTGAAGATGTCGGCGCGGTCTTCTTCGCCGACGTAGTCTTCGAAGCGCGCGCCGCCCTGGACCCGGGTGCGCAGGTAGCGACCCCAGAGGCTCTCCACTCCGCCGAGCACGCTGTGACTGTGCACGTAGTTCGTGAAGAAGGAGTCCTGGAAGTCTTTGCGGTACTGCACCGTGATGCGCTGACCAAACGTGCGCTGCTCGGAGAAGCCCAGGTCGAAGCGGGGCCGCACATGCAGCAGGATGGCATCCGTGAGCGTGACATCCTGCCCGAAGCCTGCCGCTGTGGGGTCGGCCTCATCGCCCAGGCCCGGATCGAGCGCCGACTCGTCGGCCACGGACTCATCGTCGTAGTTGCCAAAGCCGTAGCCGACCTCGAGGTCGAGCAAGAAGATCTTCGTGATGCGACCGCGCATCCCGGCGGTGCCCTTGAAGTGATCGGAGTCGGGCTTCGCGAGGAACTCACCGAATCCGCGCACTTCGCCCGGCGTGCCGCCGCCCGCGAGCAGCGGGTCGTTGGTGGGCACCCAGTTCTGGTCCCAGCGGTTGAAGTCGTAGTGCGCGTTCACCACGAACGACGTGTTGGGGAAGAACCGCCACTCGAGATCGAGGTTGGGGCCGTAGGTGTTGCGGTTGTTGAAGTCGAGCTGCTCTTCCAGGCCTGGGATGCGGAAGATCTGGTGCGACCACGCGAAGCCGGGCTCGATGGTGACGTCGCTGCCCGGACGAATCGGAAGGCCCGCGCTCAGCTCGTTGCGGATCTGCGTGATGAGGGCGTTGTTCTTGAACGCCTGGTCGTTCTCGCGGCTGTTGCCCGAGGCCTTGTCTTGCAGCGTGAAGCCCACCACCGCTTCCGGGAACAGGTCGAGGCGCGCGAGCACCTTGAAGTTGCCGAACTGGTCGAGCTTCGGGGCCAGGACGGGGTCGAAGTACTTGCGGAGATCGTACTTGCCATCGAGCAAGAAGTTCACGGGCCGCGTCTTCACCCGGAGGCGCAGGCCCGGCTGGAACACGAAGGTGCCGCCCAGCGTGGGCTGCTTCTCCGTGAGGAACACGTTGTTGCGGATCTCCGCGCCCACCATGATCGAGGGGACGATCTCCACCGGGCCTGCCTGGATGTGATCACCAGGGCCTGCCCATGCGGCGGACCCCAACGCGCCGCTGGCGATGATCGCCAACGCAACACGCTGCTTGAGGTACCGAACGGACTGCATGGGAACACAACTCGCGGGGTGATCGCGATCAGGAGGACGCGATGGAGACGGTTACAGGGGCGACTTGGTCGCGCCGTCGTTGGTGAAGTCGAGCACATCGGCACCGGGAGGCGCGATGTCGTCGTCAGGGTCGCCCACGCCGCCACTGGCGGTGGTCTTGGAGGCACCCTTGGACGACGTGACGCCCAAGGCACAGCGCTCAGCATCGTTCTTGAGGTTCTCGCTCTGGCTCGCAGCCACGGCGATCTTACGCAGCTCGGAGGCCGCGCGCTGGGTGCGCTGCTCGGCGAGCGCAGCTTCCATGCTCGCCTGCGCCGTGCCGGCCTGGCCCTTGAGCAGGCGCACACTGGAGAGGTTGTCGACCACGCAGTCGAGGCCCTCGGTGGCCTCCTTCGCTGCGCCCTTGCCGCGGGTGGTCTGGTCGAGCTTCTGGAGCGCGCTCTCGGCCCCCTCGATGGCCTTCGCGCCCTCGGTGGCCATGTCGCGCATCTCCTCGGGCGAGGCCTCTGCGATGCGGTCGATCTGCATGTCGACGGCGGGCTCTTCGGCGATGGCCTGGGGAGCGAGCGCGCCCACCAACACCAGCATGAGCAGCGGTGATGACGTGGAGACTTGCATGGGATCCTCCCGGAACGAGTGGAGCGGCTGTGACGCTAGTCTTGAGGCACGAACACGAACGGACTCTTAGCTTCCCCATCGGGGACGCCCTCAAACGTCCATCGGCGAATCTTGCCCTTGATGCAGTCCGCGAACTCATCATCCGAGGTGGTGTTCTCGACGATGAACACATCGGTGGCCGAGCCACCTTCCACGACCCAGCCCACCACCACGCGACCGGCGAGCGCCGGGTTCTTCTTCAGACCGCTCTCGTAGCAGTACTTGAGCTGCCCTTGGTATTGGCGCACGACCTTGCCGACCTCGGAGACATCGCCGCCCGAGAAGTCGAGATCGCCGGCCGACACCGAGCCCTTGGGGGCCGTGGCTCGCACATCGCCCACAGCGCCCGCGCCGACCGTGCCAGCCTGGAGCTCGCCGACGCCGCCCACGTTGCGATCGCCCGTGCCGCCCACGGTGCCATCCCCGCCACGAATCCGGCTGCCATCGCCGAGCGCGGCACCCGCAGCTTCCGCCTCAGCCAGGCGGCCCGAGATGTCGTCGGTGTTGCCGGCCGCGTTCTCGAGCAACACGGTGCCGCTGGAGTTGGCACCCGTGGTGGCGAGCAGACGGGCCTGCAGCTGCTTGAACAGCTCGGAGTTGCCCGCCACATCTTCCTTAGCCTGCTCGGCACGCTCGGCCTTCTCCACCTCGTTGGCGGGCTCGGCTTCGGCTTCGGGGGCCTTCTCGCTGGACTCGGTCTTGTTGAGCGCGAGGGCATCCTCTTCGACGACGACCTCCTCGGGCTCGGGGGCCTCTTCGAGGACCAGCCGGGTGAACCGATCGGGCAGCTCTTCGAGCTCCATCACCGTGGGCTCGGTGTTGCGGATCCACACGGCCATCACGGCCCCGAGTGCGGTCCAGAGCGCGAGCGAGGCCAAGAAGATCGGATCGCTCTCGTCTTCGATGAAGCGCGGGCGGAAGTCGTACTTCTCGGCGGTGGCGGGCTGCGGGGCCACCACGGCCTGCTCGACGAACTTGAACAGGATGGTGACCGCGTCGATGCGGACCTTCCCCTTGTCGTTCTCGTCGAGCGGAAGGAGGAACACGCCCCCCTCGGAGCTGGCCTTGGGATCGGCCGACACGGTCTCCAGCGTGACCCGCTCGCCGCGCGCCGTGATCTTGCCCTTCACCGCCGTGGTGAATCGGATCGCGTAGCCATCGCGGCTGGATGCGAACAGCGTGAAGTCTTCCCCGCCGAACGCTGCAAGCGGGATCTGGAACGTGGCCTTGGAGGATGCGCCGAGGCTGACCTCATCTCCGGCAGGGATGGATCGTTCTTCGACGACCTTTCCATCCTGCACGATGCCGATGAACAGCACCCGCTTGGCCACCGCTGCGCTCATCGAGCGACCCTCGCGTTCGCGCAGGAACTCACAGCGCCCAACACGACGCGCGCTTGGCTCGCCGGGTGATGCACACCCGCCTGCTTCTCGGCAGACCCCGGTGAGAGCGCGCGTTCGAGCTTCGAGACGTTCACGGGCCGGGGTTCCTTGGAGGTCGTTCGACGTCGGAGAGGATGGGCCGCACTGCGTCCGGATCCTGCCTTGCCCAGGATAGTCCGCCGCACCCCCCTCTGACAAGGCCCGACGACACCGACCCCATCGATCTCACCGAGGCGTTGTCGTTTAACGCGCGTGAGGGCCGGCTCACCGCCCTCCCCGTTGGAAGTCAGCAACCCAGCCCCCCCGTTGACCCTTGGACCAGGAGCGCCCACGAGCGACTCCCGGACCGCCCGAAGCGGGCAGGTGAAATCAGCCCGAGCCCTTGATGACGACGAACCGGAACTCGCCGAACTGCGCCTGGCCCGCGGTGTACATCACCTCGCGGACCAACGAGAACGGGAGCTCCTTGTCGCACTGGAGCAGCACCTGGCCCTGGAAGTCAAACTCGGCCGAGCCTGCGCGCTCGCCGATGCGCTTGGCCTGCTCGGCCTTGGCTTCCAGCTTGTCGAACAGGTCGAGGATGCGCAGCGACTTCTTGGCGCTGTCGGGCACCTTGAACGTGGTGCGACCGGTGGTGGGATCCACCTCTTCGATCACAGCCACAACGGGCTCGCCATCGACGAGGATCTGGTTCTGGGCCACCACGATGTTGACCGCGATCTTCGGGGCCGTGGCCGCCGTGGAGATCGGCAGCTCCAGCTGAGCCCCCTGCACGCTGATGTCTTCCGTGGAGAAGGACTTCAGGAGGAACACCAGAATGATGGTCATCATGTCCATCATCGACGTGATGTTCAGCTCTTCAGCCTTGTTGACGCGCCGGGTGACTTTCTTCTTGGCCATGTTCAGTCGCTCCGGGAGATCAGTTCACGCCGCCGGCGAGGACGACGTTGGGGAAGAGCAGCCGGGACTTGCCGTCGGCATCTTTGTCTTCAACATCGTTGCGGCAGGCATCCATCACGTGGATGAGCACCTCGAAGGGCACCGCCGAATCGGGAACGAGGATGACGTTCTCCTCAGTCTCCCAGCGGTCCTTCACCTTCGCGAGCTTCATCGTGAGCGCGCGGTAGTCGTAGGCCTCCGGCGTGCGGCAACCGGCCTCGATGCAGGGCACCCGGGGCCCGTTGATCTCGTCGTCCTTGGGGAGCACGAGGTCGGCGCCCGTGATGGTGAAGCCGTTCGAGGTGACCATGATCGACAGGTTGAGCTTGTCGGGGTCGGGCGGCTCGTTCGTGGGGTTGGGGTCGCCGATCGCGGGCAGCGTGGTGTCGATGACCGCGAGCTCCACGAACTGCGCCGAGAGCAGGAGGAACGGGATCAGGATCGTCACCATGTTCATGATGGGGACGAGGTCCAGGTTCTGCGCGTCTTCGATTCGCTTGGTCGCCATCATGGTCTCCCGAAGGACTCAGCACACCCAGAGGGGAACGTCCGTCAGGAGGTGACGGACGGATGCCCAGCAGCGAGGCCGCCGGGCATCAACGAGCGGGGCAATCAGCCCTCGGCGGCCTGGTTCAGGGTGCCGCGCTTGCGGGCCGTGAGCAGGTTGACGGTCTTCAGGGAGTACTGGTCGACGTCGTCGAGCACCTTGTTGGCGCTGTTCTGGATCACGGTGAGGATCACCAGGATCGGAATGGCGCTCATCAGACCACCCGCCGTGGTGTACATGGCGATCGAGATACCCTGGGCCAGAAGCACGGCCTTGGTCTCGGCCGAGGCGCGGGCCACGGCGTCGAAGGCGTACACCAGACCCCAGATGGTACCGAGCAGGCCGAGCAGGGTGGAGACGTTGGCGAGCATGCCGAGGTAGCCGGTGCGCTTGGTGACCATGGGGCCAACCTCAAGCACGGCCTCGTCGATGGCGTTCTCGATCTCCTTCTCGGAGAGGTTCGCGCGGGTGAGGCCGGCCTTGATGACGCGCGGGAGCACCGCGTGCGTCTCGGCGTTGCAGATCTTGATGGCGCGGTCGATGTTGTTGGCCATCACGAGCTTCTGGATCTGCGCCATGAACGCCGTGGCGTTGATGTTGGCGCGGAAGAGCACGTAGAACAGCCGCTCGACGCAGATGGCGGCACCGAGGATGAAACACACCAGGATCGGCCACATGAAGAAGCCGCCGTCCTGCATCATCCGAATGACATCATTCATCGCAGTCGCTCCTTGCCCACTCGATGGGGCTGCTGTCGTACGTGCCCAGGAGGGGCGCAAAGTGACGGGCGTTGTTTTACTCGATGTAGGTGCTGCCGGGCATGCCTTGCCTCGTCAGGACTACGTGATGTTTCCCCGATCGCACGTTCTTCGCGGGGTGGGAACCGCCGGAAGGCCCTCCAAAGGGCCCGTTGGAGCCAGCACCCCTAGAACGGTGCATCGCTCAGGGCCGTGACGATCCGATCCAAGAACCGCTCGTCCAGATCCAGGTTGAACGACCGATCCACCGACTCGCGCTTGATCACCACCACGACCTCGGGCTTCTGCACCTTGCCCTGGATCACAAAGGCGCCGCCTTCAAAGCGGAGCGCGTCTTCGCCCACAGGCCGGGGAGCGGGGGGTGCCTCCTCCTGGGCGAGCGCGCGAGGCCCAGCGACGAAAGCCAGCACGAGCACGACGGATCGGATCATGGCGGACCTCACTGGGGACCTGTGGACCACGGGCTCGGCGCAGGTGCGCTGGGCTCGGGCTCCGGCTTGACTTCCGGCGGTGCCGAGGCCGCCTTCTGCTTCTCGGCTTCTTTCAGGACGCGCTCACGCTCTGCCTTCTCGGCCTCGCGCTTCTTGCGGTCGTCGTCGCGCTTACGCTGACGCTCGGCCGCTGCCTTGTCCTTCTGGATCCGGTCGATGTACTCGGTCGCAGCGTCCACCTGTGTGCCGCCCTGGGCCACGTAGGCCTGGAGCTTCGCGACGGCGCCGTCGTAGTCCTTGTACGCATCCGCGAGCAGCAGGCCGAGGTCGAACAGCGGCACGGGATCGCCAGGGCGCATCGCCAGCGCAGACTCCCACACCACCTTGGCTTCGTCGGGTCGCCCCACGCCGCGCAAGGCGACGCCGAGGTCGACCAGCAGGCCGTGGTTGCGCGGCGCCTTGCTGCGCGCGTTCTCGAGCAGCGGCAGCGCGTCGCTGGCGTTACGATCATCGAGATAGAGTCGCGCGAGGTAGACGAGCCCGGGCACGAAGTTTGGATCGAGCTCGACGGCGCGCTTCAGGCGCGTCTCGGCCGCGTAGCGCTCCCCGGCCTGGTAGAGCGCCCAGCCGAAGTTGGCCTGCAGCGACGCATCGGACTCGGCCCCTTCCACGGTCTCGGCCTTCTCGAACACGAAGCGCGCGAGCTCGGGCCGCTTCTGCTCGAGGTGAGCGAGGCCCATCTGCGTGTAGGCCGGCAGGCTCTTCGCGTTCAGACGAAGGGCCTCCTTCGCCTCGGTCACTGCCTCCACCGGGCGACCCAGCGCCCGGAGCGCCGACGCGCGAGCAATGCGGAGGTCGAGGTTGTCGCCGCTGATCGCGAGCGCCTTGTCGAGGTGCCGCAACGCCAGGTCGGCGTCGCCCAACTCCACCTCGACCTGACCCAACGCCAACCAAGCCGCCATGTTCGATGGCTCGAGCGTGGTGACCTTCGCGAAGGCCTCGGCGGCCTCGACCACTGCGCTGAGGCGGTGCCGTGCCACGCCGAGGTTGTACCAGGCCAGCGCGTTGGAGGGCTCGTCCACCACGAGCTTGTCGAGCGTGCCCCGCGCCTTGAGCGTGTCGGTCTCGCGTCCCGACTGGAGCTGCTTGATCGCCGTGCCCAGCCGACCCTCGGCGGGAGAGTCTTCCGCGTTCGCCGCCTCGGCACCGGCCGCATCGGTGGTCTCGGCACCCGACGCCGCGCCCGCCGCAGCGGGCGGCTTCTTCTTGCAGCCCACCAGCGAGATCGCCAGCACGAGCGCCAGGGAGAGACGCGCGCTCATGGGGACTCCTCAACACCGGTGGACGGCGCGATGCGAGCCGGCTCCACCGCCTGAATGACACCGAGCAGCGGCTGCTTGGGCGTGGGGTACGTGGCCGGGTCGATGGCCGCCATGCCCTCCCGGCTGCGATCCACCCACACGGCGTGCCGCTTCTGTTGGGCCGCCAGGTCGAGCACCTTCTGGTAGGTGGTGATGGCCTGCTGCTCCACGCCGCGCATCTGCGGGAAGAGCGTCTCTTCGAGCAGCTCCCAGTACGCAGCCTGGCTGTCTTCATCGAGATTGGCCGGCGGCTGCACCCCGAAGCCCAGCTTGGCATAGGCCGATCGGGCTGCACCCTGCAGGTAGATCGCCGCGGTGGTGTACTCGAAGGAGAGGTAGCGCTCCACGAACGCGTTCGCCGCGTCGTCGAGGGCCTTGATCTCGGGCGGCAGCTCATCAAGCAGGAGCTTGGTGTCCTTCGCTTCGTTGCGAGACAGCTTTCGCGCCGCGATGGTGTCGTAGCGGGCCTGCAGTGCGGGGAACGCCGCCGCCGCCGCCGCATCACGCCCTGCCGGGCCGACCTTGCCGTCGGCCGCAAGGATGCGGTCGAACAGCTTCACCACGTCGTCGCGCGCCGTGGTGGCCTCACGCGTCTTGCCCTGCTCCGTGAGCAGCGCCGCGATCCGCCCCTGCGCGCTGATCGCGTGGTCGGGATTCTGCGTGCCGTACGCCTTGAGGTAGGCCCGGTAGAACGTGATCGCGCGGTCGGCGTCGGCGAGCTCGTACATCTTACCCGCGCGGTAGTGCACGTCTTCGCGGTCTTCGGCTTCGGGGTACTTCTTCGCGTAGTCTTCGTAGCCGCGGGCGGCTTCGAGGTTCTTGCCCAGGCCCTCTTCGAGGAAGGCCACCATGTACTGCGCGTTGCGGGCCTCGGGGTCTTTCGGGTACCGCTCCACGAACTGCCGGTAGTAGCCGGTGGCCTTTGCGAGCTCGAACACCGACTCGTAGTTCGACGCGATGCGGAAGTAGAAGGGCTTCGCATCGGGGTGCGTGGGGTACTCACGCAGGAACCGCTCATAGAGGGCGTTCGCATCCGAAGCGCGGCCCAGGCGGTCGTAGTTGAAGGCCGCCGAGAGCATGGCGTCGGGTACGTACTTCGACTTCGGGAACTCGCTCACGAAGCTCAGGTAGGCGGCGGCCGCGCCCGCGAAGTCGTTCTTCGCGTAAGCATCAGCACCCAGCTGGTAGCTGGACTTCTCGTAGGTGTCCTGGAACTGCGACGCACCCGAAGCAGACTTGGACGGCCCAAGCCGCATGCCGGCGAACTCACGCGACCACCGACGGATGGCATCCGAGTCGCCTTCTGCCACGTAGGTGTTGAGGAACAGGCTCGCCGCGAAGGTGGCTTCGTCGGTGTCGGGGTGCTCCTTGATCACCTTCTGCAGCCGGGGACGGGCCTCTTCGAACCGGTTCGCGTTGTAGAGGATCTGCGCAGGCAGGTACAGGATCTTCGAGCGGTTCTCACGCGCCAGCTGCGCCACATCGACGCCATCGACAGGCTCGCCGAAGGTGTGACCCACCACGCCGTCTGCGGCGTCGATGAACGCCTTCTGATCGTCGAGCAGCTCGTAGACCGCGATCTCGTTGCCACCCACCGAGGTGACCGTGCGCTCGATCTCTGCGTTGGGGGACCGCTTGTCGGGGTCTCCGACGCGCGAGCGCAGGAGCTGGTCGCGCGAGCGGAACACCATGAACACGGCTGCGTCGCCGAACTTGTGAAAGCGCGACGAGCGGAGGAGGTTGCCGTAGGCGTCGGCGGAGTCGTCGTACCGCTCGGCCCGGTAGAGCGCGTCAGCGAGCTGGAACTCGTTCTCGTAGTAGTCGTCGCCGATGGGGAAACGGTCGAGGTACTCGCGGTACTTGTCGGCCGCCAGGGCGTAGGCCGCAGGGTCGCCCGACTCCTGAGCGCGAACCTTCACTTCCACGGCCACATCGAGCAGGTAGGCCTCGGTGTAGCGACGGGCGCGCGCCAGGGCCTCAGGATCCGCCCGGTTGGCGTCCCACCACACGGAGCCCTCGCCGAAGCGCTCGGTCATGTCGATGCGCGCCTGACCCGCGGCCGACAGGTCGGCGTCGTAGCCGCGCGACAGCAGCTTCACGATCGTGTCTTGGAAGTCGGGGTTCTCGGGGCGGAGCACCCAAGCCGGATCATCGAGGAGCTGCCGGTAGATCGCCACGGCGTCGCGGGGACGACCGTAGGTGACCAGGGCCTCGGCGAGCGAGCGGTAGACCTCCCAGCGCCACGGCACGGTGGGGGCGTTGCCAGCGAACCAGCGCGCCGCCTCGTCGAGCGGGGTGGTGCCATCCCGGTCGGATCGGTCGAGCAGCGAGAGCGCAAGGTACGTGATCGCGTCGGGCGCGAACTCGCTGATCTTGCCGTGGGTGCCGCGGTTGGCCTCGGAGCGCGTGAGCAGCTCCACAAAGCCCTTCATCGCGGGGTCGTACTCGGACAGCTTGTAGCGAGCCCACGAGAGCTGGTAGAGCGCGGCGTCGTAGCTGCGTCGGGTCTCGCCCTGCGCCAGCACCGCCTCGAACTCGGGGATCGAGTCGGCGTAGCGGTTCTCTTCGAACAGGTAGTTGCCGAGCATCAGGTGCGCGGCGTCGGCGAAGTCGGAGTCGGGTCGCGTGGCGATCAGCTCACGGAACACATCGCGGGCCTTAGCCGCATCGTACTGGACGCTGTTGGGCTCGGCGAACGCAAAGGCCAGCATGTAGTAGACGACGTCGAGCAGCTCGTAGCGCTTGGACGGGTCGACCCCGCGGTTGACCGCTACGACTTCGTTGAGCAGGCCGACCACCCGGCCGAGATCGATGCGCGGCTCACCTTGGGCTTCCAGGCGACTCAAGGCATCGAGGTCGGCTTCCGCCGCATCGAGCGCTTCGAAGTAGGTGCGGGAGCTCTCGAGCCAGAGGTCTTCGGCCTCGCGGTAGTAGAGCTCGGCGAGCCGGAGTCGGACCTCCGACGTGGCGCCCACATCATCGTAGCGGCGCAGGAAGGACTCGAACTCTGCCACGGCCTCGCCACGAAGCGTGGTCTCCTGCGCAGCCGCCAACACCGCCTGGGCATCAAAGGACTTCTTGAGCCCCGCGAGCTGGGTGGTGCGCTGGGCTTCGAGCGTGCGCAGCGCGTCGGCGCGGATCTCGTCGGCGCGCTCGGCGAAGCGCTCGCGGGCAGCCCGCCAGGCGGCCACATCAGCCGCTGTGGCCGGCGTTGCTGCGTCGGCCGACCATGCAAACGTCGGTGCCAGGAGCACCAGGGCAGCGAGCAACGGCCTCACGGTGCACGCTCCAGGGGCGCAGCCAGCGCACCGTAGCGGGCTTCAAGCTCCATCAGTGACGCACGCCGACGCTCCGAGATCTCTTTCTCGGTCTCGCCGCTCTCGACCCACTGCGACCAAGCCACGTTCATGAGGCCCATCTCAGCCCCCATGACGCGCTCCCCGAACCGGCCCGCAAGGGCGATCAGCTCGTCGCGCATCAGTCGGGCCGCAGCAGCGCGCTCGACGACCGCCAGCTCATCAAACGCCGCGCGGTGCACCGCCACGGCCTTCGCCTCAGCGGCGTAGGTGGACTGCATGCGGGTGAGCTCCGTGGACTGCAAGCCCTTGAGGGCACCTGCAGCTTCGGCGAGCCGCTCGGCGGTGGTGCGCGCACGCCCGTGCAGCGTGGCAAGCCGCTGGCTCGCAGGGTCGACATCGATCGCCATCCCGGTGGCAGCACGCAGCGCCCGGAAGGACTCCGTGGCCGCATCCACCGAGGCCTCCACCGAGCCAAGGCCCGCGCCGACCTCACGCTCCAGCGTGTCGAGATCCACCGTGCTGCCCGCGGCGAACCGCTCGCCGGCGGTCTCCACACGGCCCGACAGCTTCACCAGATCGCGCTGAGCATCCTCGCGCTGACGGTTGGCCGCTGCCGCATCCTTCGCAGCCACGCCCAGCTCGATGAGCCAGTCGGACTCGGCGCGCAGGGCATCCAGCCGGCGCCCCACCAGACCCAGCCGAACCTCGAGCGCGCGCATCCGCAGGCCTTCGACGGCACCGCCGCCGCCGCCGGGCCCCAGCGCATCGGCCAGCTCAGTTACAAGCGTCTCGGAGGCCGACAGCGCCGACGACGTCAGCGTCATCTCGCCATCCATCGAGAGCGCCTTTCGGACCCGCGGCGCGGCGCGCAGCATGTCGAGCGCGACCGGCGGAACCTCGGTGAGACCCTCGCCATCTGCCGCGAGACCCGTGAGCAAGCGCGTGCTGCCATCTTCCGAGCGCGCCAGGTCGGCGAGCGCCGTGCGCACCGGCCCGTACGTGTTGACCACGTTGTGGTACGCGCCTTCCGCGGCGTCCCACGCACCCACCTGCACCTGGAGGTGACCAAGCAGGAGGCGCTGCTCGGCAGCGTACGCATGATCGGGCCAGCGCTCCAGGAACGCCTGCGCCGTGGCCAACGCTGGGCGCCAGGAGCCGGCGTGGATGTAGAGCCAGCCGAGCTCGCGGGTGCGGTCGGGCGCGTAGACCGAGTCTTCTGGAACCGCGAGGTAAGCCTCTGCGGCGGCCTCACGCTCACCGAGCTGCTCCTGCAGACGCCCCAGCGCAAGACGGGCCAGATCGAGCACCGCCCCCTCTTCGCCGACCGTCGCTGGGTCGGTCGCAGCCACGCCCGAGAACAGCGTGATGGCCTCGCGGTAAGCGGCCTCTCCGCCCTCTTCGACCAGCATCGCGCCGAGCATGTAGCGGGCGCGCAGCGACCACCCGCCCGTGGGCGTGACCTCGCTGAGGTAGCCGCGGGCCCGGGCCCGCTCGCCACGCAGGCGCAGGGACTTTCCGACCGCGTAGAGGATGGCATCCGACGGTGTGACCGAGCCTCGCAAGATCTCCTGCTCGAACACCCGGTCGAAGTCGAGCGGACGGTTGGAGCGCGCGTAGACCTCCAGCAGCCGGCGTACCGCGTCTTCTCGATAGGGGTGGGTCTTCTGGGCCACCACCAGCTCACAGGCTTCCGCCGCCATGTCGTCGAACGCGAGCTGAAACAGCGACTCCGCCAGGTACCACTCGGCGTCGGTCTGAAGACCCGAGCTGTCGAGCGTGCCACGACCGGCGAGCACGAAGAACACCTCCGCCGAGGCTTCGTAGTTGCCCACGAGGAAGTGGTAGAGCCCCAGCTCGTAGCGCTCTTGCGCCTGGATGGAGTCGACGCGACCGCTGCCCGCAGAGACCGCCGCCTCGAGCGTGCCAGCGCGGGTGGCCAGCAGGGCAAGTGCCTCTTCGGTGGGCTCGAGCGCTGCATCCAACGGCGCGGCCCACGCCGTGCTCGCCACCGCTGCGAGCACCCCGAAGGCTCCGAATCGACGACGAAGATTCAAGGCTCTCACTCCGCCTTGAGCGTCTCGCGGCGCTCCTCGTAGACCAAGCTGGGGCGCTCGGTGAACTTCTTGCGGCCGCTTCCCTTCGTGGTGAGCTTCACCACGAGGTCGGTGAGCAGACCGCCCTGAACATCGAAGCTGTGCGAAGAGTCGACCTTGGTCTGGTAGTCATCGACGTACTCGAACACGCCGCCGCCTTCGCCGCGGAGCACACACGAGACCTGCAGGCTGTGCTGACCGGGCGCGATCGGCTGGTCGCGCACCTCAACGGAGCGCGGCAGCGCCTCGCCACCCTCGGTGAGCGTCCACGAGAAGATGTTGCGGCCATCGAGGTAGTAGTCGACCGCGGACAGGCGGTAGGTGCGCGAGAGCTCCGTGTTGTGCGTGACGCGCAGACCGCCGCCCCCGCTCGCGCCCTGCACGGCGAGCTCCCGCAAGAGCTGCAGCGTGGCCTTCGAGCGGAACACCTGCTCCTTGAGCTGATGCACACGCTGCTCGGTGGTGGCCAGCTCGCGCCGCCACTCGCCCTCGGCGGCCACGTCGACGTCTTCGCTCACAGGAGCGGGGGCCGGTGTCTCGGCGGCCGCTGGGGCCACCTCAGACGCTGGTGTTGCGCTCGGCTCGGTGGCTTCCTGCGCATGCGCAGTGGCCACGAGGGCCAGCGCCATCCACGCTCCCCTGATGGCCGTCCGGACCCGCATGCTCGCCTCCCCGCTCTGGGACCGCCCGACGCAAGAGGGATGCGCGTCGCCCGTCCGGCCGCAGACTATCGAAGCGGGACCGCCGCGCCAAGCCCCATCACTCTCCGTTCACCGGCGGGGTGTGAACGAGCCGGCGCGCCACCTCGTCGGCGAGCCCCTGCAACACGTCTACGGGGCCCTTGATCTCGTTGGCAAAGAAGGCAAACGCGACGAGCTCGTCGTGGGCGGTGCGCACGAATCCCACGAGCGCCACGGTGTCCGCCAACGTGCCCGTCTTGGCGCGCACAGCGTCGGGCACATCCTCGAAGCGGTCGTCGAGCGTGCCATCGCGACCCCCGATCGCGAGCGAAGCGAGGAACTCCGGTGCGATGGTGCCGTCTCGTGCAGCGTCGGCCAGCACCCGGGTCATCGCCGACGCCGAGAACCGAAGGTCCCGAGAGAGCCCCGAGCCATTCACGAGCTGACTCTGCTCAGGGGCAATGCCCAGCGCGTCGAGGTGGGCGCGCATCGCCGCCAGCCCCGCCTCGGTACTCCCCGCCCCCCGCAGCTCGGCGCCCAGCGTGCGCAGCACGGCCTCAGCCATGAAGTTGCTGCTGTACTTGTTCATGTCCATCAGCACCGAAGCCAGCGGCGGCGACGTGATCGTGCGCAGCAGCGTGGAACCCAGCGGGAGCACCCCGCGCCGGATGCGACCATCGACCGCCAGGCCCTGCTCAGCCAGCAGGTGGCCCAGGATGCCGCCGAAGTACACGGTAGGGTCGGCCACGCTGCGACGAAAGCGGCGGTCACCGCCCTCCACGCGGACGCCGCCCTCCAGCTCGAACGTGACACCCTCCTCGCGCACGACGCGGCGCAGATCGAGGCGGGTGCGCTCCTTGCTGCCGACCGTGTCGACGGCCGCCGTGACCCGGACGGCATCCCCGGCAGGCGTCTCGATGGCCACGATCGCGGGCATGCCGACAAGCGCGGCCGGACGCACCACCACGGTGACGCCACCGAACTCAGCGGCCAGGGCACCGATGGGAGCGAAGTAAGAGGGCCCTTCGTCGAGGTCGACGGTGCGGCTCCACCCTGCGATCAGCGGCGAGCCCGAGAAGTAGGTGTCGTCGAGGAGCACATCGCCGGCCACACGAACGAGTCCGTCGGTCTTCAGGTCGCGCACCAGGCGCCACAGCTTGTCGGCCGTGAGGGTGGGGTCCCCTCGACCCACCACCACCAAGTCGCCTTCCAGCACACCGTCGACCACAGGTCCCGTGGCATAGATGCGCGTCTCGAAGTGGAACGAGGGCCCGAGGCCCCGCAGCGCTGCCGCGGCCGTGACGGCCTTCTGCGCGCTCGCTGGAAGCAGGGGCCGGTCGGCCTGGAACCCAACGATCTCCTCCCCGGTCGCCACCCGAATCGCGTGCACCCCGAGGATCGCCTTCGACCACGCAGCATCCGCCAGAGGGAGCTCGACAGGCTGCGGCGCGGACGCTGGTGTTCCCACCGCGTCGGCCGCCCACCCGACGCTGGCGATCCCCAGCTCGGCGAGCAGCAGCAACGTCGTCCAGGCTCGCCTCACGTTGCCCTCCCGGTCAGGTCCTAGCACGCCACAACAGGAGGGGGGCCGCTGGAACGACCTGCACGTTACACCCCCCGGCAACCCCTGACCCGTGCGGTGTATGCTCCCGCTCCTGCTGGCCTTGTCGGGCCTCGCACACGCCCAAGCGACGCTTCCCGTCCTCGAGCCGGAGGTGCCGATCGTGCCGTCGGCGGGCTTGGCGGCCGAGAGCGGTCCAGGTGCCCTGTGGGTGAACCCGGCCAACATGGCCTACGACCCCGAGCTTCGGTGGGCGGCGTACGGGCGCTGGGACGAAGACGCCCCGCACCCGTGGAGCGGGGCCGCCACCGCCGGCATCGGCGGCTTCTCGGGGGGGCTGCGCTGGCAGGCCGACGACACAGGCAGTGACTTCGCCGTCGACCTCGGCGTGGCGGTCCGGCTCCCGAAGCGCATTGCTGTGGGCGGCGCCCTCCGCTTCCAGATCCCCCACGACGCCCCGAACATTGTCGGCTTCGACCTCGCGGCCTCGTGGCGGCCGCTGCCCTGGATCGGCGCGTCGTTCGTGGCGCGCACCGTGGGCAGTCGAGGTGGGCTCGACTCCCCCTATCCCCAGGTGGGCGGCGGCCTCGCTGTGAGGCCAGCGGGTCGCGTGCTGGTGCTCGGCATCGACTACGTGCACACCTTCGGCGACGTGTTTGCTGCGGACCTCGTGTCGGCCACGGCGCGCATCCGACCCACCCGTGGCCTGTTCTTTCGCGCCAGCATCGACAGCACCCTGCGCTTTGGAGCCGGCATCGAGCTGTTCTTCGGCGGCGCGGGCTTTGGCCTCCACGGAGGCAGTGGCGACCTACGCGGCATGCCCGGCACCACGCTGTACGTGGCGAGCGACGAGCGCGACGAGACGCTGGTGCGGCGCGGCCGTCAGGTCGACGTGGTCACGCTCGAGACCGCTCCGGCCTACCTGCCCGAGCAGCCGCTCCTGCGCCGCGCCAAGCCGAGCTGGCTCGACACCCTGCAGGCGTTCGATGAGGTGCAGCGCGCCCCGGGTCTCGCAGGCACGGTTGTGCTGCTGGGGGATGCCGAGCTCGACTGGGCTCAGTGGGAGGAACTGCGCAGCGCGTTCTTGCGGGTGAGGGCCGCGGACCGCGAGGTGGTGGCGGTGTTGGTGGGCACGCCGGGCAACGGAGCCTTGCTCGCTGCAAGCGCCGCCTCCCAGGTGCTGGTGCATCCGGCGGCCGAGGTGCGCCTGACGGGACCGGCCGTCGAGTCCTGGCACGCGGGCGGGCTCCTCGATGCCCTCGGCGTCCAGGTGCAGGTGGCGCGTCGCTCCGACTTCAAGACGGCGGCCGAGTCGTGGACCACCACCGAGCCATCGTCGGCGGAGCGGGAACAGCAGCGGGCGCTCGTGGCTGACCTGCACGGTGTGCTGGTGAGGGCGCTCGCGCAGGGTCGCACGCGGTCCGAGGCCGAGGTCGAAGCGTGGATCGACGGCGGCCCCTGGACGGCGGAGGAGGCCGTGCGCCTGGGCATCGCCGACGCGCGCGCCTACCCCGATCAAGCCCGTGCGCTCATCGAGGAGCGCCTCGGCGGACGCGCCAAGCTGGTGGATCTGACGAAGCGTCCGCCTTCACACTCCCCGTGGGAGGCGCCCGATCGCATCGCGGTGGTCTATGTCGAAGGCCCGATCACCCGTGGCCCGTCCAGCCGCGGCGGACTGATCGGCGGCCCCACCACCGGTTCGGAGACGATCGCGCGCCAGCTGGAAGCGGCCGCGCTGGACATGTCGGTGCGCGCGGTGGTTCTGAGGGTCGACTCACCCGGCGGGAGCGCCGTGGCCGCCGATGAGATCGCGCGCGGGGTCGCCCGTGTCCAGGGCGCTGGCAAGCCCGTGGTGGTGTCGATGGGCGGCACGGCCACAAGCGGCGGCTACTGGGTGGCGGCCGACGCCGATGCGATCTGGGCCGAGCCCTCCACGGTGACGGGGTCGATCGGCGTGCTCGCCGTGAAGGCCTCCGTGGCACCCCTGCTCGAGCGCCTGGGCGTAGGCACCTCGCTGGTGGCTGAGGGCAGAAACGCAGGCATGGACTCGTCGCTCCGCCCGTGGGATCCGATCCAGGCGCAGCGGATGCAGTCGCTGGTGGACGCCACGTACGCCCAGTTCGTGGACCGGGTCGCGCGCGGACGCAACCTGAGCCCCGAAGCGGTGGAGGCCGTGGCCCAAGGACGGGTGTGGTCGGGGTTGGCAGCGCGGGAGCGCGGGCTGATCGACGAGCTGGGCGGCCTCCAGGACGCTGTGGAAGACGCCGCACGCCGGGCGGGCATCCCGGCACGCCGTGCTGTGGTCACGATCAGCCTGCGGGACCGGCGGGGCCTCGCTGAGCGGCTCCTCCCCACCCTCGACGGGGTGCGGACCAGCACCGCGCTGCGTCTGGCGGCGCGCGACATCTCGGCGGCCCCACCCATCGCGCTGCCAGCCCTGCTCGCGCCGGTGCTGTCGGGTCCAGCGGTCATCGCCGCCCACCCCGAAGAGCACCTCTGGCTGCTCGACCCTTCTTGGGTGGCCGGGGGCGTGCAGTGAGCGTGCGCATCCTGGTGGTCGACGACGACAAGGCCGTGCGGTCGGCCGTGCGCCTGCACCTGGAGCGACGTCGCGACGAGGTGGTGCTGGTGGAGAACGCCCAGGCCGCGTTCGACCAGCTGCGCAAGCGTCCGTTCGACGTGGTCCTCACCGACGTGAAGATGCCGGGCATCAGCGGCCTCGACCTGCTGGCCAAGGTGCGCACCTCCTGGCCCGAGACCCCCGTGGTGGTGATGACCGGAAACGCCAGCGTCACCGACGCGGTCACGGCCATGAAAGGCGGGGCGGCCGACTACCTGGTCAAGCCCGTGGAGCGCGACGAGCTGTACGTCGTGCTCGACCGCGCGGTCGAGAATCGGAACGTGCGTGCCGAGCTGGTCCAGCTTCGTCAGCAGGTCCGGGACCGCAGCAGCCTGTCGGGCATGATCGGCACCGCGCCCGCGATGCAGGCCCTGGTTGCCGAGATCACGGCCGTCGCCGACAGCTCGGCCACCGTGCTCATTCAGGGTCCCACAGGGGCCGGCAAGGAGCTCGTGGCCCACGCGCTGCACCACCGATCGCGGCGCGGGGCGGGCCCGTTCGTCCGCGTGAACTGCGCGGCGATTCCTTCGTCGCTGGTGGAGTCCGAGCTGTTCGGTCACGAACAGGGCGCGTTCACCGGCGCGGTGCGCCAGCATGTGGGCCGCTTTGAGCAGGCCGACGGCGGCACGCTGTTCCTCGACGAGATCGGCGAGATCGATCCCGCTGTGCAGAGCAAGCTGCTTCGTGTGCTGGAGGCCGGCGAGTTCCAGCGCGTGGGTGGCACGCAGACTCAGCACGTCGATGTGCGTGTGCTGGCGGCCACCAACCGCGACCTCAAGCAGGACGTGGCCTCCGATCTGTTCCGCGCCGACCTGTACTACCGCCTCGCCGTGGTCACGCTGGCCGTGCCCGCGCTGGCCGAGCGCATCGACGACCTGCCGGCCCTCGTGGAGCACTTCGTGAAGCTCACCTGTGAGCGGGAGGAGCGCGAGGTGCCCGCGGTGTCCCCCTCCACCCTGGCGCGCCTCGCGACCTACGGCTGGCCCGGCAACGTGCGCGAGCTTCAGCACGCTGTGGAGCGCGCCGTGATCCTGCACCGCGACGCCCCCACCCTGGAGATCCCGCTCCCCGGAACCCCGGCCCCTGCGCCGATCACCCTCCCCCACGAAGCCGTCTCGAAGGGTGCGCAGCCGCTGCACGAGGTGCTCGACGCCACCGAGCGAAGCCTGCTGCTGCGGGCGCTGGAGGACTGCGACGGCGTGCAGGCACGCGCGGCCGAGCGGCTCGGCCTGAGCAAGAGCAACCTGGGCTACAGGATGAAGCGCCTGGGCATCGTGCGACGAGGCACCCGCTACGCCTAGCCGCTCAACCCGACGGGGAGCGGCAACGCCGGGGGCGGGCCCCGCAAAGCGGCGTGCGGGCCGGCGAAAGGGGGAGGGGCAGTGGCCGAGGACGGAATTGAACCGCCGACACGCGGATTTTCAATCCGCTGCTCTACCAACTGAGCTACTCGGCCAGAGCGCAGCGCCTCTAACGGGGTCGGTGGGCGCTGGCCAGCCCATGCACGCACGGCGCGCGCGACGGATCGCGGTCCGGCACACGAAGGCAGGCTGTGCCCCCACCGGTTACGTGCCGCGGCCCTCCCGAGGCCCCTATGCAGCAGCTCGCCGAGCAGGATCCCGCCGTCTTCGATGTGATCGCCCGCGAGCGCCGTCGTCAGGAGGAAGGTCTCGAGCTGATCGCGTCCGAGAACTACACGTCGGTGGCGGTTCTGCAGGCCGTGGGCTCCGTGCTCACCAACAAGTACGCTGAGGGCCTGCCGCACAAGCGCTACTACGGTGGCTGCGAGTACGTCGACATCGTGGAAGACCTCGCGCGCGACCGTGCGAAGCAGCTCTTCGGCATGCACACGGTCAACGTGCAGCCCCACTCGGGCGCGCAGGCCAACCAGGCCGTGTTCCTCGCCTGCCTCAAGCCCGGCGACACGATCTTGGGCCTCGATCTGAGCCACGGGGGTCACCTCACCCACGGCTCCCCGGTGAACGCCTCCGGTCTGCTGTACCGCGCCGTGCACTACCGGCTCGACGAGGCCACAGGCCGCATCGACATGAACGCCGTGCGCGAGCTCGCGAAGAAGGAGCGGCCCCGCCTGATCATCACCGGCGCTTCCGCGTACGCCCGCACCTGGGACTTCGCGGCGTTCCGCAGCATCGCCGACGAGGTCGGTGCCCTGCTGATGGCCGACATCGCGCACGTCGCCGGGTTGGTCGTCACCGGCCTGCACCCCGATCCCGCCCCGCACTGCGACTTCGTCACCACCACCACGCACAAGACCCTGCGCGGTCCCCGCGGCGGTCTCACGATGGCCAACGAGGCCTGGGGAGCGGCGGTCAACAAGGCGGTGTTCCCCGGAAACCAGGGCGGTCCCCTGATGCACGTCATCGCCGGCAAGGCCGTGGCTTTCGGTGAGGCGCTCCAGCCCTCTTTCAAGGCGTACGCCCAACAGGTGCTCAAGAACGCGTCCGCGATGGCCGACCGCCTCACCGAAAACGGCCTTAGCCTGGTCTCGGGCGGCACCGACAACCACCTGATGCTCGTGGATCTCGGCGAGCTGTGCAGCGGCAAGGAAGCCGAGATCGCGCTCGACCGCGCCGGCATCACCACCAACAAGAACACCGTGCCCGGCGAGAAGCGCAGCCCGTTCGTCACCTCCGGCATCCGCCTGGGCACGCCGGCGATCACCACCCGCGGCCTCGGCGAGTCCGACTGCCGCTGGATCGCCGACCGCATCGTAGAGGTCCTGCACCACCGCGAAGACGAGGCCGTGCTGAGCCGCGTGCGCGGCGAGGTCCAGGAGCTCTGCGGACGCCACCCGGTGTACCCCGCCGGCAACCTCGCCTGATGCGCTGCCCGGACTGCAGCTCAGACCAGACCCGTGTGGTCGACTCCCGCGCCGGCGCCGACACGATCCGTCGGCGGCGGGAGTGTGAGGTCTGTGGCGCGCGGTTCACCACCTTTGAGCGCGTCGAGCGCAGGCAGATCTGGGTCGCCAAGCGCGACGGCACCCGCGAGCCCTTTGAGCCCAGCAAGGTGGCGTCGGGCATCGCGCTCGCCTGCCGCAAGCGTCCCATCGACGGTGATCGGGTGGAGGAGATGGTCGACCGCGTGGTGCGTCACCTCGAAGATCGCCGCGAAGCCACGGTGCCTTCGTCGGCCGTGGGCGAGGCCGTGATGGAGGTGCTGCGCGAGGTCGACGAGGTCGCTTACGTGCGGTTCGCGTCCGTCTACCGAGCGTTCGATGGTGTCGAAGACTTCATCGAGGCGATCAAGCCGCTTCGGGGTCAGACGTGACCGACCAGGAGGGCATGGCGCTGGCGGTGGAAGCGGGTCGCCAGGCGCTGGGCCGCACGGCCCCCAACCCGCCGGTGGGCGCGATCCTCGTGCGCCACGGCGAGGTGATCGGCGGCGGGTGGACGCGTCCGCCGGGTGGTGCGCATGCCGAGGTCATGGCGCTGTCCGACGCCCGGGCCAAGGGCCACGATCCGCGCGGGGCCACGATGTTCGTCACCCTGGAGCCTTGCTGCCACCACGGGCGCACGCCGCCGTGCACGGATGCCCTGCTCGCGGCGGGTGTGGCGCGCGTGGTGGTGGGGGTGGTCGACCCGTTCCCCGCGATGCGCGGCCAGTCGCTGGCGCTGCTGCGGGCAGCGGGCGTGCAGGTGGAGCTGGGGGTGGGCGAGGCCGCGTGCACCGAGCTGATGCTGGGGTTCCTGCGCTGGCAGGCGGGCGGCCTCCCCGAGGTGAGCCTCAAGGTCGCCACGTCGCTCGATGGCAAGCTCGCCACAGCGTCGGGCGAGAGCCAGTGGATCACGGGGGAAGCGGCGCGTCGGCACGGGCATGTGCTGCGGGATCGGCACGACGCCATCCTGGTGGGCATCGGCACCGTGCTGGCCGACGACCCTGCCCTCACCTGTCGAATCGAGGGCGGGCGGGATCCCGTGCCGGTGGTGCTCGACTCCGAGCTGCGCCTCCCGTCCACAGCACGGCTTCTCAGCAGCTCCCGCCGCGCCGTGGTGCTCACCGCGCAAGACGCGCCCGAGCGTGACCTGGATGTCGACGTGATCCGGGTGCCCCGCGGTCCTGGTGGACTCGATCTCGCCGCGGCCCTGCGTGCGCTCGGCGACCGCGGCCTGCACCGGGTGCTGGTGGAGGGCGGAGCGCGTGTCCACCGCAGCCTGCTCGATGCCCGGGTGGTGGACCACCTCTATGCTTATGTGGCCGGCACCGTTGTGGCGGGTGGCCAGTCCTGGGTGGGGGGGCCCGCGCTCGGATCTCTGGCGGATGCGCCTCGGTTCGGAAGTCCGGAGGTGCTCCCCCTCGGCACCGACGTGCTGCTGCACTACCGGCCGGCCCAGGAGGTGAGCTGATGTTCACAGGCATCATCGAAACGCTGGGTGTGGTGCACCGCATTCATTCGGAGGGCAAGGGCGTGCGACTGGTGATCCAGTCCATGCTGCCGCTGGATCAGGTCAAGTCGGGCGACAGCATCGCGTGCGACGGCGTCTGCCTCACGGTCGAGCGCGCCTACGACGAGGTGTTCGAGGTCACGGCCGGCCAGGAGACGCTGGCGTGTACCACCTGGGGCAGCGTGAAGGAGGGCCATGTGGTCCACATCGAGCGGGCCCTGCTCGCAGGATCCCGGCTGGATGGCCACCTCGTGCAGGGCCACGTCGACGGCATCGGCCGGGTGAAGCGCTCCTACGGTGCCCAAGAGAGCTGGATCCTGTGGGTCGACGTTGGTCCCGCCCTGTCCCGCTACGTCGCCACCAAGGGCAGCCTGTGCGTCGATGGGGTGAGTCTCACCGTCAACGAGCTGGATGGCCACGCCGCCCGCCTCAACATCATCCCCCACACCGCCCGTCACACCAAGCTCACCACCCTCGGCCCCGGCTCGCGCGTCAACATCGAGGTCGATGTGCTCGCACGCTACGTCGAGCGCATGCTCGGTGCCGGATCCGCGCCGCAAGAGAGCCGGCTCCGCGCCTGGCTCGAAGAGGAACCCCGAGAATGACCCCAGCCACCCACCCCGACGTCATGCACCCCGATCCGCTCCAGCGGGTTCGCTTGGCCGTGGCCGACCTCCAAGCTGGCCGCATGGTCATCTTGGTCGACGATGAAGACCGTGAGAACGAGGGTGATCTCGTGCTCGCTGCCGAGTCCACCACGCCCGCGGCGATCAACTTCATGGCCACCCACGGGCGGGGGCTGATCTGCCTCACCCTCACCGGCGCGCAGGTGGATCGCCTGGGCCTGCCGATGATGGCGGCGCAGAACCAGAGCCCCTACCACACGGCGTTCACCGTGAGCATCGAGGCCCGTCAAGGCGTCAGCACCGGCATCTCCGCCGCAGACCGCGCCACCACCGTGCTCGCGGCGATCCAGCCCGATGCCACCCGCTACGACCTCGTCACACCCGGCCACATCTTCCCGCTGCGCGCGCGGGATGGCGGCGTGCTGGAGCGCGTAGGCCAGACCGAGGGCAGCATCGATCTCGCGCGCATGGCCGGCATGAACCCTTCGGGCGTGATCTGCGAGATCATGAACGACGACGGCACGATGGCGCGCCTGCCCGATCTGCTCGTGTTTGGCCGCAAGCATGGCCTGCACGTGGTCGCGGTAGCCGATCTCATCAAGTACCGGATGCAGACTGAGCGGATCGTGGAGCCGGCCGGCGAAGGTCAGCTCGAGATCCCCGGCTACGGCACGTGGGGAGCCCGCCTCTACAAGGGCATCGCACCCCAAGGCCTGCACCTGGCCGTGTGGAAGGGCGAGCTCAACGTCGAGCCCACCCTGGTGCGGGTGCAGGCGGCACCGCCCACCTGGAGCTTCCTCGCGCCTGATGCGTCGGCGTGGTCCAAGCCCGCTCGGCGTGCGCTGGAGACCATCGCCGCGGAAGGCAAGGGCGCGCTGGTGTTCATGCACCTCGCCGGCCTGTCGGACGAGATCCTGGAGCGTGCGTTCCGGCGCGACTTCCATGGGCACGACTCGGCCCCCCCGCAAGCCACGGCCGATGCCCTGCGCGACCTCGGCGCGGGCTGTCAGATCCTCCGAGATCTCGGCCTTCGTCAGCTCCGCTTGCTCTCGAGCAGCAGCCGCTCCCTCGTGGGCATCGAGCACTACGGCGTCGAGCTGGTTGAGCGGGTGATGATCGAGGGCTGACGCGAGCCCCTCCACCGCGTTAGACGCGCCGCATCTTTGTCATCGCGGTCGGAGGGTCTCATGGCGCGCACGCTCGAAGGCAGTCTGGTGGATCCGGGTGGGCGGTTCGCCGTAGTGGCCGGTCGGTTCAACGATCTCATCGTCGCACGGCTGATCGCGGGCGCAGAAGATGCGTTCCGCCGCCACGGCATCGACCCCGAGACGCGGCTCGACATCATCTGGGTGCCTGGCGCTTATGAGATCCCGTTCGGCTGCAAGCTCGCGGCGGAGTCGGGCAACTACGCGGCCGTGGTCGCTGTCGGCGCGGTGATCCGCGGCGCCACCCCCCACTTCGACTACGTGGCGGGCGAGGCCGCCAAGGGCGTCGCCAGCGTCGCCCAGTCCACCGGCGTGCCCGTGATGTTCGGCGTGCTCACGGTCGACTCGATCGAGCAGGCCATCGAGCGCGCGGGCACCAAGGCCGGCAACGCGGGTGCCAGCGCTGCGCTTGGGGCCATCGAGATGGTCAGCCTCAAGGCTCGGCTGCTCGGCGCATGAGCCAGGAACGTCGCGCCGGCTCCCGTCGCCGGGCGCGCGAGTACGCCCTGCTCGCCCTCTACCGAGCCGATCTGCTCAGCGCGCCGGGTCCGGCTGCGCTCGATGAGCTGTGGGCGTCCCTCGTGGAAGGTGATGGCCTGCCCGATCTCCGCGCGCCGGAGCTCGACGAGGTGGAGTTCGCTAAGCGCCTCGTCGCGGGCGTCGACACCGATCGTGAGTCGCTCGACGAACTGATCGACACGGCCAGCACCAACTGGCGCATTCGGCGCATGCCGCTGGTCGATCGCAACATCCTTCGTGTGGCCGCCTGGGAGCTCAAGCACAGCACGGATGTGCCGGGCACGGTGAGCTGCAACGAAGCGGTCGAGCTGGCCAAGCGCTACGGCACGGCCGACAGCCGGGCGTTCGTCAACGGCATCGTCGACCGCCTCGGACGTCAGCTCGGGCGCCTGCACGAGCGTCCCTGAACGTGGCCCAGCTCACCGTTGAGGGGCGCGGAACGCTCACCGCTCAGCCGGGCCTCACGCTGCTGGAGGTCTGTGACGCCGGCGGCGTGGTGATCGAGACCGACTGCGGCGGCTTCGCCGCCTGCAACTCCTGCCGGGTCACGGTGCTGGAGGGGGCGAATCAGCTCTCGCCGCTCGACCGCTTGGAGGCGCCGTTCCTCGATCGGCCCGATCAGCGTCTGGGCTGCCAAGCGCGCATCGTGGGGGATGTGGTGGTGAGGCTCGACCCGGGCAACACGTAGGCCCTGCAGGCATCAGCCCTCGGAGCCAGCGCCGCTCTCCATCTTCTCGATGCGACCCTGGTGGCGACCGCCCTCAAACGAAGCCGAGAGCCAGGCTTCCACGCAGGTCTGCGCCACACCCGGGCCCACCACCCGCTCACCGAGGCACAGCACCCGCGCATCGTTGTGCAGGATGGCCATGCGCGCGGAGAACGGATCGGAGACGACCGCGGCCCGCACACCCGGCACCTTGTTCGCGGTCATCGCCATGCCTTGGCCCGTGCCGCAGACAAGCACGCCACGATCGACCTCGCCGCCCGCGACGGCCCGCGCGACTTTCTGGGCGTAGTCGGGGTAGTCGCACGATGAGGCCTCGTGCGTTCCCACATCCACCACCTCGTGGCCCGCCGCCATGAGCTGGGCGGCGACGAGCCGCTTGAGGGTGAGGCCCGCGTGATCCGATCCGACAGCGATGCGCATCGTCATCAGGTCATGCACGAGATGATGTAGCGCGTGGCATCATCGACGGTGCGGAGCTTCTCGGCCTCGTCGTCGGGGATCTTGATGTCGAACGCGTTCTCGATCGCGAAGATCGTCTCCACGATGCCCAGGGAATCCGCCTGCAGATCGTGCACAAACGACGCGCTGGCCGTGACCTCATCGAGAGGCCGCTTGAGCGCATCGGCGATGATGCGCTGCACCCGGTCTGCGATCTCCTGGTCGGTCATCCCTGCCTCGTGGGGGTGCGCTCGGCCGCACTCGCGTGGGTGGGCGCGGTGAGCGCGCCTTCGAGGGCCGCCGTCAGCCCCGCGCCAGCGGAGTAATGCGCAAGCCGAATCGCGGCACGCACGGCCTCTGCGTCGGCGCGGCCGTGACCAATCACGACGGGGGCCGTGACGCCGAGCAGGAGTCCCCCACCCCGCTGACGCCAGTCGAGCTCGGCCCGTACTTCGGCGAGCGCGTTCTTGAGCAGCCACGCACCGGCGGCCCCCCGTAAGCTCCCGGCCACGTGCTTCTTCGCGATGCGGCCCAGCAGCCCCACCACCCCTTCGCAGGTCTTGATCAGGATGTTGCCCGTGAAGCCATCGCAGACGAGCACGTCACAGCCCGCGTCGAGAGCATCGGCAGGCTCTACATTTCCCACGACATGAATCGGGAGGGCGCGGAGCAGGGGCAGCGCCTCCACCACGAGACGGTTGCCCTTGCCGTCTTCTTCGCCGTTGGCGAGCAGGCCCACCCGCGGCTTCACCACGCCCCGCGTGCGGGCCCACGCTTCACCCAGCAGCGCGAACGAAGCGAGGTGGTGCGGCTGGCAGTCGGAGGTGGCCCCCACATCGAGAAGGTGCAGGGTGCCGCCATCCGCGCGGGGCAGTGTGGTGGCGATGGCGGGGCGGTCGACGCCAGCGAGCTTGCCCAGCTCGATGACCGCCGCGAACAGGGTCGCGCCTGAGTTGCCGCACGAGACGAGCGCTACAGCCTCGCCCGACGCCACCAGGCGCGCGGCCACCCGAATGGAAGCGTCGGTGCGACGCTTGGTGGCCACGGGGCGGTCCTCCATGTGGACCACCTCCGAGGCATGCACCAGCGGCATCGTGCATCCCGGAGGGAGCAGCGGCCGCAGCACCGCCAGATCACCCACGAGGGTGACGGGCAGGCCCTCTTCGTGCGCGAGCAGAGCCCCGGCCACGATCGCGGCGGGCGCTCCATCTCCACCCATGGCGTCCACCGCGACCGGGAGACGCGCAGGGGGCACGTTGATCACTCGACCGGGGGAACTTCAGCGACGGCGCTGACCGGAGCCGGGAGGATCTGCATGCCGCGGTACGAGCCGCAGGCCTTGCAGATGTGGTGGCGAAGCTTAGGCGCGCTGCACGCAGGGCAGTAGTCCACGGCCGCCGAGAACTTGATGGCGTGGTGGCTGCGGCGCATGCCGGTGCGGCTGCGGGAGGTCTTCTTCTTGGGGACGGCCATTTCGACTCCAGGGCGACGCGCGCCTTACAGCAACTTCTTCAGCACCGCAAAGGCCGGGTGTCCCGGGGACTCTGACGGAGTGCCTTCATCGAGCGGCAGCGCGTTCAGGCAAACATCGCCGACGCATGTAACGCGATTCGGCGCGTCGAGCACAAAGGCCTCTGCGAGGATCTGATCGGTCTCGATCGCGTCGCCTTCGAGGAAACCAAGATCCAGGCCATCGTCGGGCTTCTCGGGGTCGATGACCTCGGCTTCTGCGAGCGGCACGTAGGACAGCTTGGTCTCCACCGAGATCGCGAACTGCACGGGCGCGGTGCACCGATCGCAGGGCCGCTCCACGGTGACCGAGCCGACCACCTCGGCGGCCAGCCCCTTCCCTTCTCGCGTGAGGTGGAGGATGCCATCCATGCGCAGCACCTCACCATCCAGCGCCTCGCCGATCGCCGCCTTGGCGGTGGGGCCTGTGCTGGTGAAGGGGTGGTGCAGCCCCTGCTTGGGAATGTCGAGCAGCGTCACGCGCATGGCGTCTGGAGCCCCGCTTGAATGAGCCCGCCCGGATAGTCGACGGTAGCGTAGCCTGCAAGCGGATCGGGCGCGGATCCAGGCACCTCGGCGGAACCACGACGCGCCCCCAGCTCCGCGACCTCGCACGCCGGGCCCTTGACGCTCCCCCGAGGGCCTGATTAGATGCGCGGCGCTGCTGAGCCGTGGTGCAATTGGCAGCACGTCTGGTTCTGGCCCAGAAGGTTCCTGGTTCGATTCCAGGCGGCTCAACACTCTTCGCTCCCATCGTCTAGCGGTTAGGACAGCGCCCTCTCACGGCGCAGACAGGGGTTCGATTCCCCTTGGGAGTATCCCTCGTCCCACGAGGCCCGTCGCAGCGGCACTTTCGGCCGCTGTGACGGAGCCCGCGGCACGAACACCGGGTTGTGACAGGCCTCGCCCGTCGCCGATCCGGTCGCTGTCACGCGGCTCCGCTGGCAACAGCCGGTGCGGCCTCGGCACAAGCGACGTCGCCCACCCAGCGAACGGTGCCGAGAACCTTGCCCCACGCTTTCGGGGAACTGCCCCACGCTTTTGGGGAACTGCCCCACGCTTTTCGGGAACTGCCCCACGCTTTTCGGGAACTGCCCCACCCGTTTCGGGAACCGCCCCACGCTTTCGGGGAACTGCCCCACCCGTTTCGGGAACTGCCCCACCGAAAAAAGGCGATCGGTCGTTGGGCGACGCTCCCTGGACGTCCCCTCAACCCAGCCGCAGCACCGCAAACACCGCCGCGATGCCCAGCACGGCGAGCGCGTCGGCCACCATCGACACGGATGCAGCGAGGCAGCCCGCGCCAAGCAGTCCCACCCGCGGGAGGATGCCGCGACCGCCGATCCAGCCACCGAGCACGCCCAGCAGCGTGCCCAGCAGCAGGCTCGCCAGCGGCGCCGGCGTGAGCAAGCCCACGCTGATGCCCACCACGGCCCCGGTGGCGGCCAGCGAGGAGGCCGAGAGCGCGCGCAGGGCCGAGAGCGGTGCGAGCACCTGCGCCACGACACTGCCCAGCGTGATCACCACCCCCACCACCAGCGCCCACGGCGGCGTGTGGGGCGTGAGCGCCGTGTAGGCCGCGAGGCCCAGCAGCGCGACCACCGCGCCCGGAAGCCCCGGAAGCGGTGCCAGCAGCAGCCCCAGGAGGATGCCGGTCATGGCGAGCGCGGTGCCCACGCGGTGTTCCTCTCCCCGTTCGTGCCCACCGGGATAACCCCGACTCCGCCGGAGACAGGATGGAGTACCGAGGATTCACGCTGGACCGCTTCCAGGAGGAGGCGATCGGCCACCTTCACGAGGGTCGCAACGTGCTCGTGGCCGCGCCCACCGGCACCGGCAAGACCGTCGTGGCCGACTGGATCGTCGACGAAGCGCTGTCGCTCGGCCGATCCGTGATCTACACCGCGCCGATCAAGGCCCTCTCCAACCAGAAGTTCCGCGACTACACGCGCCTGTACGGCACCGATCGGGTGGGCCTCGTCACCGGCGACCTCGTGATCCGCCGCGACGCGCCCTGCTTGGTGATGACCACCGAGATCCTGCGCAACATGCTGCTCGCCGGCGATCCGATGTCCGACCTGCACGCCGTGGTGATCGACGAGGTGCACTTCCTCGACGACCGCGAGCGCGGCACCGTCTGGGAAGAGGTGCTGATCTACCTCCCGAAGCACGTGAAGGTGGTGGCGCTGTCGGCCACGCTCCCGAACCTCGAAGAGTTTCGCGAGTGGCTGGAGCACGTTCGGGGCAGCGAGGTGGCCATCGTCACCGAGACCAAGCGAGCCGTGCCGCTCTCGTACCAGATCGCCACCCGCGAAGCGCCGCTGATGTCGCTCGATGCGTTTGCGGCCAAGGCTGCGAAGCACCGGCCCACAGCGCCCGCCGTGAAGGGCCATGGACGCGATCGTGAGCGCGGGCGCGACCGGCAAGGGGGGCGCCCAGGGTCCTTCGGCGAGCGCACCAGTCCTATCGATGTGTTCAAGCTCGTGCGCAAGGCCGAAGGCCTGCCGCTGATGTACTTCGTGTTCAGCCGCCAAGACGCCGAGCGCTTCGCCACCCAGCTGGCGTTTCGGTTCAATGCCGAGCTGCTCACCGAAGACGAGCTCGCCCAGGTCGATGCGGCGATCGACCGCCCCGAGCTCTCGGGCGTGCGCACGAGCACGGTGCTGCGCATGCTGCGTCAGGGCATCGCGTTTCACCACGCCGGCCTGCACGTGCAGCTCAAGGCGATCGTCGAGGAGCTCTACGAGCAGAAGCTGGTGAAGGCGCTGTTCTGCACCTCCACCTTCGCGCTCGGCATCAACATGCCCGCCCGCACGGTGTGCTTCCACGGGCTGATGAAGTTCGACGGCGAGTCCACCCGTCCCCTGCCCACGCGAGGGTTCATGCAGAAGGCCGGCCGCGCCGGTCGACGCGGCATGGACGACACGGGTCGCGTGGTGATCCGCATGGACTACGCCGAGTACGAGCAGCTCGCGCCGGTGCTCGACCGCTACAGGAAGCAGGCCTACGAGCCCGTGCGCAGCGCGTTCAGTCTGTCGTGGAACTCCATCGTGAACCTGCTGGAGCGCCACGACCTCGACCAGGTCAAGGCCATCGTGGACAAGTCGTTCATGTCCTGGCACTTCGCTAAGAAGGCGCGCGAGCAGGTCGAGCACGCTGAGCGCCTGGAGGCCGAGCGCGACGCCGGTCGGGGCTCCGTGCGGGCGATCAAGGACGCCAAGCGAGCCCGCGCGCGCGCGGCCAACGTCGAAGACGTGTGCTGGAGCGAGTTCCTGGCGAAGCGCGCGTACCTGGTGCGGGTGGGCTACCTCGCCGAAGACGACACGTTCCTCGCCGGCGCACGGGTGCTCAAGCACGTCCAGATCGCCGAGATCCTGGTCACGGAGCTGGTGCTCGGCGGCATCCTCGAAGACCTCGACGACGCCACGCTGTTCGGCCTGCTCGTCGCGCTCACCAACGATGTCCCACGCAGCGTCACCATCGGTGCGCGCCCGTCTCGGAAGGATCGCGAGTTCCTCGACAAGGTCGACCGCCTGCGTCACGGCCCCGCTGTGGCGGGCGCCGAGGTGCTGGCGCGTGTGCCGGTCACCTTCAGCCCGGAGCTGTTCCAGCTCGGTCGGGGCTGGGCCGAGGGGGCCTCGCTGGAGCGCTTGCTCGCCGATGTGGATGCAGCCACGGACTGGTCCGGCACCCTGATCACGGGCTTCCGCCGGGCGAAGGATCTGCTGGGTCAGCTCGTCGATGTGTACGCCGAGCTGCCCGATCGCGCCGAGTCCCTGCGGCGACTCTCCGCGCGCATCAGCCGTGATGAGGTCGAGGTCATCGACTGACCGGGCGCGCTCGACCTCAGCCGGTGTGGCGCACGTCGCGGCCGTCGACGAGCAGCACGATCATCTGGCCCAGGTTCACCGCGTGGTCGGCGATGCGCTCGAGGTAGCGGGACACCGACGTGAAACCTAAGGCCCGCAGGGACTGATCCGGGTGGTCGACCATCACCCCGAGCCAGCGCTGAAAGGCTGCGCGGTTGAGGCGATCGACCTCGTCATCGCGGCGCTGCAGCTCGCCCAGCGCCCCCACATCGCCCGACACGAAGCCATCCGACGCCACACGGATCATCTCGACCACCCGCTGGCCCATCTCGCGCACCTGGTCGTCGGCTTCGAGGCCCGGCCCCTGGCCAAAGTCGAGCGCCCGCTCGGCGATGTTGACCGCCAGGTCGCCGATGCGCTCCACATCCGTGACCATCTTCAGCACGGTCGTGACGAGCCGGAGCTGGTAGCCGGTGGGTCGGTGCGTCGCGAGCACGCGCACACAGAGGCGATCGATCTCGACCTCCAGGCTGTCGATGGCTTCATCCGCCGCCACCACGGCCCGCGCCAAGTGGGGATCGCGGAGCACCAACGCCCGCAGCGCTTGCTGCACCATCGCTTCGCCGCGCACACACATCTGGAGAAACAGCGTGCGAATCTGCTCCAGATCGCCGTCGAGCGCCGGGGTGGACATCGTGCGCGCCTCGTTCATGGACGACCCCCCTCGTGGTGGCGGCGGGCCCTTCCGGAACCCCTCCCGTACCCTACCGAACCCGGGTGGGTCCAGCGATTCTCTGCCGTGTCAGTCCGGTGAACGCTCGGGCACGATCGCGCCCCTGTCGGACGGATCGGCAGTGCCCTCCAGAAGCGTGGACTCCCAGGTGCGGTCGGGTCGCACCACGGTGGACCGCCGCACATGAACGACAAAGGTCGCCCCTTCGCCTTCATCGCTGCGAACCGAGACCCGGCATCCCGAGGCGTCCGCCAGGTGCTTGACGATCGCGAGGCCCAGGCCCGTGCCGCCCACCTCCCGCGCCCGCCCGTCGTCGACCCGGTAGAAGCGCTCGAAGATGCGAGCGTGGTGCTGGCGGGCGATGCCGGGCCCGGTGTCGGCGATGGCCACCTGCACCTCTTCGTCGAGCTCGGTGATCGACACCCGAATGCGCCCGCCGATCGGCGTGTACTTCACGGCATTGCCGGCAAGGTTGGCGAGGATCGTGGTGATGGCTTCGGGGCTGACCCGCACCTCGCAGGTGGCGGGCACGGCCACCTCGAACCCGATGCCCTTCGCCATCGCCGCGTCGCGGGAGGGGAAGGTCGCCACGCGCACGAGCTTGGAGAGGTCGGCGGCCTTCGCTTCGGGTGAGCGTCGACGGGCTTCGAGCTGATGCAGCATCAGCAGATCGTCGAACAGGGCCTTCAGGCGCTGCGCGTTGCGGTGGATCGTGCGGCCCATCTGGTCCACATCGGGTGCCAGACCGCCGGGTGTGCTCAGCAGGGTCTCGGCAAAGCCTAGGATGGCGGCGATCGGCGTGCGCATCTCGTGGCTTGCGTTGGCGACGAAGTCGGTGCGGGCTCGGTCGAGCGCGCGCTCGGCCCCCACATCGCGGACGATGGCGAGGGCACCGCCTGCAAGCGGGTGTGCCGACACGGCGAGGTCGCGGTCGCCGAGCACGAAGTCCCGCTCCTCCACCCGGGAGCCTGTGGCCCGGACGAGGTCGATGACGTCGATCACGGCGGCCGCGTGCAGGCCCTCCAGCGGCGTGCGACCCACCGGCGCGGCGCGCAGGCCCAGCAAGGTGAGCGCGGCGGCGTTGAGCCTCTCGATGCGTCCGTCGGCGTCGACCACCACCCAGCCGTTGGGTGCAGCGTCGGCGATCTGAAGCAACCGCTGGCTCCTCGCTTCCGCCTCCAGCGTCGCTGCAGCGCTTCCCGCTTCCAGCGCCGAGAAGCCCGCGGTCAGACGGGCTTCGGGAGGGCCCTCGCCGACGCCGCGTGCATGCGCAACGGCTTCCAGCGCAGCGAGACGCGGACGCACCCGCGCGGCCCAGATCGCCAGGGCGACCAGGGCGATGCTGAGGGCCGCTGACAGCATCCACGCGACGGTGGACTCCTCACTCGGTGGGTTGGCTGTTGAACCGGTAACCCACGCCCCGCACCGTCTCGACGTAGCGCGCAGCCGAGCCGATCTTCTCACGCAGGCGCTTCACGTGGGTGTCGACCGTGCGCGTGTTCAGATCGGGCGGCATGTCCCACACGTCGCGCAGCAGCGACCCGCGGGTCTGCACGCGGCCTTGCCGCTTCGCCAGCGTGATGAGGAGCTTGAACTCGGTGGCCGTGAGCGGCACCTCGGCACCATCCACCCACACGCGATGGGCCTCGTCATCCACGAGCAGACCGCCCACCTCAATGCGGCCGTCTTCGTTCTCGATGAGCGGCTTGTCGTTGGCGCGGCGGCGAAGCACGGCCCGCACGCGCAGCACCAGCTCACGCATCGAGAGGTTGGACTTCACGATGTAGTCGTCGGCGCCTACCTCGAAGCCCACGACGCGGTCGATCTCCTCGCCCTTCGCCGAGAGCATGATCACGGGGACGTTGGCCACCTTGGCGCTCGCCCGAATGCGTCGGCAGACCTCGGTGCCCGAGATGTCGGGGAGCATCAGATCGAGCAACACCAACGACGGCACCGTGCGCTCCGCGAGCTCCAGCGCCTCGCGCCCGTTGCGCGCCAGGACCGTGGCAAAGCCCTCGCGCTTGAGGTTGATGTCGACGAGCTGGAGGAGGTCCTCCTCATCGTCCACCACCAGGATCGGACCTGTGACGTCCATGCCCTCACCCTCCGGCTCACCCCGGTAAACCCTCCGGGCCCACCGCGACAACCGTTGTCACCGAGGCGCCCCGTTCGACACCTGCATGTGACAACTCGCGCACGTCTCGTGACCTTGCGGCTTGACCCGTCCTGCTCGGTCGGGCAGGGTGCCCCGGAGGCCAACCGTTGATCTGTCGGGCGCTCGCCACCTTCCTGCTCGTCACGACGCTCGCCGGCCACGCCACGCCTGCCCGCGCGGCCACCTACGACCCCGAGCTGACCTGGCGCACGGTCGAGACGAAGCACTTCCGCATCACCTTCCACCAAGGTGAAGAGAAGATCGCCGACGACCTGTCGGAGGCGTGCGAGCGCATCTACGCGGAGCTCTCGCAGGAGCTGGCGTGGAAGCTCAAGATGAAGGTCGAGGTGGTGCTGGTCGACCCCACCGACCGCGCCAACGGCTTCGCCACCTCCGTGCCCTACAACGCCATCACCATCTACGTCACGGCCCCGCAGGAAGACTCCACGCTCTCGCTCTACGAGGACTGGACCGAGGCGATCTTCACGCACGAGCTCACCCACGTGCTGCACCTGGAGACGAACGGGGGCGTGATGAGCGTGGCCCGGGCGATCGCCGGACGCATCGTCACCAGCCATCAGTGGTCGCCGCTGTGGAGCATCGAGGGCCTCGCCACCTTCCAGGAGACCCGCCACACCGAAGGCGGCCGCGGGCGCAACCCGTTCGTCGACATGATCGAGCGCGCTTCCGTGCTGGAGAACGGCTTTCCGCCGCTGGGCAACCTCGACGGCATCCAGGTAGCGCTGCCTTCCGGCAACCTCCGCTACCTGTTCGGCCAGGACTTCATGCAGTTCGTCGCCGACGACGTAGGCGAAAACGTGTGGACCCGCTGGACCCACGGCTACGGTCGCCACATCCCGTTCATCTTGCCCACCGAGCGGGTGTTCGGGGCCAAGCTCCAGCAGCTCTACCGACGCTGGCGCGACGCCGTGCGCGAGCGCACCCTCCACACGGTGGCGGCCATCGAAGCCGAAGGGGTGCGGGAGGGTCGTCGGATCAGCGACGACCGCTCCTCGTGCAGCGCGCCGTCGATCGCGCGCGACGACAGCTGGATGGTGTGGTCCTGCTACGACCTGCGCACGGGCTCGTCGCTGTGGAAAGCCGAGGCCGACGGCAGCGGTCCGAAGAAGCTCAAGCAAGACATGGGGGCCAAGACCTTCACGTGGCGCGGCGACGGCAACGCCTTCGTGTACGCCGGCACCCACACGGTGAACCGGTTCAACACGTGGTCCGATGTCTACCTCTACGACCTGAGATCCGGGCGGATCAAGTCGCTCACCACCGGGGCCCGAGCGCGCGACCCGGACTTCTCGCCCGACGGGTCCGAGCTGGTCGTGGTCACGAACCAGGCGCAGACCACCCGCCTGGAGCTGCTCACGATCGACCAGCAGCGCCGCGTGATCACCCCGCCCGATGAGCCCGGCTACCCGCAGTACGCCACCCCGCGCTTCGCACCGAACGGCGAGGTGCTGGCGGTGTCGATCTGGGAGGCCGGACGGCGCGACCTGTGGCTGCTGGGTCGCGACGGCACCCGCCTGCGTCGGCTCACCGCCGACGTCGCCAACGATCGGGATCCCACCTGGTCGGCCGACGGTCGCACGCTCTACTTCGGGTCCGACCGCTCCGGTGTGCCCAACATCTACGCGCTCGACATCGACACCGAGCACCTCTGGCAGGTCACCAACGTGCGAACCGGGGCGAGCAAGCCGACCGTGTCGCCCGATGGCACCCGCATGGCCTATGAGCAGTACAGCCACACGGGCTGGGAGGTGCGGCTGCTCGCCCTCGATCGCAGCCAGTGGATCGACCGCGGCCCGCTCCCCGCCCCCCTGCACGACACACCCAGCCTCTCCAGCCTGCTCGAAGGCACGTCGCCTCCAGCGCGCGTGGCCTGGGAGCGCTGGGGCAGCGAAGAGGGCACGCGGCACGTGTCCGGAGGGCCGGCGCCGACGCCCGCGGGACCCGCCCAAGACCAGGGGGGCACCGACAGCTACGACCAGGCCAAGGTCCGCAAGGCCTTCGGCGAAGAAGAGGACTACCCCTTCCGCCTCCAACCCCGTCGGTACAGCCCCGCGCGCAGCCTGATCCCCCGCTACTGGATCCCGGGCATCGCGTTCACCCAGCCCCTCCCGGGCCCGACGTTCACGCAAGCGGCCCGCGACTTCGCCACGCTGCCCGCCCCGTTCCAGTTCGGCGGTGCCTTCCTCTCAGTGAGCACGGGGGCCACCGATCCGCTGCGCCACGTCGCGTGGTCGGCCGCCGGCACCTGGCGCTCCGACATCGGCGCGTTCGGCGGCGGCGGATCCGTCACCATCAACCGCTGGCTGCCGGTGTTTTCGTTCGGGGCCAACACCGCCGTGAACCCGGTCACCTACCTGGTCACCGACGCGTGGCAGGCGCTCACCGACGGCGAGCCCGAGTTCACCTCCGAAGACCTTCGCACCGCCTTCTACCGCGACACCCAGGCCTTCTTCTCGTTCGCCTGGCCGTTCACCGTGCGGTCCACCTTCCAAGCGTCGTACGTGTTCACCGATCGCAACCGCATCACCGACATCGACGACTTCACCTGGGAACCGTCGCTCGCTCTCCGCGGAACGCTCGGCAACCTCACGCTCGGCTACCGCTACGCGTGGGGGCAGCCCACGGCCACGGCCGTGAGCCCCGAGGATGCCCGCACCATCGCGGTCTCCGCCACGCTCTCGGCCCCGTTCCTGGGCACCATCGCCCTGCAGGAGGATGGCACCCAGGTGGGGGTCACCCAGGTGCTCCTCTCGGCCGACTGGCGCGAGTACGTGGTGAACCCCCTGGCCGCGAACCATGTGCTCGCGCTGCGTGCTGGCGTGGGCGTGGCACTCGGCGGCGCCGACCAATTCCTGGGCAACTACCAGCTCGGCGGCAACGGGGTGGGATCGCTGCGCGCCCTGCGCGGCTACCGCTTCGGCGCGGATCGCGGCGACTCCTACTGGCTCGCCGGCGCCGAGTACCGGTTCCCCATCTGGCGCATGGACCGCGGCTTCGGCACCGTGCCCGCCTTCTTCCGCTACCTGTCGGGCCAGGTGTTCGTGGAGGCCGGCAACGCGTTCGCTCTGGATGGCGGGGTCGACGACGCCTTGCTCGACACCCTGGTGGGCGTGGGCGCTGAGCTGCGGTTCAACGCGTTCGTGCTGTGGGCCGTGCCCGTCGACCTGCGCGTCGGCTACGCCACCGGGCTCACGCAGGGCGGCTTTCGGTTCGATGACGCCCGCACGGTCTACATCCTGTTCACGGCGGGGGGCGGATGAGGTCCGCGGGCACCGCCATCTTTGTGGTCACCGGCATCCTGCTGATCGGCCTCGGCACAACGCGTGATGGCTGGTGGACCGTGCTGGGCGGCGTGAGCGCGCTGGCGATTGCGGCGTGGCGGTTTACGGAGACCCCCGAGGAGTCTGCACCGTGACCTTTGCACTCAACGACGCCGAGTGGTCCGTCCTCGTGAGCCTGCCCGACGACGACGTGGTGGAGCTGGCCGCCGAGCTGGGCATCCTGCTCCCGGCACCACCGTTCTCGGTCCGAGCCCTGCTGGATCGCTGTGTGCCCGCCATGCTCTCGCTGGCGAAGCAGGACGGGGGCCTCCCGTTCTCCCGCTACGATCTGGACGACCTCCGGGAGCTGCCGCCTGCCCACCATCAGGCCCTCGCCGTGGTGCAGGGGCTCGCTGCAGGCTCGCCTTCGGAGGCGCTCGTGAGGGTGGGTGAGCGCATCCACAAGGCGCGCTCCAGGCGCAAGGGCAAGCGTGATGGGCACGCGTTCATGGTGCCGATCCTGCTGGTTCCGCTCGCGAGGCACGCTGCAGGGGGCTGAAGAGCCCGACGGTCCTTGACAAAGGCCGTGCCACGGGCTTGAAGGGAGCGGATCCTCGGAGGGAATCGAATGGACACCAAGACCTGCCCGGCCTGCGGCACGGAGGTCCCGTCGGTAGCGAATCGCTGCCGATCCTGCTTCCATGACTTCACCGAGAAGAAGCCCGGCTTCAATGCCAGCGGTCCGCTCACCGTGTTGGCCGGCCTCGCCTTGGTGGCCCTGGTGGGGGCGGGCACGTTCTGGTGGCTGTCCACGCGACCCACCGACACCCGCATCCTCGTCGACGGGGCTTCCCGCACCGTCCAATGGATCGAGCAGTACCAGGATGGGCGCCTCCACACCGATCGCGTGAAGTTCGACGACGTGCGCAAGATCGTGCTCCGCATCAGCCCCGGTGGGGGCAACGTGATCTCGGTGCACCTCGCGGATGGCTCCACCCGCGTGGTGGAGTCCAACCGCACGATCAACCTGCAGCTCAAGGCCGAAGAGTACGCCCGCATCGTGGGGCTTCCCCTCGAGGTCCAGGATGAGACGCGCTTGACCTTCGGCGGCGAGTAGCCGGAGGCCCTGATGTGGCGGCGTCGCGCTCAGTCCGCCGCCGAAGTGGCGCTCGACCTCGGCACGTCACGCGTGCGCGTCGTCGTGCGAGGGCGCGGCGTCGTGCTGGATGAGCCCAGCGTGGTCGTGCTGGACGAGAGCGCTTCCGGACGATCCGTTCGAGCTGTAGGTGCTGAGGCCGCGGCGATGGCACCGCGCGAAGGCACGCGCCGCGTTCAGCCCCTACGCGGCGGCGCCGTCGAAGACTGGCCCGCCTTCGAGCACCTGGTTCGGTGGGCCTTGGAGCGGGCCGGAGCGTCCCCCGGCGCCGAGGTGCTGGTCGCGAGCCATGGGGATGCCAGCGAGACCGAACGGCGCGCGCTCGACGCAGCCCTGAGGGCCGCCGGTGTCGGTCGACTTCGGCGCGTCGACAGCCTGCTGGCCGGCGCGCTGGGAGCTCAGCTGCCTGTCACCACAGCGGCCGGATCGATGGTGCTGTCGGTGGGCGCAGGCCGCACACAGGCCGGCGTGATCACGGCCCATGGCGTCGCTACCCGTCGCTCGGTTGCCGTGGCGGGTGATGCCATGGACGCCGCGATCGTCCACTGGCTGCGACGCCTCCACCACGTGGTGCTGCCCCCGCTGGGTGCCACGCGGCTCAAGCTCGACATCGGATGCGCGCAGCTACCCCCCACGCCGCTGCGAACCCGCATCGTCGCGCGCGATCTGGGCACGGGCCAGGCCGTCACGCTGGATGTCGACGCCAGCCAGACGATGGAGGCGCTCAAAGAGACCGTGCAGCGCGTGGTCACCACGGCCGTAGAGGTGCTGCGCGAGACGTCGCCCGATCTGTGCGCAGATGTGCTGGAGCGGGGCCTGGTGTTGGTGGGGGGAAGCGCTCGCCTTCGTGGCCTCGACAGCACCCTGCGGGATGCCCTCTCGGTGCCGTGCTTGCTCGCGGACGAGCCCGAGCTCGCTGTGGCGCGCGGCCTCCTTCGTCTCCTGGAAGAGCCGGCGCTGCTCCTCCTGGTGGAAGACGAGCCTGCGCCATGAGCGCACCGCCCCTCCCGGATCGGATGCGGCCCACCACGCTCGACGAGGTCGTGGGCCAGACCCGCTGGCTCGGGCCCGAAGGATCCCTGCGCCGCATGGCCTCGGTGGGTCCGCTGCGGTCGATCGTGCTGTGGGGCCCGCCCGGATGCGGCAAGACCACGCTGGCCCGGCTGCTGGCTGAGGCCGCAGGCGCGCAGTTCGTGCCGATGTCGGCGGTGCTGGATGGTGTGAAGCAGCTGCGCGAGGTCATCGAGAGCCTGGGAGGGCTCGACACGCGCACACCCGTGGTGTTCGTCGACGAGATCCACCGCTGGAACAAAGCCCAGCAAGACGCCCTGCTCCCCCATGTCGAGCGCGGCGTGGTGGTGCTGATCGGGGCGACCACCGAGAACCCTTCCTTCGAGCTCAACGCTGCGCTCCGTTCGCGGCTCCAGGTGGTGCGGCTGGATCCGCTGAGCTCCGACGACGTGTTGGCGTTGCTCGAGCGTGCGGTGGTGCACCCCCGAGGTCTGGGCCGACCGGCCGTGTCCCTCGATCCCGCCGTGCTGCGCTTGCTGGCCGATGCTGCGGGGGGAGACGGTCGTCGGGCGTTGATGGATCTCGAGCGCATCGTGGCCGACGTGCCCGATGGCACCCACCTCGACGCCGCCGACGCGCTGCTTCGCCTGGCCCGCGCCGACATCCGGCACGACCGCAGCGGCGAAGATCACTACGACGTGCTCTCGGCCCTCATCAAGTCGATGCGCGGCAGCGACCCGGACGCAGGCCTGTACTGGCTCGCCCGACTGCTGGAGGGCGGCGAGGATCCGGTGGCCATCGCACGCCGCCTCGTGGTGTTCGCGTCCGAAGACGTGGGGAACGCCGACCCTCGCGGGCTCTCGGTGGCCACGGCCGCGGCCGCAGGGGTGCAGCTCGTGGGCATGCCCGAGGCCCGCATCGTGCTGGCGCAGGCTGTCACGTGGTTGGCCTGCAGCCCAAAGAGCAAGGCGTCCTACAGGGGCCTGGGGGCTGCCTCCGAAGACGTGCGCCGCCACGGGGCGCTGCCCGTACCCTTCCACCTGCGCAACGCGCCCACGCAGCTGCTCAAGGAGGAAGGCTACGGCGTGGGCTACATCGACCCCCACGGCGAGCCGCACGGGGTAGCGAACCAGCTGTACCTGCCCGAGGCGCTCCGCCAAGCTCGCTATTACGAGCCCACGGCGTTCGGCGAAGAGAAGACGATCCGGGAGCGCCTCACCTGGTGGGCAGAGCGCCGACGCCGGTGATCACTCGGTGGGCACCACGCCACCACCGAGCTCATCGAACGCATCCTCATCCTGCGCGGCCTTCAGCAGCTCGTACTTGATGTTCACGATGGCGTTGGGACTCGGGATCTTCTCGCCGGTGATGTAGATCGAGTTGCGCTCTGCGTTGTAGAAGAAGGGCAGGCAGACCGAGTAGTCCAGCTCGTCGCAGATGGTCGAGAGGGGGCGCGCGGGCTTGATCTGTGCCTCGTCCACGCCGCCGTACGTCTCGTCGCCGTCTTCCACCCACATCTCGACCGAGCCCGGAACGGGCAGCTCGGTGAGGAAGTACTCCTTGCGCAGGCCAGCAGCCTGCAGGCCAAGCTCTTCGAGCACCGGGACCCAGTCATCTTCGCAGATGGAGGAGAACACACCGCCCACCTTCTCGGTGACGCGGATGTAGATCGAGCCAGCCACCGCGCTCACACCGGGGGCGTTGCAGCCTACGGGACGAGGCCCCACGATCGACGAGAACGTGACCGGGGTGTCGGGATTGTCCTTGAGGTTGTTCAGGTAGGTGATGAACTCAGCCGAGGGCAGCCGGCCCGCAGACTGATCCTCTTCGTCGGAGATGACGATGATGTGCAGCGCCGCGTCGGGACGGATGAAGCCACGGTTGGCACTCTGGATGGGCGGGGTGGGCTGCGCGATGGCGCGCTGCGCCGCCAGCAGGCCGCGCTCTGAGGCGGATCCACCGATGCCGAGCGCCGAAGCGCCCTGGAACACGGCCACAGGGTTCGGCGTGCGGGAGTCGATGTACTGGTAGCCGCCAGCACCCTGGAGCTTGCCGTTCTTGCTGTCATCCTCCGTGTCGGTGGAGACGATACCGATGTGCCAATCGAGGCCCGAGTCCAGGAAGAACTTGATGAATTCCGGGAAGGTCTCGGCGAGCTTCACCTGCTCCTCGTCCATCGAGCAGGAGTCGTCCAGCACCCAGAGGACGTCGACCTCGGGCTTGGTGACCTGCACGATGCGGTCGGTCTTGGTGGGGGTCTCGAGCGAGACGAAGGGGGGCTGCCCGACCAGGGTATCAGTGTTCGCGATGCTGCCGGTGTCGCCTACGCAGGCCGCGGCACCGAGGAGGGCAAGG
>CAYNFK010000020.1:0-53499 GCA_964396405.1 uncultured Enterobacteriaceae bacterium
AGGTTCACCGACCCTCCCAACGTGGGTTCGGCGCGGCCCTAACGCGGAGGGGACCTGGTGGGCTTGTGACCGGGCACGGCCGGGATCACCCGAGGTCGAGCCAGCCCGTGTAGACCGCCATCGGCACGGCCACGGCGATCAGCGGGCCGAAGGGCATGTAGGTGGGCTCGGGGCGCTCGCCCACATCGTGGCCGCGCATCTTGTCGGCGGTCCACCGCAGGGCGGCGAAGAAGTTGGGCCACTTGCCCTTCACGGTGAGCGTGAGCGCCGCGTACGGGAACAAGAAGATGTAGCGCCAGATCGTGGCCTCCAGCATCGTCTCCCAGCCCACGATCGCGCCCACGGCGATCATCAACTTGGCATCGCCTGCGCCTTCGAGCTTGAGCTGCCACAGGCCGAAGTGGATGAGGAACGCGAGGCCAGCGCCCATCGTCGCAAACCATGCACCCTCGCCGTACATCGTCTGACCGATGAACCCGACGAGCAGCAGGCTGAAGGTGATCGCGTTCGGAATGCGGCTGGTGAAGGCGTCCATGATCGCGCTGACAGCGAGTCCGAACAGCAGCGCGGCGTGCAGCGGATCGATGGGAGCCTCCCGAGGGTTGCGCACCTCCGGGTCGGTGGAGGCCGCAGGTGGTATACCCGAGCCCGTGGCCCCGCGACCAGGGAGCGTCTGTGCCGCCCACCCCCGATTCCACGCGACTGGGAAAGTACCGTGTGCTTGAGCACGTCGCCGACGGTCCCCTCGCGGAGGTCCTGCTGGCGCGGCTCGATGGCATCGCGGGCTTCAGCCGTCGCTACGCGATCAAGTGGGTGCGGCCCGAGCTTGCGGCCGACCCCGACGTGGTGGCGCGGCTGGAAGACGCTGCGCGCAAGGCAGCGGGCCTGGCCCACGGCAACATCGCCCAAGTGCTCGACCTCGGCCGCTCCGGTGAGCGCCCGTTCGTGGTCGTAGAGTGGGTGGATGGCTGGGACCTCGGCCGCATCCTGCGCCGCGCCATCGAGGTGGGCCGTCCACTGCCGGTGCAGCATGTGGCGTGGATCGGCTGGCAGGTGCTCAAGGCCGTGGAGTACGCCCACGAGCGGCAGTCGCTGGGCGAGGGACACGCGGCCGCCGATCCGTTCGTGCACGGCGCGCTCGGCGTCGAAGACGTGCTGATCTCGCGCGGCGGCGAGGTGAAGGTCAGCGACTTCGGCATCGCGCGGCTCTGCGACGAGCTGGGCCAGGTGCCCGGCACGCCGCGGGTCGAACGCTCGGCGCCCGAGCAGCTCTCGGGTCAGCAGCCCGATGCGAGCACCGACGTGTTCGCGGTGGCGATGCTGCTCAGCCGTGCCCTGCTGCTCGCCCACCCGTTTGATGAGACCGGCGAGGGTGGCCTGCGGGGCGCGATCCTGGCAGGTCGGCGTCGGGATCTGGCGGCGGCCCGTCCGGATGTGCCGGAGGCGCTGCGCGCAGCGCTCGACCACGCGCTGCAGGGCGATCGATCGCGCCGCGCCGGCTCGGTGCGCGAGCTCAAGGAAGCGCTGGCCGAGGCGTCGCTGGAAGGCGGCGGCGACGTGTTCACGCAAGAGACGCTCGCGGCGTGGCTGCGGGAGCTGTTCGATGAGCCTGAGCGCTGGGCGGAGGTGCAGGCCGGTCAGGCCCGCGCTGTGGATCTGCTCGACACCGACGATGACTCCCCGCCCACCCGTCCCAACGTCGACGCCTACGCCGACGACATCGTGTCGGTTCCGCTCGGCGGCGATCGCACCGAGCCGCTCGTGCGGCCCCAGGACGCCGCGCTCCTGCTCGACGACGACGACGGACGCACCGCCGTGGGGGCGGTGCAGGCGGCGGTGAGTCAGTCGGTGCGAGCCATCGAGGCACCGCCTGCACCTTCGCAGGGCTGGAACGAAGGCGGGGTCACCGAGGTGCGCGCCGATGTGGCGTCGGCGATCGAGAACCTGCGCGACCCTCGCGGTGGCGACGTGGCCATCACCGGCCTCGACCTCCAGCCGGTGGAGCCCCCCGCACCCCGCACCTTCTGGCTCACGGGTGCGCTGCTCGGCTTCGGCCTGGTGGCGGCGGGTGCAGCAGCGGGTGCGCTGGCCGTGGTCGGCGCGCTCCAGACCGAGAGCCTGCGGCTCGACCAGCCGGTGCTCGAAGTTCGGGGTGCCGAAAGCGGCAGCGTGCTGATCGATGGCAAGGCGGTCCTCGGCCCCACGTCACTCACCGCGGGCACCCACCTCGTGCGCGTGGAGCGTCCGGGGCAGTCGGCGTGGAACGTGGAGCTCGCCCTCGTGGCGGGAGAGCATCGGGTGCTGTTCGTGGAGCCGGTGGCGCTGCCCACCGAGCCCGAGCCAGCCCCCCCAGCGGAGGAGTGAGCGAGATGGGGTGGGTTCGTGCGGCGTTAGCCCAGCTGCGACCGAAGCAGTGGGCCAAGAACGCCTTGCTGTTCGCGGCGCTGATCTTCTCGGGCGAGTTCCTGGTGATCGAGTCCGTGGTGAACGCCGTGGCCGGCTTCATCGCGTTCAGCTTGCTCGCTTCGTCTGGCTACATCTTCAACGACTACCTGGACCGGGAGGCCGACCGGAAGCACCCGAAGAAGAAGTTCCGGCCCATCGCCTCGGGCGCGCTGCCCGAGCGCGTGGCGATCGTGGAGATGGTGGCCGTGCTCGGCTTGGGTGTGGCCATGGCGTGGTGGTTGGGGCCCTGGTTCCTCGCTGTGGGCCTGCTGTACCTGGTCACCACCCTGTCGTACTCGTACTACTTCAAGCACTTCGTGATCTTGGACGTGATGTTCCTCGCGTCGGGCTTCGTGTGGCGCGTGGTGGCCGGTGCGCTCGCGATCCAGGTGCACGTCAGCGCGTGGCTCTTCTTGTGCACGGCGTTCTTCGCGCTGTTCATGGGCTTCAACAAGCGACGCGCCGAGCTGCGGGAGCTCGGCGGCGCCTCGGGCACGCGTCGCAACCTCGAGGACTACAGCGAGAAGATGCTCACCGAGTTCCAGAGCATCGTCACGGCCAACACGGTGCTCTCGTATGCGCTGTACGCGGTGCTGGGCGCGCCCTCACCGTGGATGGTGCTCACCGTGCCCATCGTGCTCTACGTGATCTTCCGCTACGTGTACCTGGTGGAGCAGAAGGGCGAGGGCGCTGCCCCCGATGAGACCCTGCTGCGCGACGTTCCGATCCTGGTGTCGGCCCTCATGTTTGGTGTGGTGTCGGCGGCCGTGATCGTGGGCGAGCGGTGGGACCTGCTCCCGGCCATGCTGCCCCAGTTCCCCCGCTGACCAAGGCAGACCTCATCCCTGCGGACGGTTCGCCTCGCGTCCGCTAGGAAGAGCAGCCGTGGGGTTCGCTGTGGTGTGGCTCGGTTGGTTGCTGGCGCTCTCGACCTGGACGCACCCAGCCGAAGCCGCCGAGGTGCCCGCGGTCTACGGCCAGATGGTCGACTTGGTGGGCACGCTCTACCTCAAGCCCGAAGAAGCCACGGCCGAGGCGATGCTGCACGCCGCCGGAACGCACCTCGAAGACCGCATCGACTGGCTGCGCGTGGAGAAGAAGCCGAGCGGCCTCACCCTGCTGCGCGGGGCCACTGAGGAGCTAGCCACGGTGTGGGTGGAGGGTCCTGAGTCGCTGCCGGCGGCGCTCTACGCGATCGAGACGGCCCTGCTGGCGTCGGGCTACCCGCTGGGCGACGTCGACGCGCGCTACGCCACGCTCAACGGCGCCACCATGGCCCTCGACCGCTACAGCCGCGTGCTCACCGGCGACGGCCTCGACCGCTTTGATGCGCGCCTCAAGGGCACGCTGGTGGGCATCGGCGCCCGCCTGCGCTTCGTGGACGACCAGCTCCAGATCGTCGGCCTGTTCGGCGGCGGCCCGGCCGAGCGGCTCGACCTGCACGAGGGCGACCACGTCGTGCGCATCGACGGCGTGCCCACGGCGGCGATGCCGATCAACGAAGCGGTGCGTCGCATCCGGGGCGAGGTGGGCACCAACGTCACGCTCGACATCGAGCGCGCCGCCACCGACGACGAGCCGGGAACGTCGTTCACGGTGGCGCTGGCGCGGGCCGAGGTGGTGGTCCCGAACGTGGTGCACGACGTGCTGCCCGGCGGTGTGGGCTACCTGCGCATCGACAGCATCTCGCAGAAGACGCTCGTGAACCTCACGCGCTCGATCACGGCGCTGCAGCGCAGCGGTGCGGTGTCGAACGGGCTGGTGCTCGACCTGCGGCAGAACAGCGGTGGCTCGATGCGCGAGTCGGCGGCTGTGGTCGATCGCTTCGTTGGCGACGGCCTCCTGCTCACCACGGCGGGCCGTGATGGCCGGCCGGTGCCGCAGCTCACCGACCGCATCGAGGGGCGCCTCACGGGTGATGAGATCACTGCCCCCATGGTGGTGCTGGTCGACGCGGCCACAGCGTCGGGCGCAGAGATCATCGCGGGCGCGCTGATGGAACAAGGGCGCGCGGCGCTCTTGGGTCAGCGCACCTACGGCAAGGGGCTGGTGCAGAAGATCTACGACCTCGACAGCTCGGCCCGTCTCAAGCTCACGGTGGCCGAGTACGTGCTGGCCAACGACCGGCACGTGGGCGGCGAGGGCCTGCACGCCGACGTGGTGGTGGGGCGGATGTCGGTGCGCGACGAAGCCCTGAGGCTCGGCAGCGGCTGGAACCTCTCGCGTGAGGGGGTGCCGTGGGAGGCGGTGCTCCCCGTGGTGTCGGGGGCGAGCGCCGACGAGACGGCAGCGGTGATGGCCGACGACCCCCTGCGGGAGCTCGCCCGGCGCGCGGTGCTGTCGGCCGGCGATCGCTCCCGTGATGGCGTGCTCGCCGCCCTGCGTCGTGAGGCCGACGCGCTGCGGGCCGAAGAGATGGCCGCGCTGGCCAAAGCGCTCGCTGAGCGTGGCCACGACTGGACCGCCGCGCAGGCACCCGGCGGGAGGCCCGAGGTGCGGGTGTCGCTCACATCTGAGCCCGGGAGCACGCCCGACACCGTGCGCTGGGTGCTGAAGCTCGAGAACCACGGCCCCACCACGCTCTACCGCACCATGGTGCGAACGGCCTCGGCCTTCGGGCCGTGGGACGGCTGGGTGGTGCCGGTGGGCCGCGTCGCGCCCGGAACGGCCGAGACCGCCACCCTGGAGGTGCCGCTGCCACGGGGGCTTCCGGCCCGTCAGGACGTGGTGTCGCTCACGGTGCACGCCGACCAGCGCGCGTCGGTCTCAGGGGGGCAGGCCACGCTCTCCGCCCCAGCCACCGAAGGCGCCCGCCTCGCGGTGACCGCGCGTCTCGTGGAAGACGCCGAGAAGTCGGTGGTGCGGGTCACCCTGCGCAACCTCACCACCACGCTGCTCGACGACGTCGAGGCCGAGCTCGCTTGGCCCTACGACCTCGATGTGGAGCTGGTGGAGCGCGGCGCACGCACGCCGAGCCTCGTGCCTGGCGGCACCACCACCTTCGATCTCGAGGTGCGCCTGGGTCCGCAGGTGCCAGCGTCTTTCCCGCTCCGGCTGCATGTGGACGCCGCAGGCCATGGCCGCATCCTCGCCTGGGAGCTGCCGCTGCAGCGGGATGGTCGGCCGGTCGACCTCGCTGCGCCCGACGTGCGCTTTGAGGCCCCCACGCTCTCAGCCGCTCCGGGTCCGATGCGGGTGTTCGTGGAGGCGCTCGACGAGCGCCAGATCACGTCGCTCGTGGTGTTCCACAACGGCCAGAAGGTGGCGTGGAGCCCGGGAGACGCACGCGCCGTGAGCTTGGAGCCCACCCTCGAGCTCATCGAAGGTGTCAACGTGATCGCTGTGCGCGCCGTGGACGATGAGGGCATCGCCACCCGCAAGACGTGGACGCTGCTGGGGCTCAGCCCGGCGCAGGCGCTGTGAGGTCGCGCCGCCGTAGGCTCAGGAAGTGCTCCACGTTGCCGGATCGTGCGCCTGCGACGGTGCTGTCGGCGCCTCCGAGCACCTCGAAGCCCGCAGCGTCGGCCTCGTGGCGCACCCGCGCGATCGCTGCGGCGCGTGCCGCCTCATCGCGCACGACACCGCCGGAGGCGATCGCCTCGCGGCCGGCTTCGAACTGAGGCTTCACCAGCACCACCACCCGGCTTCCCGGGTGCGTGAGCGACGCTATGGCCGGCAGGATCAGCGAGAGCGAGATGAACGACAGGTCGCCCACCACGAGGTCGATCGGCTCGGGCAGCGAGGTGAGGTGGCGGGCGTTCACCCCCTCCATCACCTCCACGCGCGGATCGCTGCGCAGCTTCCAGGCGAGCTGGTTGTGGCCCACATCCACGGCGTAGACCCTGCGGGCGCCGTGGTGGAGCAGCACCTCGGTGAAGCCGCCTGTGCTCGCACCGAGGTCGGCGCAGACGAGGCCTTCGGCGTGTACGTCGAGCGTGTCCCACACGCCGAGCAGCTTGAGCGCGCCACGCCCCACCCACACGTGATCGGAGCGCACGAGGGCGAGGGTCTGATCGGGCCGCACCTGGGTGGCCACGCGCGTGGCCACGATGCCGTCCACGGAGACCGCACCCTCTTCGATCAGCTCCCGCGCACGCTGACGGCTGCCCGCGAGCCCGCGCTCCACGAGCAGACGATCCAGGCGCTCGAGCGAGGGGCGGCCGATGTCAGTGGCTCCGCTGGACGCTGAAGTGGGCCAGGGCCACAAGCGGATCGGGGTAGGGCAGCTTGGCGATGGCCTCGATCGCCTCCGCAACGCAGCGGTCGGCGCGCGCGCGGGTGGCCTCAAGACCGATCAGACGCACGAAGCTCGGCGGACCGTCGTCGTCTTCGGCCTCGTGGGCATCGAGCACGTCGTCGGCGAGCTGGAAAGCCAGACCCACGTGCGCACCGTAGGTGGCGAGGCCCGCGAGCTCACGCACGCCGGCATCCGCGGCCAGGGCACCCATCACGAGGGCCGCCTGGATCAGCGCCCCGGTCTTGAGCGCGTGCAGCCGCAGGAGCGTGTCGACATCGGTGACCGAGGCACCCAGGGTGATGTCGGCCACCTGACCGCCCACCATGCCGAGCGCGCCCGAAGCCCGCGCCAGCTCGCTCACCCACTTGATCCGCACCTTGGCGGGCGCGGTGGACTCGGCGAGCACAGCGAACGCTTCGGTGAGGAGCGCATCGCCGACGAGCACGGCCGTGCCTTCATCGTAGGCCTTGTGCAGCGTAGGACGCCCTCGGCGCTCGTCGTCGTCATCCATCGCCGGGAGATCGTCGTGCACGAGGCTGTAGGTGTGGACCAGCTCCACAGCCGCCGCCGCATCCACGGCCACGGAGCGATCGCTGCCGAGCGCCTCCGCCGCAGCCAAGGCGAGCAGAGGCCGCACACGCTTTCCGCCGCCAAACAGCGGGTACGCGAGGGGCTCTCGAAAGGACGCCGGCCAGACGTCGCCGAACCGACGCCGCAGCACCACGTCGACCTCGTTGCGGGCGACCTGCGACCAGGCCGTCAGATCAAAAGACATGCGAGGAGCTCCGAGGCCGGCTCCTAACACCCGCGCTCACCCTGGCCGACGCGTCAGTCGCGTTCGGGAGGCGGCGGGTACACGATGTAGGCCACGAGGAACGACGAGAAGCCGAAGACCAGCGGTCCGCGGTCGGGACCCAGCGGGTAGTCCTCGGCGCGAAGCGGCAACCACATCAGGTCGAGCGCGCTGTTGAACCACGAGGCCCATGCCGCGATCGACATGACGCCGAACAGCACGATGGCGAAAGACGCGAGACGACGAACGGCATCCATGACAGCTCCGAGGGTGCGGCGAGCGACGGGGGCCGCGCCGGCTTCGGTTTACCACATCACGGGGTCGGCTCGACAGCGTTCATCGGCGGTTCTTGCGGGACCGCCGCCTCTTCCAAGCGATTGGCCACCTCAGCGAGCACCGCGTCCATCTGAGTCCACGCGGGGCCCACGCGCCCTCGCCCGGCGGCGAACACATCGAGAAGCCGACCCATCGCGTGCTCGGTGCGCACCGCCAGAACCCGATCCCGATCCCGAACCTGCGGCTCCAAGCGGGTCGACCACAGCGTCCATGCCGCATGCCACCGACGCTCGGCGTCGAACGTGAGCTGGGACTGGTGGTCTTCCACCGCCTCACTGAGGAGGTGCCGCATGTCGGCCACGAGCTCGTCGGTGGCTTCACCGTGGGTGGCCGCGAGGTCGGCGGGGGCAGGCTCGGTCGCAGGTGCAGGACCCGAGCCTGAGCACGCGGCGAGCAGCAGCACCAGCGCGGTCGTGAGCACGAAGCCTCTCCGGACTCGGGCGGTATCGCCGTGCTGCGGACCGAGCGAGCGATGCGCTACAGTCCTGTGGTGTCCGGACGATGTGCGGACCGTCCCAGGGGTCTCCCAGACGTGGTAGCCATGGGCGAGGTCAAGAGAGCAGGATGGGTCGGAGGGTGAGCAGCATTCGGTACCTCGTGATGGTCGGCCTCCTCACGAGCGCGTGCGCCGACACCGACGTCGCACCCGACGACACCGACGTGCAAGACACCGATCCCCGTCGTGATGCCGATGCGGACGGCGCTCCCGCCTCGCGCGACTGCGACGACAACGACGCCAACGCCTACCCCGGCAACGTCGAGATCTGCGACGAGATCGACAACGACTGCGACAGCAAGGTCGACGACGAAGACGACTCCCTCGACACGCTCACCCGCATTGCTTGGTACCAGGATCGTGATGGCGACGGCTTCGGCGACACGGTGGTGGCCACGTCGTGCTTGCAGCCCGAGCGCACCTCGCCCGTGCCTGGCGACTGCGACGACCGCGTAGCGGCCATCAACCCCGACGCCGCGGAGGTCTGCAACACCAAGGACGATGACTGCGACACCCGCACCGACGACGAAGACGACGACGTCGTGCCTGCCACGCTCCGCACCTGGTACCTCGATGGCGACGGCGATGGGTTCGGTGTGGACGCCACGGCGTTCGACTCCTGCGATCCGGGCGAGGGCGGCGTGGGCGTGCCCGGCGACTGCGACGACTCCACCACGGCGGTGAATCCGGCCGCGCAGGAGGTGTGCAACCTCGGCGTGGATGACGACTGCGACAACCTCATCGATGGTGCCGACCCCGACGTCGACCCGAACTCGCTGTTCCCAGTCTTCCGCGACAACGACCGCGACAGCTACGGAACCGGCGCTTCCGTGCTCCGCTGCTCGGTGGACCCCGGCTGGTCCCTTCGGGCGGGCGACTGCAACGACGCGAGCCTCCCGATCAACCCCGACGCGGCGGAGGTCTGCGACGGCGCCGACAACAACTGCAAGGGCGGCATCGACGAGGCCGACGCGTGGTGGGACGTCGACTGGCCCTTCCGCAAGCTCGTGCGGGTGGCCGTGCCGGCGAGCACCACGCTCCCGGCGATGCCGTTCGGCGTCGACGTCGACCTCAACGCCGACCTCGCCCGCCTCGGCGATGCGGGCGAGCTGGTGCCAGGCTCGATTCGTGTGGTGGTGCAGAGCTGCGCGCTCGGTCAGCCCCGCATGCCCGCCGAGCTGGCCGATGGGGTGCTGGGTGCGTGGGGCGGATCCCTCACCGAGAGCCCCCTCGGCGATGGGGCCGGCACGCTCTTCGTGCAGTGGGACGACGACGAAGATGTGAGCAGCGTCGACACGCCCGCCGCCAACAGCACGCTGCTGCTCGGCGTGTACTTCGCCAGCACCACAGCGCCGCCCGCCAGTGATGGCTGGACGCTCCCGAGCGGCCTCAGCTCCTTCGACACCGTGCCGGGCGTCACGATCAGCAACGCCACCACCCGCCTCGATCTGGCGGATGTGCGGGGTGGCCTCCCCACGCGGCTGTCCACGTCCACGTTTGGGTCGGTGGGCTCGCTCTCCACCACCAACGCGGGCAACGGCATCCAGTTCACCGAGCCTGGCACGGGCACGAAGGCGTGGGTCTCCGCCCGCGACAACGTCTCGGGGGTCACCAGCGTCGTGCACGCGGGCAAGGTGGCGGCCATCGGGCGCTCGTCGGGCACCGCCTCGGGAAGCTACGGCGGCTTCACCTACGTCTACGACTGGCTGATGTTCCAAGGACGCCGGGAGGTGTACGTTCGCGTGCGCTACGTGCTTGATCGGGCCGGCAAGATCGCCGGCACCCCGAGCTGGGCCACAGCCGTGCGCCCCTGGTTCGTCAACAACACAGCGCTGGTGGGACTGGGCACCTCCGAGGGAGACGCCGACACCACGGGCTGGCTCTGGGCACGCGGCGCGTACGACACGGCGGGGGCGCCGTTCGGCGTGTTCACGGCGTGGTGGGTGCCTCCTTCCGCGCTTGGGCGCCCCGTCTACGACGTCACGGGCACGGCCAACGCCGGTCGGTTCGTGGGCGTGGTCGGCGAAGATCTGGAGGCGCTGCCCGGCGAAGAGGTCGACGGTGTCGCGGGCGACGTGATCCTCGATGACGCATGGCTGGTGGTCATTCCCCACGTTGGATCCTACGGTGGGGTCTCGGCCGGCATCCAGTCGGTGCTGCGCGGCGTCACGATCACCCACGACGCCACCACCGGTCTTCCGTAGGCTTGGGTTGTAGGGGGGAGTCGTGAACCGAGAGAGTTGGTGGGGCCTGATCCGAGACTGGGGTCTCGCGTTCGGGATCACGTGCTTGGCGCTCGTGGTGTGGCGCTTGCTCACGCCGGCACCGGTCACCGAAGGCGAAGCACCGCTGCTCGAGCTCAAGGACCTCGAAGGGGGCCGCTACGTGCTCACCGAGGCCAAGGCGCCGGTCTACGTGGTGAACTTCTGGGCCACGTGGTGCGCACCGTGCCGGGAAGAGATCCCCACGTTCTCGCAGTTCGCGCTGGCGAACCCCGAGGTCGAGGTGCTCGGCGTGAGCGTGGACGTGGAGCTGTCCACGAAGGCGCTGGGCGTGCAGTCCAAGCGGCTCGGCATCGTCTACAAGGTGCTGCACGACCCCAAGCTCGTCGCGGCGTCTGACTGGGGCGTGAGCAGCTACCCCACCACCTTTGTGCTCGACGCCCACCACCACGTCGTGGCCATGCGCACGGGCGCGATCGATCGCACCACGCTCGAGAACTTGGTGGAGCAGGCGCGCAACCGCTAGGAGCGCGCGCTCAGCTCAGCGCCATCCACGCACGCACGGCCACCACAGTGCCCACCACGCCGGCCAGATCGGCGAGCAAGGCCGCCCAGAGCGCGTGCCGAAGGCGGTGGATGCCCACCGCGCCGAAGTAGACCGCCAGCACGTAGAACGTGGTCTCGGTGGACCCCATCAGCGTGCTCACGATCATGCCCACGTAGGTGTCAGGGCCGGTGGCCGGATCGCTCATCGTGGCCACCATCACGCCCAGCGCGCCGCTGCCCGAGAGCGGCCGCAACAACGCCATCGGCAGCGCCTCACCCGGCAGGCCGAGCGGACGGGTGATCGGGTCGAGCACAGCCACCAGCGCGTCCATCGCGCCGCTGGCCTGGAGCATGCCCACCGCCACGAGGATGGCCACCAGGTAAGGCACGATGCGCACGCCGGTGTCCCATCCCGAGCGCGCGCCCGCCACAAAGGACTCGTAGACAGGAACGCCCTTCCAGCCGCCGTACCCGAGCAGGCCCACCACGAGGCCCGGCACGAACCACACGGCGAGCGCCTCACCCGCCCACAGCGTGACCGGAATCAGCGCAGCGATTCCGACGAGCGCGAGCCACGAGGCCCACTCGGGCCACGACGCGCCCACCGCCTCGGGCGTGTGCGGCTCCAGCTCCACGATGTCGGCCGCCGGCGTGATCGACTCAGGCTTGGCCGACCACCGCGCCAGCACCTTGCAGGCGATCACGGCGGTGGCGGTGGAGAGGAAGGTGGCAGCGAGGGTGGTGGGAAGAATGGCGGCCGGGTTCATCGAGCCCAAGGTCTTGCGCCAGACGATCACCCCGGTGGGCAACAGCGTGACGCTGGAGGTGTTGATGGCGAGGAACAGCGCCATCGCATTGGTGGTGGTGCCCTTCGTGCGGTTGAGCTTGTCGAGCTCCTGCATGGCCCGAATGCCGAACGGTGTGGCGGCGTTGCCCAGCCCGAGCACGTTGGCCGAGAGGTTCAAGATCATCGCGCCCATGGCGGGGTGGTCCACCGGCACATCCGGGAACAGGCGACGCATCAGCGGCTGGATCGCGCGGGCGATCACCGCCAGCAGGCCCGCATCCTCGGCCACCTTCATCACGCCCAGGAAGAAGGCCATGGCGCCCATCAGGCCGAGCACCAGCTCGACGGCGGCCTTCGCTTTCCCGAGCAGGGCGTCTTGCAGCGCCCGCATCGGCGAGAGGACCGGTGCGGGTTTGGGGGTGGACGCTGCCTTGAGCTGCGCCACCTCGGCCGCCAGCGCCGCCACCGTCGGATCCGTGCTGCCGAGTCCGGGGACGATCTCGACCTGCTCGACTGGCTCGGGCGGAGTCGGCGGCGGCACCATCAGCTCGCCCCACGCCGCGAACCCGAACGCCACCAGAATCATCGCCAAGAAGATACGATTCACCGGTTTTGTCCGTGGAAGTAGGAAACCATGACCAAGCTGTCACGGAGAGTCACGCGGGGCAGGCCCCTTAGGTGCCTACGTTAAGCCGGAAGCCTGCAGGGTGGTTGCGCTGCGAGGGCGCACGCACAAGGTTCCCATGGGAGCATCTGGTTGCAGGGCTTGTTCGGTAGCGCAGGGTTCGTGCTGGCTGTTCTGGCTGCCTCCGGGTGCCAGGTGCCCGCCGGCGTTCCTGCGCCCAGCACGCCGGAGCCCGAGGCCGCCGCCGATCACGTCGTGGCCCGGTGGGATGGCGGAGCGCTCACGCGCGCCGAGCTGGAGGCGCGCCTCGGGGATGAGCTCGCGCGCATGGACGCCGCCTACAGGGTGAGCCGTTACGAGAAGCTCCACGCCGCACTCGATGCAGCTGTGGAAGACGCCGTGCTCACCGCAGCCGTTCGCGCGGGCGACCACGCCGACGTCGAGGCCATGCTGCGCGCCGAGGTCGATGCCAAGCTGCCCGAGCCCACCGAAGAGGCCCTCCAGGTGGAGTACGCGCGCTTTGTGGAGGAGATGCCCGGCACCACGTTCGAAGCGGCCCGGCCCTACCTGCGCAAGCAGCTGCTGGAAGGTCGCCGGGCCGAGCACCGCGCCGAGCACCTCGAAGGGCTCAAGCGTGCCGCCCACGTCGAGCTTGATCTGCCCTTTCCTGCTGTGCCGCGCGCTCAGATTCCGCTCGCCCCGCACAACCCCTCGATGGGCTCGCCCGACGCCGCGGTCACCATCGTGGAGTACGGCGGCTTCGAGTGCCTCTACTGCCGTCGCATGGAGCCCACGATGCGACGCTTGGTCGCGTCGTACCCAGGCAAGGTGCGGTGGGTGATCAAGGACTTCCCGCTCCCCGGGCACGGTCGGGCCGAGGCCGCTGCGGTGGCCGCTCACTGTGCGGGCGACCAGTCGAAGTACTGGGAGATGGCCGAGGTGCTCTACCGCCACCAGGGTCGCTACGAAGATGGCCACCTCAACGAGTACGCCACCGAGCTCGGGCTCGACGTTCCCCGGTGGCAGGCTTGCCTGAACGATCCCGCGTGGCACGAGCGGGTCCAGTCCGACATCCGCGATGGCCGGCGCATCGGCGTCCACTCCACGCCCAGCTTCTTCTTCAACGGCCTTCCGGTCGAAGGGGCCCACACCTACGAGCGCTTCGCGGCCTTGGTGGAGCAGGAGCTGGATCGGGTGGCAGCCGCGGGCAGCGAGACGCGGTAGGGTCCACCCGGACCCATCCCCGCGCAGGGGAGGGCGCTCGGTGCCATGTCGGACGTTCCGGACACCATCGGTCCTTACGAGGTCGTGCGGCCCATCGCCCAGGGCGGCATGGCCGAGGTCTTTGAGGTGCGTGATCCGCCCACGGGTGAGCACCATGCGGTGAAGCTGCTCGTGGCGCTGGACACGGCGATCAAGCGGTTCAACCGCGAGTTCGAGGCCATGACGCGCCTCAACCACCCGAACATCGTGCGCGTCTACCGCTACGGCCACGCCGACGGGAAGCCGTGGATGTCGATGGAGATGCTGCGCGGTGAGCCGCTCCAGGTGCACGTGAAGGACTTCGGCCCGCCCGGAACGGCACGCCGCACCGATGAGGTCATCCGCGTGGCCTTCCACGTGGCCTCCGCCCTGCAGTACGTGCACGATCGCGGCCTCGTGCACCGCGACCTCAAGAGCGCGAACGTGCAGGTGCTGCGTGATGGGCGCGTGAAGCTGCTCGACTTTGGCACCGCGCACCTCGTGGACCCGCTGGAGCGGATCACCCAGGAGGGCGACTTCGTCGGCACCTTCTCCTACGCTGCGCCCGAGCAGATCGTCGGCGGGGTGATCGACCACCGCACCGATCTCTACGCGCTGGGCATCCTGCTCTACCGCCTGCTCACCGGACGGCGGCCCTTCCATGCGTCCGACCCCCACAAGGTCGCCCACATGCACCTGCACACCGTGGCGCAGGCGCCCCGCAAGCTGGTGCCCGAGATCCCGGTGGCGCTTGAGAAGCTGGTCATGCGGCTGCTCGAGAAGAAGCCCGCCGATCGTCCTGCGCAGGCCGAGCAGGTGGCGGCCGAGCTGGAGCAGATCGCCGGACGCTCGCTGGCGGTCGCCGGTCTCGGCCTCGCGCTCTACGACGACCAGGCGCTGGGCCGGTCCACCCATGTGCGCGACATCTGGACCGCCCTGGAAGCGAACACCGCGCTGACCCTGGTGGCGCGCGGTGAGGCCGAGGAGCGTGGCAAGCTGCTGGATGCGCTGCTCCGCGACGCCAGCAAGCGCGGGTGGAACGCTGTGCCGGCGCACCGCGTCGAGGGGCTCGAAGGCCTCGCCGGTGCCGTGTCGTACGCGCTCCCCAGCGACGACGCGCGCGAGCTGGGCGAGCTGCTCGCGGACCACGTGTCGCCCACCTTCCGCACGCACACGCTCCGCGCCCTCAGCGAGAGGCTGGTCACCGCGCTGGGAGGGCCCGAGTCGCAGGTGCTCTGGCTGATCGACGGCGACCTGATGTCGGACGAAGGCCTCGCGTGGGTGGATGCCCGCGTGGCCGATCTGCGCGCTGCGGGCGGGCAGGTCGCCGTGGTGGCTGCGCTCCGAGAAGCCGACGTCGGAGCCCTTTCGGCGCTGCGCAGCCGCTTGGGTCTGCCGCATGTGGTCGACCTGCGGCCGCTCGATGCACGGGGTGTGGCCGTGGCGGTGGGCCAGCTGCTCAACCGCCGCCCTCCGCCGCCCGATGTGGCGCGTCAGCTCCAGGTGGCCACGGGCGGGCGTCCTTCCCTGCTGGAAGATGTGCTCCGTCGCATGATCGACGAGGGACGCATCTCGGTGCGGGATGACGACCCCGAGCGGGTGAACTGGGAGGCCGCCGATCTCGGGCTGGAGGCCCTCCCTCCGGAGACGCGCGCGGCCCTCGAAGAGCGCTTCGGCGAGCTGCCCGCGCCGTCGCGACGGGTGCTCGAAGCCCTGCACGTGCTCGGCGGCGAGGCCGCTGTGGGCGATCTCGCGCACGGACTCGGCCTGCGGGTCGCGTCGCTGGCCGTGGTGCTGCGCTCCCTCGTGCACGACGGCCTCGTGGCGTGGGGAGGCCTCCCCCGCGATCTGGTGCGGCCGGTCGACCCGCTGGTGGTGCGCTGGCTCGGCGAGGCGATGCCGCCGTGGCGTCGCTCGATGCTCCAGCACCTCGTGGCGGGCCTGCTGGAGGCGCAGCCGGCGTCGCCCGCCCAGGTGCGCCTGCTGGTGGCCGTGGGGCGCGGTCATCTCGCCGTGGAGCGTGCGCTCGGTGTGGCGCGCGCGCGCCTCGATCGCGGCGGCGTGGGCGAGGCGATCGAGCTGCTGGAGCTGGTGCACCCGTACGCCGACCACCCCGCGCTGCCCTCCGATGCCCGGGTGGCGTTCCACCTCGCGTTCGCTGAGGCGGTTCAGCGCAGCCGACCGATGGACGCCCGGGCGGCGCGCGCGTTGGAAGCGGCCGCCAAGCTCGCCGTCGGCACAGCCCGTGAGGCCGAGGTGCGGCTGGCACTGGCCGAGCAGCAGCGGTCGATCGGGCACTACCAGAACCACCGCAAGTTCTTGCTGGAGGCCTGGGATCTGGTGTCCGAAGGCGCCGCTCAGGGCATTCGCGCACGCGTCGCGCTCGACATCGCGCGCAGCTTCTTGTCGATCGCGCAGGTCACGCAGGCGCGTGGCTGGTTCGATGCGGCCCTGGAAGCGGCCATGAGCGACGACGACCGCGACACCGCCGATCTCGCCCGCATCGGACTGGCGGAGATCCAGCTCGCGCTGGGGGATGCGGCCCAGGTCGTGGATGTGCTCGATCGGCTGGTGCAGGCCCGTGGCGATCAGGGTGACCCCTCGGTGCGCGCTTTCGCTGTGGCCGTCTGGGCACAGGCGATGCGGCGCACTGGCGCGTTCACCCGCGCGCTGCCGCGGGTGCTCGAAGCGGTCGCGGAGGCCCGCGATGGACAATCGGTGCCGGCGTGGGCGGCCGTCACGCTGGCCGCCGCACTGCTCGAGCTCGACCTGTGCCGGCTGGGGCGTGCGCAGGAGCTGGTCGACGAGCTGGCGTCGGCGCTCACGCCCGGCGAGCGGCTGGACGTGCGCCTGGAGACGCGCCTGATTCAGGGTCGGCTGGAGCTGGCGTCCGGTCAGCTGGTGCAGGCGGCATTCCGGCTGGAAGAGACCGTCGACCAGGCCGACAAGGCCGGCCTCACGTTGCTCGTGGAGCTCGGGCGAGCGTGGCTGGCCGAAGCGCGTGCGGGCCTCGGCGCGGTGCGCGAAGCGAAGGCCCTCTACCAGCAGGCGCTGCTCGGGCTGATGGCCACCGGCAACCTCATGGCCCTCGCCGATGCGGTCGTCAGTCGCTCGCGGGCGCTCGGCGCCCTCGAAGACCCCACCAAGGCCTTCAAGCTGGTGGGGAAGCTGCTCGCCAAGCGGCTCCTGCAGCCGCTCAACATCGAGCACCTGCTGGGCGAGATGCGATGGGCCGGTGCCTCGGGCGACCAGCTCACGCTGGTGCAGTCTGCCCGCGAAGCCCGCGCTGCGATCAACCGCCTCGCTTCCGGCCAGGGCGACATCGAGCAGGCCGCGCTGCGCGTGCACCCCTGGGCGCACGAGATCCTCCACGTCGACATCGGCGAGGTCCCCAGCGCATGATGGGCTGCAGCGCTCGCCCGCGTGCGTGGCCGCGATAGGCGCGTAGCATGCAGTGGAATCGGCTCCATCCTCGCGCGCAGACCCTGTTCTACGGACAGGCCGCGATCCGGTTTTTGGTGTGGGTCGGCGTCACCGTGGTGGGTGCGTCGGTGCTCGCTTCGTTCTGGACCCTCAAGGGCGCGGTGATCGTCGCCGTGGTGTGGCTGGCCCTCCAGGCTGCGCTCGCCGTGGTGATGCCCACGCTCTCCTTCCAGCGCTGGGCCTACACGCGGCGCGAGCACGACCTGCTCATCGCCAGGGGTGTGCTCGTCCGCACCGTCACCTCGGTGCCGGTGCTGCGGGTCCAGCACGTCGATGTGCGTCAGGGCCCCCTGGAGCGCTCGCTCGGGCTTGCGCGCGTGGCCATCTACACAGCGAGCGGCTCAGGGGCCGATGGCGTGCTCCCGGGTCTGCTGCTGGCCGATGCTGAGGCCCTGCGCGACAGCCTGATCGACGCCCGGGGCGATGATGGCGTCTAGGTTCCCCCCCGACGACGACCTCGAGCTCGACCTCGAGGATGGCGAGCTGGAGCTGGAGGCACCCCCCCAAGAGTGGGTGCTGGAGGCCGACAGTGCGCCCGTGGTCGTGACGCGGCTCGGCGGCGTCGCTGCCGCCGAACCTGATGCTGAGGCCGACACGGTGGCGCTCGATGTCGACGTGGAGCTCGAACTCGACGACCCGCTCGACGACATCACGCGTGGCGACGAGGTGTTCGAGCCGCTGGCCCTGGAAGACGACGCGCTCGCGCCGGTGGACGTGCACGACCCGCTGGATGTTGAGCTCGATGCCGATGGGGCTGAGCCCACCTACGACGGCGAGCTGGAGCCTCTGTCGTTCGACGATGTTCCCGAAGAAGACGGGGCGGATCAAGAGGCGCTGCTGATCGCCGCGATCGAGGCCGACCTCGCAGCGCGCCGTCCGCCCTTGCCTTCGGCACCCGAGGCGCTGGAGCTGGGGGAAGACGACGACGTCGATGACGACGAAGACACCGTCGCCCTCGACGCTCCCTGGGCGGCGCCGCCTCCAGCCGAGGAGGAACCGGGCCTGGTTCTCGATGCCGACCTGCCCAAGCGCAAGCGGCCCCATGCCTCGGCGCCCACGCTGCCGATCGTGCGCCGCGTGATCGAAGAACGGCAGCGCGAGCTGGCGGCCTCTCAGCCCGTGCCCGCCGCGCCCGTCGGCGACAGCGAAGCCTGGCTGCGCCTGCACCCTCTCACCGTCGCGGTGAACTTGCTCCCGCAGATCTGGGGGGTGGTGTCCCAGTTCGGTTGGCCGGTGCTAGCGCTCGTGATCTTCGGGCGGCGCGACCGAGAAGGCATGCTGTTCAACGGTGCTCTGCTCGGACTGCTGTTCGTGCTGGGCACCGTCCGCACGATCCTCCACTACCTCACGCTGCGCTATCGCCTCGTCGGCTCGCGCCTCGAGATCCGCTCCGGCCTGATCTCGCGCACGCGGCGTGCGATCGAGGTCAACAAGGTCCAGAACGTCGAAGTGGTGAGCAACCTCTTCCACCGGTGGGCCGGCCTGGCCGAGCTGCGCATCGAGACCGCGTCCGGCGACGACGTGGAGGGCATGCTGTCGGCCCTGTCGGTCGCGGAAGCCGAGCGGCTGCGGGTGCGGCTGCAGGCTGCAAGAAAGGAGGCCCCCGGCTCGGTGGCCGAGGCCGGGAAGCCCGTGCTGGCCCTCACCACCACCGACCTCGCGATGTACGGCGTCACGTCCACAGAGATCGGCGGCACCGCGGTGGTGCTGGGCCTGTTGCTGGACGCCGGCCTCGTGAACGACCCGGAGGCCACGTCGCGGTTCGGCGCGGTGCTCGGTGCCGCAGGCCTGTTCACCCTCGTGCTGCTCGTGGGAGCGGGTGCATGGGTGGTCGGCATCTTCAGCGCGCTCATTCGGCACCACGGGTTCACGATGTCGCGCTCGGGCGACACGCTCGTGGCCCAAGAGGGGCTGTTCACCCGTCGGCGTGTGGAGCTGCCGGTCTCGAAGGTGCAGCGTGTGGAGGTGCGGGAGCCCTGGGCGCGGCGCTGGTTTGGGCTGGCGTCGGTGATGCTGGAGACCGCTTCGGCGCGCGCTGGGGAACGGGGCACGCAGCGGTCGGCCACGATGGTGCCGCTCATCGCACGCGACCAGGTGGCGGCGCGGCTGGCCTCAGTGCTGCCGATCGTGCGCGGCCTCGATCTGCCGCTGGGTCGTCCGGCACCAGCGGCACTCCGGCGGGCGCTGTGGCGTGGGCTCGTGCGCGGCGTGATCTTCGCGGCAGCCCTGGTGTGGTGGCTCGGCGACTGGCGCGCGATCGCTGCGATGGTGGTGGTGCCCATCTCCATGGCGCTCGCGTGGTTGGACTGGAAGAACCAGGGCTGGATCGTCACCGACGAGCTCGTGGTGGCCCGGCGCGGCTGGCTCCGGCGCACCACCACCGTGGTCGCGCGCAACAAGCTCCAGTCGGTCGATGTGGAGCAGGGCTTCGTGATGCGCCGCTACGGACTCGGGCAGGTGGTGCTTCGTGTCGCAGGCGCGGAGATCGCGATGCCGCTGATCGCCTTCCCGGACGCGTGGCAGCTGGGCCTCACCCTCTCGGCCAACCTCGGTCGACGCCCGGCATGAGCGTGCTCCGGGCCGTGGTCTGGACCGTTGTGCGTGGACCCCCCGAGTCCCTCTGGACCCGCGTGTCGGCGCCGTCCACCGTAGGCGGCCTGCTCGGTGCCGGCGATCTGGCTGCTGTGGACGGCCTCGCCGAGGCGTTGGCCCACGCGCGCCCCGGCACGCACTCGGTGCCGACACGCTGGGGCCCCACGGCGCTGACCGTGCAGGGGGGGCGGCCGGGCCTGCGTGTGGTGCTGACCGCGCCGGTGCCGGGCTTGGGTCTGGTCACCCTTCGCCGAAGGCTGGAGCGCACCCTGGGCGACGGCACCCGGTGGGTCGATGAGCTGCTGGCGACTCCCGTGATCGGTGTCTTTGAGGTTGCCCGATGGGCCGTGCTGCGCGCGCTCACGGCCGGTCAGCGCAAGGCCACCGAGGGCATGGAAGTGCTACGTCCCACCACGTCGCGCGCGTGGAGCCTGGTCCCCGGCAACCTCGGCCACGCCGACCCCATGCTCGCGGCCCTCGATGGCCCGGCACCCCTCGTCTCGGAGCCCTGATGACCCTCCCCGCTTTCTTGCATCCGTTCGCGCCACCCACCCAGACCCAGTTCCTGAGCATCGTGCGGGGTGAGGGCGCGCTGGTCTGGGACGCGGAGGGCCGCGAGTACGTCGATGGCATGGCCTCGCTCTGGTACTGCAACGTGGGCCACGGGCGCGACGACGTGGTGGACGCGATCGCGCACCAAGCCCGGCAGCTCGCCGCGTACCACTGCTTCGCCCCGTTCACGAACGGTCCAGCCGATGCGCTGGCTGAGCGTGTGGCGCGGCTGGCACCGATGCCCGATGCCCGAGTGTTCTTCGTCAGCTCGGGATCCGAAGCCGTGGACAGCGCGCTCAAGCTCGCGCGAATCGCCCACGACCAAGCCGGCGAGCCTGACCGCGACCTCGTGATCAGCCGCTCGGCCGGCTACCACGGCGTCACCTACGGGGGAACGTCGGCGCAGGGCATCCCACCCAACCGCGAGGGCTTCGGCCCGCTGGTGCCGGGCTTCTTGAACGTACCGCACCACGATGTGGCGGCGATGGCGGCGGTGTTCGAAGCGAACCCGGGGCGGGTGGCTGCGGTCATCGTCGAGGCGCTGCAGGGCGCCGGCGGCGTCTATCCCCCGGTGCCCGGCTACCTCCAGGCCGTGCGCGACCTGTGCACGAAGCACGGCGCGTTCCTCATCGCCGACGAGGTGGTGTGCGGTTTCGGGCGCCTCGGCTCTTGGTTTGGCATCGGTCACTACGGCGTCGAGCCCGACATGGTCACCTTCGCGAAGGCGATCACCAGCGGCTACATCCCGCTGGGTGGCGTGATCGTCGGCCCCGCAGTGCGCACGCGGCTGGAGTCGCAGCCGGGCTGGATGCTGCGCCACGGTCACACGTACTCGGGGCATCCCACGGCCTGCGCGGCCGGCCTCGCCTGCTTGGACATCACGCAGAACGAGGGTCTGCTCGCCCGTGCTTCGGCGCTGGCAGGCACCCTGGGCGCGGGCCTGCAGGCGTTCGCTGCGGCAGGTCGGCTCGCGCAGGTGCGTGGCGAAGGCGGCGTCTGGGGCGCTGTGGTTCGTGAAGGAGAGGACGCCTTCGCCACCCGCGATCGCCTCCTCTTCCACGGGGTGATCGCCCGCCCCATTGGCACGACCGTGGCGGTCTGCCCGCCCCTCGTGATCACCGGCGGACAGGTCGACCGGATGCTCGAGGCCTTCGACCGCGCGCTGCCCGCTTAGAACCGATAGATCGCGCCGCCTTCACAGCCGAAACTCCGAGCCAGCCCGCTCAGCGCCGCATCTTGGGCCGCAAGCTGGTGGTCGGTGAGGTGAGCGAAGGCCTCGGCTTGGAAGGCGAGCCCGCCGATCACAGGCACCTCCAGGCCCAAGCGCGCCGCCACATTCCATCGAATCCCGGGCCCCGAGGCCGGGGTGCGCGTGGGACCCGAGGTCTCGGTGGCAGGCGCGTAGGCAGAAACGACGTCGTCGGGGCGGAGCACCGCAGCCCCGCCGGCTGTGAGGTAGGGCGCGGCGTGCGGATGGGCAGCGTACTTCATGGAGAGGAACCCGCCTGCATCTTGCAGATCGACGCCCACCCGACCTTGGGAGAGGGTGAGCATGCCCAGGTTGGCGGTGTTCTGCCCGATGTAGGCCTCGGCGCGAAGGTTGAAGCCCGTCGCGGTCGTTGCCTCCGTGGAGAGCGCCACCACCCACGCGCCCAGGCGCTCGTCAGGAGTCGGCGCCAGCTGGGTGAACAGCCCCGACAGGTGCAGCGCGAAGGCCGCCGTCGGAGTCCAGCCGATCGTGGCAGCGAACGTCGGCATCGGACCCAGCTCCACCGGCCCGATCGAGGGGCCGGTGTTGGCCGAGGGCAGGCCCACAGCGAGTCCCACGGCGAGCGTGGCGGGCTGGTAGCGCCAGCCCACCTGCGGTCGCATGAAGCCGAGGTTGCCGGCTTGGAAGTTCGCCCCCACGAGGTTGAAGTGGTGCGGCATGAGCGGTGCCACGATGTCCCAGGTCTGGCCGAGGAAGACCGTGTGGTGCGGTGCGGGATCCCACGCGAGAACCGCCTGGCGCAGCCGGGGTACGGAAGCGACCGTCGGGCTCGACTTCTCGAAGTCAATGAAGTCGAGCTCGATCTGGCCGCGCACGCTGCGCCCCTCAGCCACCTTCACGCCCAGCCGCGACTGCGCGACCTGAAAGGAGAACGAGGTCGCATCGGCATCAGCGGCCAACATCGGGTTGCCGGCCGCTGTGATCGCGCTCGCGTTAGGGCGACCGTAGCTCTCAGGTGACCCCACGCTGACTGCGACATCGGCCTTGATGAAGCCGTAGATCGCCACGGTCTTGTCGAGCGCGTCGGCCACGTGGCGGGCCTTGGTTCGGCGCATCTCACGGCGCGAGGCGACAGGGTCCGGTGCCGTGGTTGGGGGCGTCCCGGCCCCACCATCGTCGGAGGTGACCGGACGAAGATCGCCTTGGGAAGCCAGACCTGGCGCGGTCACTAGCATGAGCAGAAGTGCCGCGGCGTTGCGGGCGCAGCGCGGCCCTCGCGTCGACCGGGGGGTCGCGCGGAACGGGGAATGCAGCATCACGAACTCCCGAGAGGGGGTTTACGGGGGTGCCGCGATCTCTCGCGGACCCAGCAGCGGAACACCGGCGACGAGCGCCGTCGGAGACGAGGGGTGCACCATGGACACCAGGGCGTCAGCGCTGGCGCCCACGCGGTGCAGCACGAGCCCCGGGAACAGCCCGACGATCACGCTGAGGGCGAGCAGCAGGAGCACCGGTGCGGCCTCACTCCCTGACACATCGCGCAGTTCCGCGACCGCTTGGTTGGAAGGCGGACCGCCGAGCACCCGCTCCCCCGCACGCACCGTGGCCACCGCGCCGAGTCCCAGGGCCGGCAGCGCGAAGAGGAGGGTCCACGGGTGGGCACGAAACCCGCCAGTCACCGCGAGCAGCTCGCCGACGAAGCCCGAGGTGCCCGGCAGGCCCACCATCGCCAACCCGGCAGCCACCATCAGACCCGCCAACCGTGGTGCCACCGTGGCGAGACCCCCCACCCCGTGCAGATCTTCGCTGTCCAGCCGGTCCATCACGAGGCCCGCCACCAACATCGCCGGCGCCGCCGACAGCGCAAAGCTCACCAACGCCATCACCCCGCCGCGCACCCCGTCCCCGTCGAGGCTGGTGATGCCGAGCACGGCGATGCCCACGTGGCTGATGCCCACCCACGCGATCAGACGACGCAAGGTGGGCTGACGCAGCGCGTGCAGACCCGCATAGACCGAGCCCACCACGGCCACCCCGGTGAGCCATGGGGCAGCCAGTGCCACGGCGTCCGGGCAGGTGGGGAGCACGAGGCGCACCAGGGCCCAGACCCCGATCTTGAGGCCGACCACCATCGCGCCCAGCGCAGCGGGGCCTTCACCGAGCGCCTCCGGCATCCACCCGTGCAGCGGCGGCAGCGGCGCTTTCGCCGCAAGGCCGATGCCCAGGAGCACCAGCGCAAGTGCTTGGGTCGCCATCGGCGGCCGCTGCGAGGCCAGTACGCCAAGATCCGTGGTCCACATCGGGCCCGCTCCGGCAAGCACCAACAGCCCGAGCAGCAGCGGCACGCCGCCGAGCAACAGCGAGACGAAGCCGCGCAGCGCTGTGTGTTGGGGCGACGCACCCGTGCCCCATCCCACGAGCAGCAGGGCGATGGGGGCGAGACCAAGCTCCCAGAAGCCAAAGAACACCACGGCGTCCAGTGCGACGTACACGCCCAGCAAGGCCGTACCGAGCCACAGCACCAGCGCCGCCTGCAGCCCTGGCGACGGCACCCGCCGGGGATGGATCGTGCCCAGCACTACCGACATCAGCAGTGCGGTGAGCGGCAGGAACGGCAGGCTCAGACCGTCGACGCCGAGGTGCCAGCGCGCGCCCACCGAAGGCAACCACACGGCGTCCACCACGAGCTGTGGACCGGCCCGTTCGGGCTGGAATCCCGCCACCACGAGCACCGACAGGCCCACCGTCAGGGCAGCCGCCAAGCGAGCGATGCCCAAGGCCGCCGGCCCCCGCACCAGCAACGCCAGCACCGCACCGAGCGCAGGTACCGCCAGCAACACCGTGAGCAGGGGGAGCGTCTGGATAGCGTCCGACGTCATCGGCCCTCCGTGGGGGTCGGCAGGTGCGGAGCCGCCTGCGGGGGATGAGGCGCATGCGGGACGTGGCCCGTGCGCTCGGCGATGTCGGTGGCGTTGGCTTGCAGCGCGCCGATCCACGGGTCGGCGTAGAGCCCGATGCCGAACACCGCAGCACAGAGCACTGCGGCGATCACCAGCTCCCGCAGGAACAGGTCGGGCAGGCGCACGGCGTCTGTGGGCGCCGGTGCGAACACCAGCCGCTGGTAGACGAACAGCAGCAGCGCGGCCGCCATCACCGTGCCGAAGGCCGTGGCGATCGCGACGCCGTAAGCGCCTTCGTCGACCGCTCCTTCCAGCACGAGGTGCACCCCGTCAAACCCCGTCGTGCCCGGCATGCCCACGCTCGTGAGCACCACCGCCAGCAGCGTGAGCGCGAGCAGCGGCACGCCCCCCACACGTCCGCGAAGCTGCGCCAGCTCGGTGGTGCCGGTGCGCAGGTGCAAGAACCCCACCACGAAGTACAGCCCCGCCGACGCCACGCCCAGGTTCACGCTCTCGAGCAGCGCGCCCTCCACACCGTGCACCGTGAGGCTGAACAGGCCCGGCACCACGAAGCCCACGTGCGACAGGGCAGCGAACGCGATCATCCGGCGCAGATCGGGCTGTGCAAAGGCCACCACCCCGCCGTACGCCATCCCCACGAGTCCGAGCACGTTGACCGGCCCGGCCCAGTTCGTGGCCACATCGGGCAGCACCGGCAGCACAAAGCGCACCAACGCGAAAGCGCCCACCTTCAGCCCCAGCAGCAGCACGTTGAGGCCCACCACGGGGCCGTGCTCGATGACCGGCGGCAGCCAGGCGTGAAACGGAAACAGCGGCAGCCGCACGGCCACAGCACACAGCAGCAGCACGAAGGCCACACCGTCGAGGGGCTGCGGCACGTCGAACCGCAGGAGATCGGCGAGGTCGGTCGAGCCTGCGCTCACCCCAAGCACGGCGGTGCCGGCGAGCCACAGCGCGCCGGACCCGGTGAACGCGCGCCGGAACAACCCGGCAGCTTCACCACGTCCCTCGCCGGTTCCCCACCCGCGGATGAGGGCCACGGCCGGCACGATCTCCAGCAGACCAAACAGCCCAAACACCATCAGGTCCAGGCTCGTGAGCATCCCGAGGCTGCACGCCAACAGGTCGAGTCCGTGGGCCTGCCACGCAGGAGCCCGCACCTTGTCGGCCTGTCGACCGTACAGCGCCACCAGCGCGGCCAACAACACCGCCAGGAGCACGAAGATCGCGCCCAGTCCGTCCAGCCCCACGTGGTAGCCCAGCGGGCCCGACCCGAGGCGCTGCTCGAACGCAAAGCCCTGCGGTGGCGGTAGCGCCTGCCATGCGGCTGCGAGTCCCAGCGCGAGCGACATCGTCAGCGCCAGGGTCGCGAGCGCGAGGTTGCCGGCACGACGCGGACTGGCCGTGCGACCCACGAAGCGGGCCCCCACAGCAGGCAGCAGCCACAGCAGGGTGAGCCATGGGACGCCAGCGGCGTGTCCTGCGAGCAACGTGGCGCTCATCGTCCACCTCCCCACCACGCGGCCATCAGCAAGGCGAACACCATGCCGACCAGCAGCTCGGGCCGCTGCAGGGCACGCTCAAACGCAGCCAAACGGGCTGCCAGGCGGTGCCCGCGCTCGGGCAGCAGCACGCCCACGCCCCGGGCGATCAGGCGGTCTTCCACCGCATGCACCCACCCCGAGGCACCGAGCGTGAGGGTGGCGAGCACGCCGTGGGCCCAGGCATCCGCGTCCGCCGACGCGGCGGGGTCCGCGCCGCCTTCTTCCCAAACGGCGAGGCCCGACAGCGCATCCACCGCCGGAGCCGCAGCTCCCAGCAGGGGCTGCACGCCCCGACGCTCCACCTGGTGAGCGGCCTGCACCGCAGCGAGGATCCCACCAGCGACCAGTGCGTCGACCCGCGCCTCCAACCCAAAGCGTGCTGCCGCCTGCACCTGGAGCGCCTCACGGCCTGCGAGCCACCTGGGCACCGGCGCCAGTGGCCGCACGCGACGCATCGCCAGCCACGACGGCGCCAACAGCACGGCGATCACACTCCACGTGGCCACGCCGATTCCCACAGCAAGCCCGGTGCGCACCAGGCCCAGGCCCACCAGCCCCATCGGAACGGCGAGCCAAGCCACAGCACGCAGCACCAGCCGGCGCTTGACGTCGGGCTGCGCCAGCGAGGACAGGCCCGCGTAGGTCACCGTGGTGAGCGCGAGCAGCACCACGGCCACCCGCAGGCCCGGCGTCAGCAGGGGCTCAGTGCGCACCAACAGCAGGAGCCCGAGGTGCGTGGCCACGCCGCCATAGAACAGCGCAGAGGTGGGTGTGGGACCCTCCACCGCGCGCTCCACCCACGGTGTGAACGGCACCAGTCCTGCCTTGGCGCAGGCCGGCACCACCAGGGCCGCTGCGATCCACGGCGCTCCGGTCTGCCCCGCCCATGCGGCTAGGTCGGTGTGCCCCGCCCACGCCGCCGACATCACGATCGCAGCGAGCAGGGCCACGTCGCCCACGCGGTTGGTGAGCATCGCCCGAGCGGCAGCCTGCGAGGCCGCGCGTCGCTCCGGGTAGGTGGCGATCAGCAGGCCCGAGGCCAGCCCTGCGAGCTCCCAGCCCGCCAGCACCCCCACCAGCGTGCTGCTCAGCGCCACGAGCGCAGCCCCGCCGCCGAGCAGGCCGAGGCCCACCTGCACGGTGAGGAACGCAGGCTCCCGGTGCAGGTAGGTGCGCGCAAACCACGCGGTGAGCGCCACCAGCACGCCGCTCATCCCCAGGAAGGCCAGCGGCTCCACTGCGAGGTGGACGCTCAGCGGCAGGCTCAGCGTGGGGGTGGCCACCCAGGTGCCGAAGCGGACCTCGTCAGAACCCTGCCGCAGCACCGAGATCGCGGCCAGCAGCGCGCCGAGGGCCTGCAGACCCGCGGCAGCGCCCACGAGCCCGGCCGACAGGGCCTCCTGCGGCGTACGTCCCATCAGCCGGAGGGCCCCGAGCACGCCGGCGGCGAGCAGCGGCGAGAACATGGCCACGATCAGCAGCTCAGGCGACATGGTCGTGTCCCCACGCCACAAAGCCTGCGCCCGGCACGAAGCGGTGCATCGCACCGGTGGTGGGGTCGATGGCCACGAGGTGCACCCAGGCACCCTCGAGGAGCTGTCGGATCACCTCCCGGCGTGCGTGGACCTGCCCCAGGTGCGCGAGCGTGGCCTCCACGAACAGGAGCAACCGCAGCGGCTCGTGCTGCTCGATCATCTGCCAGGGCAGGCCCGTGCGAAGGTCCCCTTCGGCACCCTGCAGCACCCCGACCCCGGCCACGAGGTTCTGACCGGCCTTGGACCCGCCGCCCAAGCGCTCGCGGTCGGTGGTCGAGAAGTAGTAGTCGAGGTTGATCTGGGCCCCCACCGGCCCTGAGGCCATCAGCGTGGCTTCGAGCACGCTGCCATCAGGATCCACGCTCGCGTCGTACGAGACGAGGAAGGCCCGACGGTCCAGCGACAGCCCCCGGGTGAGCGCCCGCCGACCCACGATCGCGAGGGCGTTGCCGGTGTGACCCAGCTCAGGCCGGGGCTGACGGGGGTCGATGGCGCGCCGCCGCACGTGCTGCAGCGCCTCGGCGTCGGTCGAATCGACCGGTGCCAGCGGCAGGCGTCGCACACGCTCCTTCGCATTGCATGCGCAGGCGGCTCGCACCGTGGTGAGCAGCGCGGCGTACGCGGCCTCGTGGGTCGGCGGCAGGTCGTCGAGGTCGTACCAGGTGACCTCGTCGGATGCCGTGTCGTGCTGTGCGCCCAGGAACCACGTCGTGGACGGGATCTGCACCCCCCGCTCTGCCAGCAGCCGTCGCACGGCCGGTCGGTTCGCCATGGCCGCGAGCAGGCGGGCGTTGGCGCCACCAGGGTGTCCCGCGCAGGCCCCGCAGCCGTAGGACAGCTCATAGGGGTTGTTGGTGCTGGTGGACCCATGACCCAGCACCACGACGATCGGCGCGGGGTGGTGCAGCCCCCATGCCACCAGCGATGCCGCCACGATGTCGACCTGCTCGCTGTCGGTGAACCCGAGCTGCGGACGGCTGGCGCAAGCTCCCTCCAGCGCTTCCGGGGCCGTGTGGTCGAGGCGGGTGGGCACCCGGGTGGGGGGCGCGAGACCCAGCAGACGCAGCGCGCGATCGGTCCGCGTGGGCTTCGGCACCACGGCGCCCGCACGAACCCGCTCCACCACCAGGTGCCGAGGCGTCACCACCACCGGGCAGCGCGCGGTCGCCCTCGCATCCTGGACGCCCTGGTAGAGCATAGGCACCAAGAAGAAGCCGGCCGCCGAGAAGGTCTCGATGCCCGCGTCGAGCGCTTCCAGGTGGCGGCGCAGGCTCTCCTCCCGATCGTCGATGCACGTGACGACCTGGCTGGTGGCCGCGGGGGGCTGCACCAGCGTGCCGCGGTGCACCGCCAGCGCGCGGCCGATGACCTCGCGCTGCCCGCGCTCGAGCGCTGTCAGGGCCACGGCGCCAAACGTGTCGACGTCGAAGCGCGCCAGGGTGGTGTGCAGTTCCGCAAGGCCTGCCTCGCCAAACCCACGCACCGCGTCACCATCGAGCCCGAGGTGCTGCAGGAGCACGAACAGCGGCCAGGTGACAGCGCCCGCCTGGGCCTGTGCGTCAGCGTGGTGTGCGTGCGCCTGACGGAGCGCCGCGTCGGCGAGGCGTCGCCAGGCTGCGGCGGCCAGCGGGGTGGCGGCGTCGTGGAGCGCTCGAACCCGCGCGGTCAGGTCATCGCTCAACGCCCCGCGCACGGCCGCTTCCCGCAGGGCGAAGACGTGCGCTGACCCCGCCACCGCTTCATTGAGCGCGGTCCCCGACGGGCCGACCTGCAAGGTGGGAGCCACCTCAGTCACTACCTTCGCGGTGAGCGCCAGCCGACCCGCCACGACGTGGGCCAGGGAGAGCGCCCGATCGCCATTCCCCTCCTGCGGCGGCTGGGCGTCGAGCCAGGCCGCCATGGCCGACCACCCCTGCAGCGCCATCACCTCCCGCTCCACCGCCGACGCGACCTGGTCGAGCGGCACACCGAGCTCACCCAGCAGCAGCCGGATCGCATCGATGGGGTCGGCCGGGAGCTGGGAGGCCCACCCTCCCGGAAAGGCCCACCGCTGGAGCCAGGGCCAGAGCCCCGCTCTGCGGGTGGTTGACCGCCACGCCGCCACGCCGACGTCCGCGAACCGAGCGAGCCAAGGCGTCAGCAAAGCCGACACCTCAGCGTCCAGATCACGCTCCACGTAGCGGGACCACGCGCCGGCCACCGTCGTGCGGGCATCCGGCGGCGCACCCTCGACCGCCAGGGTGCGGGTGCGCAGCGCCTCCCACAGCTCCGAGAGCACCCCGGGCGCAGCACGCCCCCTCAGCAGCCGTCGGCTTGCATCGGAGGAGACACCCGCCAGGACACGCTCGGTGGCGCCCTCGAGCAGCCGGTCGCGCAGCGTGGCCGGGGCGATCGGCTCGACGCTGTGCTCCAGCGCCACGGAGAGCACCTCATGTCGATGCACAGGCCGAGGCGCGTGGCTCCCGAGTCTCAGGGCCCCGTCGGGTCCGAGCACGTCGACGAGGGCAGCGGCGACGTCTTCGGGTGGGATGCGGCCCGACCGGATCGCCTCGCGCACGAAGGTGGTCCCAGGCCAACCGTGGACGCCCCTACGCTCCCGCGCACGCCGTACCGCTTCGGGAAACGGGAGCGCGAGGTCGCCCTGCAGCGAGATGAAATGGATGAACCGCGCCAGCGGTGGCTGCGGTGGCAGCTGGGCAGCAGCGGCCGCGAGGGCTTGCTCCACCTCCGTACGATCAGGGCAGCGCATCGGCCACCTCCTGCATCGGCGCTTGGGTCAGGTGGGCCACCAGATCGTGGATCGCGCCGTGGCTGACGTCTTCCACCAGCCGCGGCGCGAGGCCCACGGCAACCAGGCCGCCCACGAGCAGCAACCCCGCGGCCAGCTCGGCAGGGTGCAGGTCCTCCAGGTGTTCGCCCACCGCCGTGCGTGCCCCGGTGAGCAGCAGGAGCGCGGCTCGCACGGCCGTGGCCGACCACAGCACCGCGCCGAGCAGCGGCAGCACCACCCAGCCGCCGAAGGACTGCCAGGTGCCCGCGAGGATCATCAGCTCGGCCGGGAACCCCGCGGTGCCCGGGAGCGCCGCCGAGGCCAGCAGACCGAACGCCAGCGCGCCGGCCAGCCAAGGGGCCCGATGGGCGATGCCCCCGATGGCATCGAGATCCCGGGTGTGCGCCCGGCTGTAGAGCGCACCCACCATCAGGAACAGCAGACCCGCTACCAGCCCGTGCGCCACGATCTGCAAGATGGCGCCTTGCAGACCGGCCGTGCCCAGCGTGGCGATTCCCACCACCACGAAGCCCATGTGCGACACGCTGGACCACGCCACGATGACCTTGAGGTCGCGCGAGCGCCAGGCCAGCAGCGCGCCGTGCACAATGCCCACCGTGCCCGCCACCCACAGCACGGTCGACACACGGTGCGCCGCATCGGGCAGCGCCTGCACCGCACGGATCAGGCCGTAGGCACCCATCTTCAGCAAGATGCCCGACAGCAGCACGCTCACAGGTGCCGGAGCCTCGACGTGCGCCAGCGGCAACCACCCGTGCAGCGGCACCAAGGGCACCTTCACCGCGAAGCCCACGATCAAGCCGGTGAGCAGCGCCAGCTGCACACCGATCGGCAAGGCGGCCGCGCTGCCGCCGGCCGGAAATGCCTCACGTCCTGGCCCGAGCAGCAGGAGCACGAGGATGGCGTTGAGAAGGAACACCGATCCCGCCATCGTGTAGAGCAAGAACGTGAGCGTGGCGCGCTCCCTGTGCTCGCCCCCCCAGCGGTTGATCAGGAAGAACAGCGGCAGGAGGGTCAGCTCCCAGCACGCATAGAACAGGGTCCAGTCCTGGGCGACGAACACGCCCAGCACGGGGGCTTCGAGCGCGAGCATCCAGGCCAGGTACGAGCGCAGGTGGGGTCGAACCTCGCCCGACCCCAGCACTGCCGCGAGAAACAACACCGACGTGAGCACCACCAGCGGCAGCGAGACCCCATCGATGCCCACCGCCCACTGCGCCTCCAACGCCTCCGACAGCGTGCGCACCTCCAGGAACTGCGCCCCGCGCTCGGCGGGATCCCACGCGAACGCCGCCACGCCGGCGAGCAGGCACACCAGCGCCGCCACAGCGATGGCTGCGTGGTGAGCGAGCTCGTCGGCGTCGTCGGGCAGCAGCGCCACGACCACGGCTCCCACGAGGGGGGTGAGCACCAGGAAGGTCGACAGGTAGGCCAGCACGTTGCGCCTCGGTGCCGCTTAGGCGGCGCGCGCGCGGGTGCGCGCCGCCAACGGGTGCTCGGAGACAGGAGCCAGAGCATCCAGGCCGACGATCTGCAGATCGCAGCCCATCGACTGTAGCGTAGCGCGCAGATCGTGGAGGCCCTCCATCGCCGTGTGATCCACCACCCGGGTGGCGCTCACATCGAGCACCATGGAGTGAACGCCCGTGGCCGCCAGGCGGTGCACCGCGGACTTCACGACCAGGTAGTTGGTGAACACCAGCGCCTCGCGGACGCTCAGCCGCGCTTCGCCACCTGTCCGGTGCACGTGCAGCGGCGGACGCAGCAGCGCGCGGGCGGGCGTTCCGCGGGCCAGGTGCACCAGCACCTTCACCACCACGCCAGCCGCCACGCCGAGCAACAGGTCGGTGGCGAGGGTCACGCCGAACGTGGTGCCGAACACCAGCATCTGCTCGCGCCCGATCTTCCAGGTCTTGCGGAACTCCAGCGGCGAAGCCAACCGCACACCCGTGTAGACCAGCATCGCGGCGAGCGCAGCGAGAGGAATCTCCTGCACGAGGTGGGGAATCAGGGCCACAGAGCCCAGCAGGAACACGCCGTGGAAGAAGTTCGCCCACCGCGTCTTGGCGCCGTTGTCGGCGTTGGCACTGGAGCGCACGATCTCGGAGATCATGGGCAGGCCTCCGATCATCGAGGCCACCAGGTTGCCCACGCCTACAGCGAGCAGGTCGCGGTCGAGGTCGGTCTTGCGGTGCTCGGGATCGAGGCTGTCGACTGCCTTGGCCGAGAGCAACGACTCGATGCTGCCCACGAGCGCGTACATCACCACGTACTTCAGGCCGGTGAGCGTGAGCACGGCCGAGAAGTCGGGGAAGGTGATCGCCGACCCCAGGCTGGCCGGCAGGCGCACCAGCATCTCGGGTCCCAGGCGGTAGACCTCGCCGGTCCACACGTAGGTGTGGGGGTGCTCGAGGTCGAACACAAGGCCCATCGGCACGGCCACGAGCAGCACCAGCATCGGCATCGGCAGGCGTCGAATGCCGGGGACCGGCAGACGCGGCACGAGGAACAGGATCGCAGCCGCCGTGAGGCCGATCAACGCCACCTCGGGGTTCAGGTGGCCCAGGCTGCTCGGAATCTCGGCCAACAGGTGGAGCGGCTCGCGCGCGGTCGGCACCACGCCGAGCATCACGTGCACCTGCTTCGCGAAGATGATCACGCCGATGGCCGCGAGCATCCCGTGGACCACCGAGGGCGGGAACACATCGCCCAGACGGCCCGCACGCATCAGCGCGAACCCGATCTGCACCACCGCTGCCACGGCCCCGACGGCCAGCGCGCGACGGTAGCCCAGCACCGCGTCGCCACCGCCCAGCTCGGTGACCGCCCCGAGCGCAATCACGATGAGCCCGGCAGCGGGACCCTTGATCGTCAGCGCGCCGCCGCCGATGAAGGTGGAGATCAGGCCGCCCACGATGGCCGTCAGGATGCCGGCCACCGGCGGAAAGCCCGACGCGATCGAGATCCCCAGGCACAGGGGCAGCGCGATCAGAAACACCAAGAACCCGGAGAGGAGGTCCCCGCGCCCGTGGGCACGCAGGGCCGCAAGGCCCCCGGATGGGACCGACGAAGCCATCGTCGACATGGTCACTCCACAACGCAGCAGCGTTGTTGGGCGCACGCAGGCGTGCGCGATTCCGCAGCAGACCCACCGCGACGCGGCAGGCGAGGCTCAGCGTGACCACGAGGAGAGACGACCACGCCGAGCAAGCGCTCGACCGGTGCGACTGGCTACGCGGTCAGCGCGCCATGCGGCGGGGCGCGGGCAGGGGCCGGGGCGTGGGCAAAGCGACGCGGCGCGGGCTCGTCGCATGCGAGGACTTCCACCACACGCGCACCGAGGTCGCCCCAGGTGAGCGCGTCGAGATCCCACGGAGCCGCCGTGCGACCTTGCCGCAGAACGATCGCTCGGCCGGCGCCGCCGTCCACGCCTTCACTGCGTCGGTGGCCTTCGCCTTCGCCCTCAGCCGTGCCCTCTCGGACCTCTGCGGCAGCGGGAGCAGGCTCAGGGTCGGTCAGCGTGAGCTGCGCGACCTCCGCGCCCGCGAACTGCGCGATCGCCTGCACGCTGAACACGGGGGCCGACGCCGAAGGACCCTGCCCGAACAGGGCGAACACGCTGCCCAGCAGCAGCGCGAACAGGGGACCAAAGGTGGCAGCACGAATCGGCAAGCGGTGCTCGTGGTGGATCGGCCGTCGGATATACGCTGCATCAACACGATGTCCACCCGTCAGGCTGTCCCCATTCGTCGCACGCCTGTGCGTCGCAGCGCGGACGACTAGCGGGTGGTCCGTCTGGAGACCTCGTTGGACCTCAACACTTTCTTCGATCGCCTGTGGGACGACTTCGTGCGCATCGCACCGGCGGCGGGCGCCCTCAAGCAGCGCCTGGAGGCCCGGGGCGAGCGGGTGCGAAACGACCACATCGCCTTTCGCACCTACGACCGCGGACCCATCGCGCTCGATCGCCTGGAGCCTCATCTGCTCGGCCTGGGCTACGTCCCCTACGCCCCCTACAGGTTTGAAGAGAAGAAGCTCCGGGCGTACGGCTACGTGCACGCCACCGACGCCCACGCCCCGAAGGTCTTCTTGTCGGAGCTCCTCACCGATGAGCTGTCCGCAGGGCTGCGCGCCGTGGTCGATCAGCTCTGCGCGCAGGTGCCCGCCGACTTTGTGACCGGCCCCGAGGTGTTCTGGGCGGGCCGCCCGTGGGCACCGGTCTCGCGCAACACCTGGCAGGCCCTGCTCGACGAGAGCGAGTACGCTGCGTGGATGGCGGCCTTCGGTCTGCACGCCAACCACTTCACCGTGTTCATCAACACGCTCTCCGAGGAGCTGCGCTCAGTGCCCAAGGTCCTCGACTTCGTGGAGACCGCGGGCTTTCGCATCAATGCGAGCGGCGGCCGCGTGAAGGGCACGCCCGCCGAGCTGTTGGAGCAGGGCAGCACGATGGCCGACGTCGTGCCGGTCGCCTTCGCCGACGGCGTCTTCCCCATTCCCAGCTGCTACTACGAGTTCGCGCTGCGCCATCCCATGCCCGATGGAGAGCTCTTCCAGGGCTTCGTGGCCGCAAGCGCCGACAAGATCTTCGAGTCCACCGACGTGGGTCGGTAGCCCGTGCAGGACGCCGCCTACCTCGGCGTTCTGGGGCTCGTGGGACTCGGTCTGATCGCGGTGGCCTTTCGGCGTCGCCGCGCGGGCCGCCGCGGGGGCGTCGTGGCCTGGGCGCTCGCGATCGCGGCCACCCTGTGGTGGGCCGAGGCACTGCTGGGTGTCGCGAGCCTCGTCGCACCCGCGCCCACCCGAATGGGGCCCGCGCCGTGGGTGCCGGACGCGCTGCCGGAGGTCGCCGGCGTGGCGGTTGCACAGGACCTTGCTGCTCGCGCCGACCCCGCGCCCACCGTGCTGATCGTGGGGGACTCTTTCGCGGCCGGCCAAGGCGTGCCTGGGCCTGACATGCTCGGTGCCGCCCTCGACCGCGCCCTCAGTCCACCTGTGCGTGTGCTCACCCACGCGGCACCCGGCTGGAGTCTGGCCGACGAGTTCCTGATGTTTGCGACCCTCGGCGTGAAGGTGGAGCCCGAGGTCGTCATCTGGCTCTTCGTCTACAACGACCTCGGTGCCGCCACGCATCCTTGGGACGACTTCATCGTCCGGCGAAGCGCAACGCCGCGCCTGGGGTCCGCGCTGCTGAATCGGCTGGCTGCGATCGACGGTGCGCTGGTGGTGGAGCAGCAGACCCTCGCCGGGTACCGGGACGCGCTCGATCCGAAGCAGCCGCACTTCCGTGAGGCGTTCGAGGGGCTCGCCCAGGTGGCCGCTTCGCTACGCGCAGCAGGCGCGCGCCCGCTGTTTGCGCCCTACCCCCTGCTGCATCGGCTTGACGACTACCCCCTCGCGGCGGAGCACGCGGCACTGCTGGCCGCCGCGGCCGACGCCGGCTGGGACACCGTGGACCTGCTGCCCTCTCTGACGGGACTCGACGCGACAACGCTGTGGGTGTCGCCGTCCGACCACCACCCGAACGGTCCCACCCACGCCCGGGTTGCGGAGGTGCTGGCACAAGAGGTCGGCACGATCCTCACGTCCGTAGGCCCAATCCCTTGCCCAGCGTACGACCCTGCGGTGGGGTTCCCTAAGGCGCTGCCTGCCCTGTGTGGTGCAACAACAGGCCCCGAGCTCATCGCTGCCGTCGAGCAGCTCGACGACGTACGTAGCCACGCTCTCGGCGACCCGCGGTGGAGCTCGAGGCGGGCGATGGAGCTGGCTGTGGTGGCCGCGGCCTGGGCGCCGGAAGACCAGGACGTCCAGCAGCGCGCCGAGGAGCTCATTCGACGCATCCAAGCCCCCACCCCGCCACCCGCGACGCCTTTGACCCGTTAGCCTCGCCTGCGGAGGCAGTGGCCATGGCACGCGTTGGGGTGATCGGCGGCTCGGGTCTCTACCAGATGGACGGCCTCACGGACGTCGAAGAGGTCGTTGTCGACACGCCGTTCGGGGCCCCCTCCGATGCGCTGATTCGCGGCAAGCTCGACGGGGCCGAGGTGGTGTTCTTGCCCCGCCACGGGCGCGGTCACGTGCTCACCCCGAGCGAGGTGCCCTACCGCGCCAACCTGTGGGCCCTCAAGAAGCTCGGCGTGGACTGGGTCCTCTCCATCTCGGCCGTAGGCTCTTTGCGCGAAGCGATCGTGCCCGGCCACCTCGTGGTCGTCGACCAGTTCATCGACCGCACCCGCCACCGCCCCGACACCTTCTTTGGGGACGGCTGCGTCGCGCACGTTCAGCTCGGCGATCCCGTGTGCAGCACGCTGCGCGGCATGTTGCTCACCGCCGCGCGCAACACGGGCGCTGTGGTTCACGATGGCGGCACCTACGTGTGCATGGAGGGCCCGCAGTTCTCCACCCGCGCTGAGTCGGAGCTGCACCGCGCGTGGGGGGCGTCCGTCATCGGGATGACCAACGTGCCAGAATGTAAGCTTGCCCGCGAGGCCGAGATCTCCTACGCCACCCTCGCGCTCGCCACCGACTACGACTGCTGGTACGCCGGCCACGACGAGGTGAGCGTGGAGGCCGTGATCGCCACGGTGCACGCCAACGTCGCACGCGCGCAGGAGGTCATCCGCAGGCTCGTGCCCCAGGTCATGGCCTACGCGGGTCCGCGTCCGCCAGCCCAGGACGCGCTGCGCCATGCGATCATGACCGACCCCGCCAAGATCCCGGCCGCCACGCGGAAGAAGCTCGACCTGCTGGTGGGTCGTTACCTACCGGCTTCGGCATCGTGAAGGGAGGAGGAACGATGCGCCAGGTTGTGCTGTTCGGAGCGCTGGTCGGCGGTCTCGCAGCAGCGGCCGAGCCCGAGGCCACCAGCACCGAGACGAAGACGCCCGCCGAAGAGGGGGCCGTGCCACCCCAGTTCCCCGAGACCGTCACGCCCGAGCAGGTCGAGGCCATCCAGGCCGCCGGCGCCGACCCCTACGACGGTGCCGTGCCACCCCAGTTCCCCGAGACCGTCGACCCCGCGCTCGTCGACGCGATCCGGGGTGCCGCCCCCGAGCCCGACCCCCTCGCCACGATCCGCGGGGCCCACGGTGCCGACCGGCCCGTCCATGTGCGCCGCAACGAAGCCTGGGACACCTGGGGTGAGCTGCGCGGGCGCATCATCGGCGCCACCGATCCCGCGCTCGACCCGCAGGGCACCTTGTCGGGCCGCTCGCTGTGGGGCAGCTCCCGCTTCGTGATCGGCGCGGACTGGAAGCCCTCCAGCCTCGTGACCGTGGAGATGGAGCTGGAGGCGCTCAATGGCCTCGTCGCGGGCGGCACGCTGGTGGGCACCTCGTACGCCGACGACGTGTTTCGGGTGCGCCGGGCCGACAGCGCCGACCTCGAGCGCATCGTGCCCCGCAAGCTCGGCGTCGCCGTCAACCTGCCCAAGGCCGGGCAGCTCAGGGTCGGTGTGCAGATGTTCTCGTGGGGCGCGGGCATGCTGGCCAACGACGGCGCCGGCGATCCCGACTTCGGCGACCCCAACACCGGCAGCGTGGTGGCCCGGGTCGGCTTCTTCACGCAGCCCGCGCGCAACGCGACCGCCGCGTCGTTCGCCGCGCGCAACACCACGATCTTCGTCGCCGGCGACGTGGTGCTGCGCGACGACAACGCCGACATCTTCGCCGGCGACCTCGCTGTGGCCGGCATCGTCGGGTTCCGGGTGGCGCACCGGTTCTTCGAGCTCGGTGGCTTCGGTGTGGCGCGCTGGCAACAAGACCGCGAAGACGTGCTCGACCCCCGCCCCGACCGCACCACCGTCACCGCGTTCCCGATCGATCTGTATGCGAAGGCCTCGCTGCTCAAGCCTGGCGGTCCGCACCGCCTGATCCTCGAAGCCGAAGGCGTGCTCATCGAGGGCACGACCACCCGCCCGTGGATCGACGAGACGCTCAGCGGCGGCACGGTGGAGAGCTTCGGAGCGCTGGGTCGTCTGCGCTACGACCACGACGCCCTGCGCATCACCGCCAAGCTGGAGGCCGGCTTCGCCTCAGGCGACAACGACACCCGCGACAGCGTCGCCCGCACGTTCGCGATGCACAGCGACCACAACGTCGGCCTCATCCTGTTCGAAGAGCTGCTGCCCCTGATCTCGGCCCGCGCGCTCGACCGTGCGGCCGACCCCGAGCTGGTGGCGCGTCCATCTCCAGCGGGCCGGTACACGGTCAACCAAGGCACCGTCTCGAACGCGGTCTACCTGAACCCCGTGCTGCGCGTGCAGCCTGTGGAGCGCCTGGATGTGCGCTTCGGCTACCTGGCGGCGTGGTCGGCCGCTGACTTCATCGACGTGTTCGAGTCCGGCAAGGGCGGCGGCTACAACACCACACCTGGCGGCGTCACCGGCGGCTCCCACTTCTACGGTCACGAAGTGGACCTCTCCTTGCGCTACACCGTGAAGCTGCCAGGCGGGCTGGGGTTGGAGATCGGCGGCGAGGGCGGCGTGCTCGCGCCTAGCGCGGCCTTCGATGGCGTCGGCGGCAGCCGGCTTGGACTGCAGGTGCTCGGACGCGGCCGCCTGGCCGTGCGCTGGTGAGGTCGACCATGCTCAAGAACACGGCGTTCGTCTTCACCCTTGCAGCCTGCGCGAACGGTCCGCGCGGCGAGGGCCTCGCGCCCACGATCCCCACCGGCGGCCCCGTGGTGGTCTACGACCTCGAGGCCCGGCCCCTGCCCGAGATCCCGCTGCCCAACAACGCCGCCACCCGGCTCGATCCGGCCTCGCCCACGGGGCGCTGGCTCAACGTCAGCGAGCAGGCCCCCACGAACTACGAGCGCGACGTGCGCCGCAAGTTCAACCGCATGGACGGCTTCGGCTCGTTCGCGCCCATCGCCGTGCGCTTCGACCGCCTGCTCGACCTCGACGACCTGTGGAAGCGGCACAACGGCGACGGCAGCACCGGCCCCGACGACTTCCGCGACGACGCCTTCTACGTGCTCAACGTCGACCCCGACTGCGGCCGCTACGGCGAAGAAGTCGCGATGGACGTGGGCCGTGGTCGCGTGCCGCTCACGCTGTTCGGACACGGGCAGCGCGTGGCCGACGAGGCCGCTCCGGGCGGGTTCGTGTGGGACACCTGGGGCAACACGCTCTTCCCGTTCGACGCCCACTTCGACAACAACAACTTCTTGTTCGAGGAGGAAGAAGAAGACGTCGACGGTGACGGCGTGCTCGACCCTGGAGAAGACCTCGACCAGGACGGCGTGCTCGACCACCCGAACTTCCGCGACCCCACGGCCTGCGTGGGCCTGGAGCGAGGCTCGCTGGCGTACGACACCTGCGTCGCCGACCAGCTGATGTCCTGGTACGAGCGCGAGACGAACACGCTCGTGCTCAAGCCGCTGTGGCCGCTGGAGAACCGGTGCACCTACGCGGTGGTGCTCACCCAGCGAATGCGCGGGGTGGATGGCGCGGCGCTGCAGTCGCCGTTCCCCGCGGTGAACCCGCGCGACCAGACGCAAGACCTCGCACCCGTCGGTGAGCTGCTGGGTCGCTACGGCCTCGGCGTCGAAGACATCGCGTTCGCCTGGACGTTCACGGTGGGCAGCAACACGCTCGAGCTGATGGAGGTGCGCAAGGGCCTCTACGGTGCCGGCCTGTTCGCCAAGCTCCAGACCGACTTCCCGGTGAGTGAGCTCTCGCTGTGGACCCGCGCCGACCTCAATGCCCCCTTCGGGCAGACCACCGACGACGCCGTCGCCGACCAGACGAGCCTGTCCGGGCCGTGCATCTCGGGCGCGCTCACCAACCTGTGGAGCGAGGGCCTCGGCGAGTGGGGCGCGAACCTCTGCGCGATCGAAGCCGACCTCTCATCGGTGGGCACGTGGTTTGGCGGCACCTTCCGCGCCCCGAACTTCCTCATCGACAAGGACGACGAAGCCACCCCGTCCTACGCCGGCGACCAAGACGAGAGCTTCGACCTCAACCTCGCCACCGGCGAAGCGGTCTACGGCACCACCGAGCCCACCTTCTTCTGCGCGCTCCCCGTGGAAGACCCTGCCGCTTCCTGCGCGCCCGGCAATCCCGAGGGTGTGCCCTTCTGCAAGCCTTTTCCCACGGTGCTCTTCGCCCACGGCTACGGCTCCAGCCGAGGCGAGTTCGGGCTGCACATCGGACGCCACACGGCGATGGGCGTCGCTGCCTGCGCGCTCGACTCCTACGGCCACGGCGTGAACCGGTGGATCGAAGACCCCGTGGCCGCCGGTGCGCTGCTCACGAGCCTGCCGCGCTTCCGCACCTACGGCGCCGTGGAGCTGGCCGGCCTGCTCGCTCTCGGCCGCGACCGCGACCTCAACAACGACGGCCTCCCCGACCCCGGCGTCGATCAGTGGACCGCCGACATCTTCCACACCCGCGACATGGTGCGTCAGTCGGTGGTGGAGGTGATGCAGTTCGTGCGCCTCCTGCGCCACATGGACGGCACCACGAAGGATCGCAGCGGCCGCCTGCTGGGCGACGTCGACGGCGACGGCGTGGTGGACCTCGGCGGACCGCAGAACACCGTCGGCCACTGGGGCATCAGCCTTGGCGGCATCATCAGCGGCGTGCTGGCAGGCGCTGAGCCGGGCATCGACGCCGCGAGCCCGAACGCCGGCGGTGCCTCGCTCACCGAGATCTCGTCACGCTCCACTCAGCCCGGCGTGCCCGAAGCCGTGGTGATGCCGATGCTGGGGCAGCTCGTGGCAGCGTGCCTCCCCACGGATGGCCACGACAACCCCGTCCCGGTGGGCACGGCCGGTGGCACCGACTGCCTGCGCGGCCGGGGGGCCGAAGGGGTGGGCTGGCAGGGCGGAACGCTGCGGCTGTCGATGTTTGCGCAGGATGAAGCGCGGCTGCGCATCGTGGAGTTTGGGCTCATCGAGGGCGTGCAGGCGGGCGACCGCATGACGGTGCGCAACCTCGCGAACGGCGAGGAGGCCTCCGTCACGCTCAACGAGCGCGGCTGGGCGCGGGTGGGCGTGGCGGCCGATGCGCTCGACGCCATTGAGCGGCGCAAGGTCACCGGGTGGCCCGACATCGCCGGCACCTTCGATGTGCCCGACCCTGCGGCCGTGGCCGATCCGCTGGAGGTGGTGGTCACGCGGGACGGCGTGGAGGTCGGCCGCGTCGACACCTTCCAGCGCGTCACCGAGTTCCAAGGCAGTCGCTACCTCGCGGGCGCGCCGCTGGTCGCGCTGCAGCGAGGCTTTGGCTACCACCGCAACAGCCCCGATCTGCGCCGCCTGATCGGCTTCGCTCAGCACGCCATCAGCTCCGGCGACCCGGGCGCGTGGACCGCACACGCCTTCATGGAGCCGCCCGACCTCGCTTACGACCCCTTCGACGACGGCGTGCCCACCCGCCTGCTGGTGATGCCCACAGCGGGTGACAGCACCGTGCCTGCCCACACCGGCGTCCACATGGCGCGGGCCAGCGGCACGCTCGGCTCCTGGGCCCGCGACGAGCGCTTCGGGCCCGAGGTCGGCTGGCGTGAGCTGTTCGCGATCGACCCTCGTTACGGCACCAGCCAAGAGCAGTGGCTCATCGACCAGTGGGTCGTCGAGGGCGACCCCCGCTTCCAGCGTTGGGCTGGTGTCGACTTCAACCCTTCCGTGGTGTTCGATCCCGACGATCAGGCCGATGGTGGCACGCAGTTCTCGTGTGGACCCTCCGACTGGAGCGCGTCGAACGGCGAGAACCGCTGCCCGGATGCCTTCCGCACCGGTGAGGGGCAGCCCGAGAACTTCTTCGACGTGCCGAACCCAGCACCCGGCGACGCCCTGCGCGCCACACGAACCCGACCGGATGGCCACGTCGACGGCTTCCGCATCCCCCTGCTCCGCCCCGCCGGTCAGCACGGCATCTACAACGCGCAGGCCTTCCGCCGCTTCGACAACGACGCGTACGCCGTGAACCTCACGGCCCGCTTTGTGGCCACCGGCGGACGTGACCTCTCGCACGAGACCGGCTGCGACTGCTCGGCCAGCCAGGCCGCCGCGTTCGAGATCGACGGCGACCCGGCGTTCCCGGCGCAAGGCCGCGCCTGCACCGCTCAGCCCGACCCCGGCAACGATCCCGCCACCCTCAAGGTCTGCGACCCGACCTGCGCCACGGGGTGGGGCCTGCGCACGCCCGACCTGGCGAGCTGCGAGACCCGGTAGTCCCATGTGCGCCCGCTTCTTCCTCAAGCCCGACATGGCCGAGCTGATGGCCGTGTTCGACGCGCTCGCCGAGCCCGACGCCGCCGACGCCGGCCCGCGCTGGAACATCGCCCCCACGCAGTCGGTGGTGGCGTGTCGGCTCGACCCCTTCGGTCAGCGCGAGCTGGCATCGTTCCGGTGGGGGCTGGTGCCCTCGTGGTGGCGCGAGACGAAGCTGCCGGTGTTCGTGAACGCCCGCTCGGAGGAGGCGGCGCAGAAGCCCTCGTTCCGGGAGGCCTTCCGCGCCACGCGCTGCCTCGTTCCAGCCAGCGGCTACTACGAGTGGCAGGGCCAAGGGAAGACCAAGGTGCCGCACGCGATCGGGCTCCCGGGCGGTGGTCCGCTGGGGATGGCCGGCCTGTGGACCACGTGGTCGCGGGGCCCGGAGCCCGTGGCGTCGGTGGCGTTGCTGACCACCTCGCCGAGCCCCGCGCTGGCGGCGATTCACGACCGGATGCCGGTGGTGCTGAGCCCTGCCGACTGGTCCGCCTGGCTGGACCCAAAGACGCCGGCCGCAGCGGTGCAGGCGCTGTGTGTGCCCTTCGATCGCCCGCTGGAAGCACGGGTGGTGGGTCAGGCAGTGGGCAACGTGCGCGACAGCTCGGGGAGCTGGTTCGGGGGCTGAGGATCAGCGCGTTCAGCAGCCCAACGGGGTCGCCGCTTGCGCATCCGTCGCCCATAATATAACATACGTTCGATAACCGACGGAGACCCCATGCCCGCCGTGGCGTATGCGCTCGCGTTCTTGCTGTTCGTGCCAGCGTTCTCGTCCATGGTGTGGGGAGGGAGCGCGGTCTGGCACCTGCCGTTCTTCGCGTTCGTGGTGATCCCGGTGCTCGACCAGCTGCTGCCGCGCGATCTCTCCAACCGCGACGAGGCCCGGGAGCGGGCGGCGCTGACGACCCGCCGCTTCGACGCCCTGCTCGTGGGCGTGGTGCTGCTGCAGGTGCTGCTGCTCGCGGCCTACCTGGTGCGCATGGCCACAGCGCCGCCATCGGGCTGGGAGCTGGTCGGCACGGTGTTCACGATGGGCCTCGCGTGCGGGGTCTACGGCATCAATGTAGGGCACGAGCTGGGCCACCGGCGCGAGCGCTGGGCTCAGGTTCTGGCCAAGGTGGCGCTCGGCACCAGCCTCTACGGGCACTTCTTCGTGGAGCACAACCGCGGCCACCACCGGCGCGTGGCCACGCCCGAAGATCCGGCCTCAGCGCGCGAAGGCGAGACCGTCTACGCCTTCTGGGTCCGGTCGATCGTGGGCAGCTACAGGTCGGCTTGGCAGCTCGAGAACGAGCGCATGGCCCGAGAGGGCAAGCCATGGTGGGGCTGGGCCAACGAGATGGTGCGCATCTCGTTCGGACAGGCTGTGGCCGTCGGGTTGGTCACGGCGTTGCTGGGACCTCTGGCCGGCGGTGCCTGGCTCGTCGCGGGCCTGGGCGGCGCGCTGCTGCTGGAGACGGTGAACTACCTGGAGCACTACGGGCTCGCGCGTCAGCGCACCGAGCGCGGCGTCTACGAGCGGGTGCAGCCCCACCACTCGTGGAACAGCGATCGGGTGGCGGGTCGGGTGTTCTTGTTCGACCTGCCCCGGCACTCGGATCACCACGCGCACGCCACGCGACCCTACCCCGTGCTGCGCCACCTCGAGGGCACGCCCGAGCTGCCCGCAGGCTACCCGGCCATGATCCTGGCCGCGCTGGTTCCGCCGCTGTTTTGGTTCCTGATGAACCGCGCGCTCGCCGACTGGCGGGAAGCGCCCCCGAAGACGCACCACGATCGCGTGATGGCGGCGTAGAAACAAGCGCACCGCTTGATCGCCGGTGCTACGGTGCGGGGCGATGGGAGATGCCATGCGCTGGCTTCCAGTTCTGCTCTTGCTGCCCCTGAATGCCGTTGCGGGGCGCGCTCCTGGCGAGATCGTCGAGCCCGCCATCGCGGTCGACCTCACCCCCGAAGGCCTCAACCAGCTCGATGGGTTGCTGGGCGGCGTGGTGCCGTCTTCCATTCCGATCCCCAACATCGTCCAAGGCGACTCGTCGGGTGAGGACTGCATCGACCTGTGGTTCGATGAGATCTGTTGGATCCCGTGGACCTACGCGCTCTCGGTCACCAACTTCGGGGCCGGCATCGCGATCGACAACCTCGACTTCGAGCTTGCTCAGGACGAGATCGCGATCACCGCGGTCGTCACGGTCAACGTCTCCTCGCAGGCCGATCCCGGCGCGGTCTACTTCTCGGCCAAGGCTGCCAGCGTCGACCTGTTCGGGCTGGAGTTCGATGTCATCGACATCGAAGACACCTGCTACGTGTGGCTCCCGCCCACCCCGCTGCAGGTGGCCACCACGCTCACGCTCGCGCTCGACTGGCCCACGCCCGATGAGCCCGTGGTCACCGTCGATGTCGCACCGGTGGCGATCGACTTCGACCTGGGCGCGCTGGAGATCACCGACTGCTTCCTCGGTGACCTGCTCGACTTCGTGGACGCCGTGAACGACTTCCTCGGCGCGGTGTTCAGCTTCGACATCTACCAGCTGCTCATCGACGCGGTCACCCCCTTGCTCAACGACGCTGTGCAGGGCGTGCTCGGCGACCTTGAAGCCACGGTGCAGGGCCTGTTCACCGATCTGGTGATCGAGCAGGAGCTCGACCTGCTCGGGGCTCCGCTGGCCATCCGACTCGCCCCCTCGGATCTGTCGGTGAGCCCCGAAGGCATCCGATTCGCGATGGAAGGCGCCATCGGCGGGCCGGGTCTCCCCCATCCATGCGTGGCGCCCTACGGAATCGACACCTCGCTCGCCACGGGTCGCGGTGTGCCTGAGGTGGGCTGGGGCCCGAACGGCGTGGTGCCCCACATCTCCGCCCTTGTCGACGACGACTTCCTCAACCAGGCCCTGTTCGCCGTGTGGTACCAGGGCGTGCTGTGCTTCGAGCTGTCGAGCGGCGGCGGTCTCCCCATCGACCTGCCCATCCCGCTCGACACCAGCCTGCTCACGCTGCTCGGTGCGCGCGACTTCGACGTGTTCTTCCCCGAGCCGCAGCCGATCGCGCTGGTCACGGCCCCGCGTCAGCCGCCCGTGGGTGCAGTCGATGCCAACGGCGACCTGCACATCACGCTCGATCAGCTCGGCCTCGACGTGTACGCCGAGCTCGACGGTCGCATGGCGCGCATGCTCGGCATGGAGCTCTCGGCTGATGTCGCAGCGGGTGTGGGCCTCAACGCCAGCACCGGTCTGCTGGGTGTCGCGGTCGATCTCGACGCCGACGCCATCGGCATCTCCGTGCCCTACAACGAGCTGGCCCCCACAGCGAGCGCGGGGGTTGAGGCGGGCTTCAAGGGCCTGTTCGGCACGCTGGTCACGCCGCTGCTCGGCGGTCTGCTCGGCGACCTCGGGTTTGAGCTGCCCACCATCGGCGGCCAGGGCCTCGCCGGGCTCACGGTCGCAGGGGCGGGCGTCGATGCCGACTGGCTCGGCGTGTTCGCGCAGATCGGACCCGTCGAGTACGAAGGCAGCGGCGACCTGCTCACTGGCGGCTGCGAGGGCAACGCCGGCTGTGGCGGTGGCTGTGCCGGCGGCTGCGAGGGTGGCGGCTGCAGCCAGGGCGGTCCGAACCCACTCCTGTGGGGCGTGCCGGTGCTGGTGCTCCTGCGTCGTCGACGGGGTGGCGGGGTCGCCTGATTCGCGTTGGGATCGGCACGAGGTGTGCCCATGCCGACCTTTGAGCCCTACCCCACCCTCCCCGTGCAAGGCGCCGAGGCGTTCACGGTCCGGCGCATCCTGTGCATCGGCAAGAACTACCGCGCCCACGTGCGCGAGATGGGCGGCGACGACCGCGAAGCCCCGATCCACTTCACCAAGGCTGCCGACGCGCTGCTCGTTGCGGATGGTCCCACGGTGCTGCCTTACCCGCCGCGCACGTCGAACCTTCACCACGAGGTCGAGCTGGTGCTGGCGCTCGGGTCGGGGGGGGCCCAGATCAGCGTCGACGACGCGCTGAGCCGGGTCCACGCCTACGGGGTGGGCCTCGACATGACCCGGCGCGATCTCCAGGCCGAGGCCAAGAAGAAGGGCGGTCCGTGGGCCGCCTCGAAGGACTTCGACCACAGCGCCGTGGTGAGTCCGCTCGTGCTCGCCTCGCAGATTGGGCACCCTGCTGCCGGCGCGATCACGCTGGATGTGGATGGCGAGCGCAAGCAGACGGGCGATCTCTCCGACATGACCTGGTCGGTAGCGGAGCTGCTTGCCGAGCTCTCCAACCTGATGACGCTGAAGGCCGGCGACCTTGTGTTCACCGGCACCCCCGAGGGCGTGGGCCCCGTGGTGGCAGGTCAGCAGATCTACGCCCAGATCGAGGGCGTGGGCGACCTCGTCGTGACGGTGGGATGAAGCGGAAGGTCGGACGTGTCGTTGCGGTGGGATAAGCGTCCCCCCTGCTGGAGGACCCATGCTCGCCTTGATCGCCCTGCTCGGTACCGCTCACGCCGCGTGCGACGCCAAGCTCCTGGAGAAGACGCTCGCCGAGTCGGGCCCGAACCAGGTCCCAGCCGCGTTCGTGGAGCTGGCCGACTGCGACGCCGCCAAGGCACGCAAGCTCGCCACCACCCGCCTGAAGATGATGCCGGCCAACGACGAGGCCGTGAAGGCCTCGATCAAGGCGGTCGAGCTCGGCTCTTCGGCCGACGTTCGCACCTGGCTACTCGATCTCGCTGTCGACGAGCGCAGTCGCATGGTGGCCCGCTTGGGCGAGGCCTGTGCCGACGCACCTGCTGTGGGCGACTTCTTCGTGGGCTCGCAGGCCCAGCTCGGCGAGCGCTTCTGGATCGACCGTTGGTACCGTGCGCTGGCCGGTTGCCGCACCGAAGGGGTGCAGAAGCTCCTCACCGACGCGCTCACCGCCTCGCCCATCGACCGCAGCAGCCGCAACCGCAGCCAGTTCTTCGGCCTGGTGGAGGTGTGGGCCAAGAACCTCGGCATCGACGCCGTGCCCACGATCACCGCGATGATCGCCGCCCCGAAGGACGAAGAGGAGGCCGCGCTGCTCGTCACCTCCTTCGGTGATGCGGCCGCTGTGGGCAGCAGCGGCGGAGCGAACCCGGAGGTGGCCGCTGCCGCCGAGGCCGCGCTGGTCGCAGCCGCTCCCACGCTCCCCCGTCGTGCGCTCGACCGTGCCCGCGACGTGCTCACCGCGCTCGGTGCCTCCGCCACGGCCGACGGCCTCGCGCGCTGGGCCTTCCCCGACGCGTGGACCGACCGCGGCTACACCTACGGCGTGGCGCTGGTGGAAGATGTCGCCTGCAAGAACGGGCAGCGGCGCGGCGTGCTGCACCTCAGCTCCCTGCAGGAAGGCGGCACCCACTGGCCCGAGCAGGTCGGCGCCACCCTCGACGCCCTGCTCGCTACGGCCTGGAGCCCCGAGGGCGCCGCGAAGTGTAAGGGCACGTCCACGCTCACCACGCAGATCTCGCCCACGCCTGTGGTCGGCACCGCCGGGGTGGAGGCCTGGCAGGCCGAGGTCCGCACGGCGTTCGAGACGTCTATGGCGGGTGCGCAGAAGATCGAGGTGCTCACCCACCCCGAGGTCGCCGCTCAGTAAGGGGTCGGGCTCCGCGCTTCCTCGGCACGGCGGCAGCCCCGGGTTCTGCCGCTCCACGGGGTGCTCGTGGAGTGGCTGTGGCCGTCGGACTGTGGGGGCTGTGGCCGAATCGGCCAGGGTCGGCTGTGCCCGGCCTGTCGCGCTGTGGGTCTGGCCCGGGTGCCCCTCTCGGTGGAAGGGGTCGAGGGCGCCTGGGTGCTCGGCCGCTTCCACAGCCCGCTGGGCCACGCCGTCCAGTCCGCGAAGGATCACTCCGATCTGCACCTCGCGCGCGAGATCGCCGGCCTGTTCGCGCGCCGCATGGGGCACGCAACGGCATGGTCGGGCTTCGATGTGATCGTGCCCGCGCCCTCCACGCCGTGGTCGCGCTTTCGCAGAGGCTTCGCGCTCGCCGCCGTGATGGCCGAGGCGCTCGGGCAGTCGGCGGGGCTGCCGGTGGCGCATGTGATGGCGCGAGCTCAAGGGCGTCGGCAGCAGGGGCTGGATGCGGCCGAGCGGAAGCTCAACCTCGCGGGCAAGATCCGCTGCGAGTCGGTGCCGGGCCAGCGGGTGCTGCTCGTGGATGATGTGATCACCACAGGCTCCACCGCCGATGCGTGCGTGCGGGAGCTGCTCGGCGCGGGGGCCCGGGAGGTGTGGGTGGCGGCGGCGTGTGTGGCGCTCTGATCGCCTACGGCACGCCTGGGTCCTCTCGGAAGGGCAGCGTGAGCATCTTGTCGATGCGCACCTCCTCGGGTGCCCGGAAGCTGTCGAGACCCACCACCATGCCCTCGTGGCCCAGCGAGGGCTGCGCCGTGTAGGTGCCGAACAGGTAGTCCCACCACGGCAGGTTGAACCCGAAGTTCTGGTGGTGCTCGCTGGGCAGCGTGCTGTGGTGCACGCGGTGCATGTCGGGCGTGACGATCACGGTGCGCAGCACACGATCGAGCCCGAGCGGCAGGGCAAGGTTCGCGTGGTTGAACATCGCAGCGACGTTGAGCACCACGGCGAACACCAGCACGGCCTCCGGCGTCGCGCCCACCACGGTGACCACCGACAGCTTGATGCCCACCGAGATCAGGATCTCCACGGGGTGGAAGCGCAGACCCGAAGAGGCGTCCAGGTCCACGTCGGCGTGGTGCATGCGATGGAAGCGCCAGAGCACCGGAACCCGGTGGAACAGCACGTGCTGCAGGTAGATCGCGAGGTCGAGGAGCACGAGGGCGACCACGAGATCGGCCCAAGCGGGCAGGTGCAGCGGTGGCAGCAGTCCCCAGCCGTTTTCCCGCACCACGAGCGCCCACGCCACCGGCGTGAGCGACACCAGCAGCCCCACGACCACCTGATCGAGGGCCACCAGCCCGAGGTTGTTGGCCCAGCGCGACACCGTCGAGCGGGCGCGCTTCCGCCGAGGTCGAAGCTGCTCGGCGAACGCGAGGACCACCAGCGATCCGAAGAACAAGACGCCGCGCACGAGGGCTTCGTTCGAGGAAGGATTCATCGGTGCGCTCCGGGTCGCGAGCGGGAACCTACGCACGGCAGGGAAGGTCGGCGTGCATGCCCAGCACGCTTTGACGAGCAAGGCGCGTGCCGCGGGTGGACAGCGAAGCCGTTCCGGCGCATCATGGGCATCCCTCCCGCCGTCTTCCCCGTCGGCCCATGTCGTCTACTCCTCCCCCGATCGATGTTGTGCTGGCTGCCTGGGGTCCCGTGACCGTCCGGACGGCCTTCGTGTTGCAGTCGTACGGCATCACCGTGAAGCCCGAGGTGCTGCGCGATGCGCGCGACCACGTGTGGTTTCACCTGCCGTCCGAGGCCACCGTAGCGGTGGCGGAAGATCGCACCGAGCCGCTCGTGGCCGCCTACATCACCCGTGCTCGCCGAAAGGTGTGGGTGCCTCGGTTTCCCGAAGATGCCGGCCGGGAGCTGGTGGCCACGTGGCGTGATCGGCTGTTTCGGGGCCTCAGCCGACCCGCCGCGATCGTGCTGCGGCATCACCTCGCCGATGGCCACGCCCTCGATCGCCTCGCCACCACCACGCAGATCGATCTGCTCACCCTCGAAGCTGCGCACGAGGGTCTGCGGGAGCTGCTCCGTCGCACGGCGGCCAAGGATGGCGAAGACCTCGACGAGTGGACCGACGACCGCCTCGACCACTTCCTGCACCGTCTTGCCGTGCGCACCCGCGACACGAGCCTGTCGCTGGCCGAGGTCGTCGACGGACTCCACCCGGACGCCGTGGACCAGTGCGTGACCGCGTCGCGTGCCCGCTCGCTGGTTCGTAAGGGTGCGCTCAGCCGCGAAGACCTCATCCCGCCCCGTGTGGGTGCGCTCCCCACGGACCGCGTGAGGGTGTTGGCGCTGCACGTTCACCCCCAGGGCAAGCGCGACCTCCCCGAGCTGCTCGCGAAGGCGGGGGGGCGGGCGTTCCCTGTGGCCGGCGATCAGGTGCTGCTGGATGCTTCCGACGTAGAAGCGCGACGGGCGTGGCTGGCCGAGGCGGCTGCGGCCGGGAAGCCTGCCAAAGACCTCCTCTGCGGGCTCGTCGCCGAGGGCCCAGGGCGGTGGACCAAGCACGGCCTGATCGGGCCGCTGGTGGATGAGATTCCTGCGCGGGTGGCCGTGCTGCCCTGGGGACAGGTGGATGGCTTGGGCGATGCCCTGCCCGAGGTCACGCCCCCCGAACCCACAGCGCGGCGCGAGTGGACCTTGGTCACCGCGCTCTCAGCGGTGTGTGCGCTCCTGCTGTACGCCGCGCTCCGGGCCGCAGCGCCGGGCCCGGCCCTTCCGATGGACCTCTCGGTGGCGGCGGCCGAGGGTGGGCTGTGGATCGATCTCGATGTGGCCGACGAGGCGCACCTCGTGGTGGTCACCGAGACGGCCGGGAAGCTGTCGGTGGTGCAGTCGGGGGCGGCCATCGCCGAGAAGGCGAGCCTCGCTGTGGGAGATGGCACCTACAGGATGCGCGTGCCGGGCGACGCCGTGCTGGTGGCCTCAGCCCCGAAGCCGGTGGTGCTGCTCCCCGAGCTCCTTGCGCACGCAGGCAGCGGTCCCGGTGCCCTGGAGCGCCTGCGCACCGCGCTCGACGCCCAAGGCGAACTCCTCGACGTGGCCGTCGCTCGGCGCTGATCGCCGCTACCGCGCGGTCTCCCGATCGAGCACCTCGATGGCGTCGTCGTAGAGGCGCTGGGCCTGCTGCGGACTGTCGCCGATCGCGACCAGCCCGATCTTCCCGTAGCGGGAGACGGCCCCCAGCAGGTGAAAGACGACCCCACGCTCCGTGGCGCTGTGGAAGTGCAGGCCGTGGAGCACGGCGATGTCGAGAAGGTCTTCCGGGCGCAGCCCCACGTAGGAGGGGCGCTGGATGTTGTCGGAGGCCACGTAGAACTTCGGCCGACCGCTCGGGCTGTAGAACAGGCCATCGGTGGGCTCGTACGCGCCATCGGTGAGGAACTTCAGCGTGAGGAACGGGTGCGTGGTGCCGCCCTTGCGGAGGTTGATCTCGATCGCCACATGACGGTGGCCCTTCGGGGTCTTCACGGTGACGAAGTCGATGCCGAAGCGCCCCACCACGCCGCGATCGGCGAGCACCGAGGCCACGCGCGCACCCGCGTGCTGCACGTCGAGCCGGTAGTCGTTCTCGGAGGGGAAGCGGCAGCCCAAGAACACCTGACCGTCGGTGCCGCCGAGCACCTGATCGTGGGTGGAGATCACCTGCGGCAGCCCCACAGCGTTCACCCGGCACTGCACTGAAGGGGACGCCACGATGCCCTCGATGCGCTCCTCGACGATGCCGCCCATGCCGGCGAGCTTGTCGCGGAAGGTGGGCCAGGTCTCGTGCTTCGCCACAAAGCGCAGGGTGCCGAGGCGGGCACGAAGGCGGTCGCTCAGCGCGTCGCCGACGACCTTCTCGTCACCCTCCAGGTAGGTGAACACGGCGTTCCCTTCACCCGAGAATCCGTCGTCGAGCTTCACCATGGCTGCGCGCAGGCCGGGGTGCTGCAACTTCAGCGCGGCGAGCGCCTCCACCACGTCGTGCTCGGACCGCACATCTTCCACGCCGTCGGGCAGCTCCACGCCCGCTTCGCGGAACATGCGCCGGCTGCCGCTCTTCGTGCCGAGGTGCTGCAGCGCTGGGTCGACGCCATGCAGGGGCAGGCCCAGGTGCACCGCCAGCGTGCGCTCGAGCGGAGTGGTGGTGAACGTGACCAGGTGGGCGCGATCGGGCGTGCGCACCGTGTCGCGGATCTCCTTCATCAGCCGCGGGCGGGCCAGGATCTTCGCCGTGAGGGGCTCGGGGCTTGCGTCGTCGCACGAGAGCAGGTGCAGACGCTTGTTGGCGTGGTGCCGCGGAACACCGGGGAGCATCGAGAGGTAGTAGTCGACGATCACCGGATCGAGGCGGGTGGACGTGACGTAGACCAGGTGCGTGCGCGGCTGCCGAAGCAGCATGAAGTGCACCAGCAGGCGCTCCTCGTAGTGCTGCACGCCCACAATCTTGCGCAGCTCCTGCTCGTCGAGCGAGAGCGAGGGCACCACCACCACCCACTGCGGCTCTTTCGGTCGCAGGGTGAGCCGGTAGTAGAGGTCCGCGGACCGCGCTTGCAGCCGGGCAAACGCCGTCAGCTCCTGGGGAGACCCGGGCTCGGGGAACGCCGTCATTCGCTCACCAAGCTCCCCGGCCCGACAGGACCGCCGGCAACGTGCGCGCCAGGATCACCAGATCTTGCCCAAAGGTCCAGGTGGTGAGCCAGATCAGATCCGTGGCCACCCACTGCGACCACGGCAGCGAGGCCCGACCCGACACCTGCCACAGCCCCGTGAGACCCGGGCGAACGGCCAGTCGACGCCGTGCTTCTTCTGGCCAGGCCTCCACCTCCTCGGGCAGCGCAGGGCGCGGTCCCACCAGGCTCATCTCGCCCGTGAGCACATGCCAGAGCTGAGGCAGCTCATCGAGGGAGGAGCGGCGCAGGAAGCGTCCCAAGGGCGTGACCCGCGGGTCGGCGCGCAGCTTGAACGCTGGGCCTTCGACCTCGTTGTGGTCGAGCAGATCGCCCAAGCTGTCTTCGGCACCGGGCACCATCGTGCGCAGCTTCATCATGCGAAACACCACGCCGTGCCGCCCCACCCGCGTCTGCACAAACAAGGACGGCGCACCATCCACAGCGCGCACCAGCCCGGCCAGCGCCACAAGCAGCGGCGCGCTCACCAAGAGCAGGGCCGCCGCGCCCACCACATCGAGCGCACGCTTAGCCCGCACCGCACCGTCCGCGTCCGAGCGTTCGTCCAGCGCGAGCGGAGGCGTGACCAGCAACGGTGGGGTGGTGGCCAATCCCAGATCCCGCGGCCCATGCA
>CAYNFK010000021.1:0-51518 GCA_964396405.1 uncultured Enterobacteriaceae bacterium
CGGGGATGTTCATGCCATCGATGACGCGGCTCGGGTTGGCCGAGCCCGTGGTGCCGGGCTTGAGGGCGTTAGGATCCCGAATCCACTGCGCGAGCAGCTCGCGGGCCCGGGATTCGTCGTCCCGGCCATTCGGGAACATGTCGTGCACGCCTGCGGCGATCCACCGACGGTCGCCGAAGTGGGTGAGGTTCGGCCCCTGAAGGCCCACCGCCACAGCGTTGCCCGCGATGGCGTGGCAGCCGATGCAGCCGCCTGCGCTGAAGGCGGCCTCACCCTTGGACTTCACGTCGGCGTTCGCGAAGGCAGCACCGGCCTCGTACTCACCGAGCCACTTGTCGAAGTCGGCCCCATCGAGCGCCGTGATCTCGAAGCGCATCAGCGCGTGCGCTTCCCCGCAGTACTCGGCGCACTCGCCGCGGATGTGGTGGACCTCGCCGGGTGCCACATCGAGGTGACCATCGACGTTGAACCAGATGCGGTTGACGCGGCCGGGCACCGCGTCGCGCTTGCCGCCGATGCGCGGGGCCCAGAAGCTGTGGATCACGGTGTCGGAGGTGATGAGCAGGCTCACGGGGCGATCGTCGGGGATGGCGAGCTGATTGCCCGTGACCACGTTGGTGCCGACGTACTCGAAGGCCCACCACCAGCGCTTGCCGATGACCTTGATCTCGACCGTGGGCTTGAGCGGCGTGCCGTCTTCGCCCCTGAGCACCTGACCCTGGTCATCCACGCCGCCCACGGGGGGCGCATCGGCGATGAGGAAGATCGTGCGAATGGTGGGAATGATCAGCGAGATCACGATGAAGATGGGGAGGAGCGTCCACCCGATCTCCATCTGGAGGTTGCCGTGGATCTGCTCCGGGTTGCCAGGCTTCCCGTCGTCGCGGAAGCGAACCAGGGTGAACGCCAGCAACAGCGACACCACCACGAAGATCACGCACACGACCCACGTGATCAGGACGTACAGCTCGTGCGTGTACATGCCGAAGTCGGAGATCGGATCGGTGGTGGTGTAGGGGTAGCCCTGGTCGGCCGGCCACAGCTCGCATCCTGCGAGTGTGGCGGTTGCGAGCAGAAGACCAGCGCGAAGGATGGGACGGAGCGCGTTCACGTCGTTCCCCAGGGAAGGGCGAGATCCAAGAGCATCGCCAGGAAGAGCAGCGACAGGTAGCCGATCGAGCCTTTGAACACACGCCAATCGACAGCGTGGTCCTGCATGATCAACGACCTGATGACGAGCGCGAGGAACCACAGGCCGAGACCGGCAGCCCATCCCGCATAAAGAGGACCCAGTTGCCCTAGCGCCACAGGGGCCAAGGTGACCGGGAGGAGCAACAACGTGTAGCCGAGCGAGCGCCACCGGGTGCCCTGGTCGCCCACGGCATGCGGCATCATCGGCAGGCCCGCAGCCGCGTACTCGCGCTGACGCACGATCGCGACACCCCAGAAGTGAGGGGGCGTCCACAGGAAGATGATGAGGAAGAGCAGCCACGCGCCGACGCTGACTGAGCCGTCCATCGCGGCGGAAGCGATGAGGGGGGCCGTGGCACCCGCCGCACCGCCGATCACGATGTTCTGGGGCGTGCGTGGCTTGAGCCACATCGTGTAGCCGAACACGTAGAAGGCGATGGTGGCGAGCGCGACGACCACCGGCACCCATCCACCCACGGCGTAGAGCACCACGGCGCTGCCCGCGGTGAGCGCCCAGCCGTAGGCCAGCACCGCCGTGGGCAACACGCTCGCTGCGGGCAGCGGCCGATTGCGGGTGCGGGCCATGAACGCGTCGGTCTCACGCTCGATGTAGGCGTTGAAGGAGCTGCTAGCGGCACCCGCCATCGCGGTGCCGAGCAGCACCCAAAAAGCCTGAGACAGCGAGGGCCACTCGCTCTTGCCCAGCGCAAGCGCAGGCAGGCCCGTGAACACCACGAGCGCCAGCACGCGCGGACGTGCGATGTCCACATACAGACGCAGGTTCTCGGCGAACGTGCGCTGGTCGAGCATGGGGAGGTCGGTGCCGATGGCGGTCACTTAGCCTCCACCATGCGCACGCTCGGGGCGACAGCCGCCAGCGGAGCGCGCCACACGCGCACGGCGTGCCAGGCGCTGGTGAGCGCGATGCCCGCTGCACCCGCCGAGTGCAGCAGCGTGATCTCCACCGGCAGACGCAGCCAGACGTTGGCCACCCCGATCGCGATCTGGAGAACCACAAGCGACAAGAGCATGCGAGCAGGGCCGCGACCCACCGGCGAGCGCCCCTGTACGGCCACGTTCACGACCGCGAGGCCTGCGAGCGTGTAGGCGACGATGCGGTGCACCACCTGGAGGCCCACCAAGCCCTGCACGGTGGGGAACCAGCCCGCACCATTGCATGACGGCCAGGTGCCGCAAGCGAGGCCGGCGTGGCTACCGGCGACAAATCCGCCGAGCACCAGCTGCACCGGCACCAGCAGCAACAGCGCCGTGGCGACGCCGCGCGCTGCAAGGGTGACCTCGTGGGTCGACGGCCCGAGATCCTGCTCACGAAGGCCCAGCGCGATCACCAGCAGGAGCGCGCAGAACGTGTTCCCGGCAAGCAGATGAGACGCTACGGTCCACTCGGCCAGCAGCTCCAGCACCGTGAGACCACCGAGCACGACCTGCGTGGCCAGCACCAGCGCGGCGAGGACGAACACACGGCCCAACCAAGGTGCGCGCTCCAGCCGCCCCTGCCGAGCCGACGCGATCCACACGCCGAAGAACAGCAACGAGACCACGCCCGCCACCACGCGATGCCCGAACTCCAGGTACACGTGGAAGTCGTAGGCGGGCACCACCTGGCCAAAGCACAGCGGCCAGTCGGGGCAGCTCAGGCCTGCACCGTTCACGCGCACGGTGGACCCCAACACCAGCAACGCGGCGGTGAGTCCGACCAGTGAAAACGCGGCGCGGGCGGTGCGGGAGAGCAAGCGCGCGGGCTCCGTGGAACAGGCGGCCAGACGTGGCACACCTTGAGGCGCCCCGGTCTACCTCAGCCTGCTCCCTTGGGCAACGACGCGGGGTGTTGCAGGTCCCAGTTGGTGACCTGTGCAGGAAACTTGGACGCTCGCACGTAGGTGCAGGGTCGCCAAGCGGGCTACGGGCCCAACATCTGAACCACTCCCCGAGGAGGAGCGCGTGTCTTCTATCGTTCCCACACTGGCCCTCGCGGGCCTGGCGCTGTCGGGGCCTGCCCACGCGGCCGACCTCTCCATTCCGCACGAGCGCTTTCAGCTCGAGAACGGCCTCGACGTGGTGCTCGCGCCCGATCCGTCCACGCCGATCGTGCACGTTCAGGTCTGGTACTACGTGGGCAGCAAGGACGAGACCAAGGGCCTCACCGGCTTCGCCCACCTGTTCGAGCACCTGATGTTCCAGGGCAGCAAGAACGTCGGCGGCGAGTACTTTGCGCCGATCCAGCAGGTGGGCGGCACCCTCAACGGCACCACCAACGTGGATCGCACTAACTACTACGAGACCGTGCCCGCCCATCAGCTCCCTCTGGCCCTGTTCTTGGAGAGCGACCGCATGGGCGCGCTGCTCGATGTGCTCGACCAGACCAAGCTCGACAACCAGCGCATGGTGGTGCGGAACGAACGCCGCCAGCGCTACGAGAACCCGCCCTACGGCGAGGCCTGGGTCACCCTCTCGGCCCACCTCTGGCCCGAGGGGCACCCCTACCACCACACCACGATCGGCTCGCACGAGGACCTCGAGCGTGCGTCGCTCGACGACGTGAAGGCCTTCTTCCGCACCTGGTATGTGCCGAACAACGCGAGCCTCGTGGTCACCGGCGACTTCGATCCGGCGGTCGCTAAGGCCCTCATCACCGAGCAGTTCGGCTGGATCCCGAAGGGCGCGGAGCCCCAGCATGCCACCGCCGCACCCGTGGTCATCCCCGCGATCGACAAGATCGTGGAGTACGACGAGGTGCCCGACCGCAAGGTGTGGATGGCCTGGACCTCCCCTGCCCTGTTCGACGCTGGCGACGCCGAGCTCGACCTCGCCTCCACGCTGCTCTGCGATGAGGCCGACGGGCGCCTCGCCCAGCGCCTCGTGAAGGACCTCCGCATCGCGCGCGACGTGGCCTGCTACCAGCAGAGCCGCTCCTTGGGATCCGCGTTCGTGGTGCAGGCCACCGCCTCCACAGGTCACACCACCGACGAGGTTGTGGCCGAGGTCCAGGCCGTGCTCGCTGCGGTGCCGACAACCCCGCCGAGCGCCACCCAGGTCAGCGCAGCGGTCACGGCGTACACCACCGGGTTCTACCGGGGCCTCGAGACCATCGACAGCCGCGGCGGCGTGCTGTCCACCTACCTCGCGCGCACGGGCAACCCGGACGGCGCTGCCGCCGACCTCGCTCGTTACGAAGGAGCCACCGCCGAGGGTGTCGTCGCCGAGCTGGCGCGCGTCACCTCCGCTCCGCACGTCGAGCTCCACATCCTCCCGAAGGCCGACCAGGAGGCCAAGTGAACCGCACGCCCATCCTCGCCCTGTCCCTGTTGATTGCTTCCTCGGCGGCTGCCCGCACCCCGAAGGCAGTGCCCCCACCGGTCGCTCCCGTGGTGGAGGAGGTCGCCCCCGCCGGCGCGCCGGACCGCGCCCGGCCCGCTCCCTTGGCACCCCGTCCGCTCGTCACGCCCGCTGCCCAGCGGGGCACGCTGTCGAATGGCCTTGAGGTGATCGTGGTGCCGAACCACGAGGTGCCGCTGTTCTCGTTGCAGCTCGCGTCCCGCGTGGGCGCCGATGTCGACCCGGCCGGTAAGGAAGGCCTCGTCAGCAGCACGTTCGCGATGCTCGACCGTGGTGCGGGCAAGCGCACGGCAGCCGACATCGCCGCTGCGGCACGCGCCCTGGGGGGTACGGTCGGTGCAGGGGCTGGGAGCGACGGTGCCGCCGTCGGCGTGTCGGGTCCTGTGGCCCAGCTGGAGGGCCTGCTCGCCCTGTGGTCCGACCTCGTGCTTCGCCCCACCTTCCCCGCCGAGGAGTGGGCGGTGCTGCAGGAGCAGCGGATCTCGGGACTCAAGGCCCGCGCTGAAGATCCCGGGGCCATCGCCGGGCGGGTGCGCGCGCACCTCACCTGGGGCGACCAGTACAAGGGCCGCTTGGTCACCGAGGCCTCGTACGGCGCGATCACCACCAAGGATCTGAAGGCGATGCACAAGCGCGCCTTCGGTCCGTCCAACAGCGTGGTGCTGGTGGGCGGGGATGTGGAGCTCGACCAGGTAATGCCGGCCCTGGAGGCTGTGCTCGCGAAGTGGAAGACCAAGCCCAAGCTGGTGCCGCCGAAGGCGTCGGTGCAGGCCCTCGAAGCCGCCACGATCTACGTCGTCGACAAGCCGGGCGCCGCGCAGACGGTCGTGTCGCTGGCGCTGCCGGTCAACGACCGCACCGCGGCCGACTGGCATGAGCTCGACCTCGCCAACACGATGTTCGGCGGCGCGTTCACGGCGCGGGTCAACATGAACCTGCGCGAAGACAAGGGCTGGACCTACGGCGCGCGCTGCGGGGTGAGCGCAGCGATGGGCCCCGGCATCTGGTCGTGCTCGGCCAACATCCAGGCCGACAAGACGGTCGAGGCGGTTCAGGAGCTTCAGCGGGAGCTGGCCGACGTGTCGTCCGGCCGCCCCTTCACCGCCGAGGAGTTCGCCTTCTTCCAGGGCTACCGCATCGACGCACTGTACGGAGCCTACGAGACGCCCGCCTCGTTGCTCGGCGAGCTCGAGACCATCTGGACCTACGGCCTCCCCAGCACCTGGATCGACGATGAGATCCCCTCGCTCCGGGCGGTCACACTGCCGGCTGCGCAGGCGGCATGGGCCCGGTGGATCCATCCCGATCGGGCGTCGTGGTTGCTCGTGGGCGACCTCGCGAGCTACCGCGACGCGCTGGCCGCCACCGGCCTGCCCATCGTCGAGCTGAATCGCGACGGCCATCCGCTCCCCTGAACCCCGGTCTCCCCATGAAGCTGAACGGACGCGTGCTGCACCTCGTCGACCACGGGGACGCCCTGCGCGCCCAGCTGGCGGGTATCGATCTGCCCGATGGGAGCACGCTTCCCTACACCTTCGGCGTCAACACCGACGCGATGATCTCGGGCCGAGCCTGCACGTTTGGCTACACCCCGGAGATCCTGGGCCCCTACTTCCTGGAGTCCTTCCAGGAGGTGGTGGCCGCAGGCGACGTGAAGTCGGGTGGCTTCCAGGTCATCGTCGGCGGCCATGCGTACGGCTCGGGATCTTCTCGCGAAGTGGCCGTGGTCGCCCACCAGGGGGCCGGCATCGAGCTGGTCGTCGCCGACAGCTTCCAGCGAATCTTCCAAGAGAACATGGTCTACTCGGGCATGCCGTTCACCACCGATCGGGAGGTGGTATCGCGCCTGCAGAACGGAGAAGACGTCGACCTGGCCGCGCTCGCCGAGGCGCTGCCCGACTTCTTCCGGGACGTGTCGCGCACGGGTGGACTGCTGCGCTACGGCTCGGCCCTTCTGGCGGGTGAGGTGCACCCCACCTACAGCACCGACCGTCCGGTGCGTCCGCTCAACCTCACGGAGAAGGTGATCGCCCAGCGCACCTGGCGGGGTGCGGGTCTCCCGGATGGCATCCCGTCGGTGGAGCCCGGCGACCAGGTGCTCGCCCGCGCTGGGTTCCGCGGCATGCACGAGTACACCACCGGCATGGTGATGGCGCTCTACGAGCAGGAGTGGGGACACGCCCCTGTCGACCGTCCCGAGGCCGTAGCCGCGTTCGAGGATCACTTTGTGCTCATCGACCACGAGGCCGTTCCGATCGACGTCCGGCGCTCGCGGTCGGCCCCGGCGCGCCAGCTCACCGAGGAGATGGTGGCGGCCTGCACCTCGCATGGGATCCGTCTGCACGGGCCCGGGCGCACGCACGCCCCAGGCGTCTGCCACCGCATCGTGGTCGAAGACTACGCTCTCCCCGGCGACATCGTCGTGCTCACCGACAGCCACACCCCCACGGCCGGCGTGCTCGGTGCCTTCGCGTTCGGCATCGGCAGCACGGCGATGGCCTTTGCGCTGCGCACGGGACTCGTGCCGGTCACGGTGCCCAAGGTGGTGCGGATCAACGTGCACGGCGTGCCCACGGGCGGCCTGTCACCCAAAGACCTCATCCTGCACCTCATCGGCGACCCCTACTTCCGCGACGAACAGTGGCGCAGCAGTCCCACCGACACCTGCGTGATCGAGGTGGGCGGGCCCGGCCTCGATGCGTGGAACGTCGACGAGCTCTCGGTCATCACGAACATGACCGTCGAGGGCGGCCTGATGACCGGCATCGTGGAGCCAACCCAAGGCGTGCTCGACTTCCTGCAAGCGCGACGCGGGATCGACCTCACCCACAGCGTGCTCCGCCCCGATCCGGGCTGCACCTACGAGCGCGTGATTCGTGTCGACCTCGAAGCGGTGCCTCTCACGGTCGCCACGCCCGGCGACAGCCGCAACCGCGCGCCCCTCTCGTCCCACGAAGACGTGTCCGTGCAGAACGTCGTGGTGGCCTCGTGCACCGGTGGCTCGCTCGCCGACCTGCGCGCTGCGGCTGACGTGCTGCGCGGTCGATCCCTCGCCCCGGGTGTGCGGCTCACCGTCACGCCGTCGTCCACCGACGTGGCAGCCGATGCCGAAGCGGAAGGCCTGCTCGACCTGTTCCGATCGCTGGGCGCGGTCGTCACGCAGCCGGGCTGCGGCTCGTGCATCGGCAACGGTCCCGGTGTCCCTCTCCCCGGCGAGACCACGGCGTCCACGACCAACCGCAACTTCGCTCGCCGCATGGGCGCGCCCGGGCCCGTGTGGCTCGTCTCCCCGGCCGTGGCCGCAGCCTCCGCGGTCACCGGTCACCTCACGGATCCGCGGACCCTGCCGTGAAGATCGCCACCTGGAACGTGAACTCGATCCGCGTGCGGATGCCGCAGCTGCTCAAGTGGCTCGGCACGGCGGCGCCGGATGTGGTGTGCCTGCAGGAGACCAAGGTGGTCGACATCGACTTCCCGCACCTCGATCTGCACGCCGCTGGCTATGTGCACCGCGCGGTCTACGGACAGAAGACCTACAACGGCGTGGCCATCCTCTCGCGCCTGCCGTTGGAGGCCGTGCAGTACGGCTTCACCGACGGCGAGCCCGATCCCCAGACCCGGCTGCTTGCCGCCACAGTGGGCGGTGTCCGTGTGGTCAACGGCTACATCCCCAACGGGAGCCCGCTGGGCTCCGACAAGTACGCGTATAAGCTGGCGTGGCTCGCCCGCCTGCGCGCGGAGCTAGGGGCCCACGCCGATCCGGCCTCCGATGTGCTCGTCTGCGGCGACTTCAACGTGGCACCCGACGACATCGACCTGCACGATCCCTTCGAGGCCGACGACATCCTCTCCACCGCGCCCGAGCGCGCTGCCTACCAATCGGTGGTGGACTTTGGCCTCGTGGATGCGTACCGCCACAAGCAGCCGTTTGGAGCCGAGTTCAGCTGGTGGGACTACCGGCAGTCCGCGTTTCGGTTCAACCGGGGCTACCGCATCGACCACATCCTGATCACCCGCTCGCTGCTTCCGCGCGTGGCTGCGATCGGCGTGGACCGCGAGCCGCGCACCTGGGACCAGCCCTCGGATCACGCTCCCGTCGTGCTCACCCTGCGCTGACCGAATGGCCCAGCACCAGATCCACGTGCACCCCGTTCCTGCATGGCTCGACGCGGAGCGATGGCTGGGTGTGGGAGCGTGGACCCGGACCGATCGGAGCGCGTCGGCCGAGCTCAGCACCCGTGACGCCGCAGACCTCGCTGCCCGCCTGCGCGGTCTGCACCTCAATGGCGAGCCCGTCACCTTCGAAGCACGCCCACCGCTGCCCCGTTCGGCCGTTCGCCAAGCGCGCACCGACGACGCCCGCCGACGCCGCGACACCTCCGTCGGCTTCTCGCGGCCTGGCACCCGCATCGACGACGAAGGCCGGTGGAGTCTCACGCCCGAGGCCCTGGCAGCCGAGCTGGGCACGCTGGCGGCGCAGGCCGTGGGTGCGGGCGGCCAGGTGCTGGATGCCGGTGCCGGGGCGGGCGGCAACACGATCGGCTTTGCCCGAGCGGGCTTGCGCGTCGTCGCCGTGGAGGTCGATGCCGAACGGGCCGCCGACCTCCGCCACAACGCAGCGCGCTACGGCGTCGACGACCTCGTGCGGACGGTGGTGGGCGATGCCTCAGAAGCGGCCGCCCACACCGACGCCGACTTGCTGTTCGTCGACCCGCCGTGGGGCGTCGACTGGAACCGCCCCAACCTCGACGCCGGCGACCTACGGCCGCTCCTCAAGGTGCTCGCTCACGCCGAGCGCTTTGCCCACGTGTGGCTGAAGCTGCCGCCGAGCTTTCCCACGGGCACGCTGCCTGCTTACGCGGCGCGCGCCGTGTTCGGGGCCGCCCACGGCGACCACCAGCGCATCAAGTTCTTGCTGCTCACCCGGAGCGCCTGAACCCTGAGGAGCTCAGACCTTGCGGCGGCGACGCACCGCGAGGAGCGGCAGCGCGAGCAGGAAGGGCGCCATGCCAGCCGGCGTCCACGCGCCCGCGGCGCAGCCGCAGGTGGAGTAGAGCTGCGAGGTGCCCGGGGCGTAGGGGTCGTCGTTGTCGTCGAAGCCGCCGTTGTTGCCCGTGGGTGCCACGCCCGTGCCCGTGATCGGGATGCTGTAGTACTCGTTGTAGGGGTCGTTCGAGATCAGCACGAGCTCGGCGTAGAACTCGCCCACGCGATCCGGCGCGAAGGTGACGACCACGCTGGCCTGACCGCCATCGTTGGCGAAGAACTCGGGCGGCGAGGCCGCGAACATCGGGTCGCCTTCGATGCCCACGAGGCCCTCAAGCGCGAGGTAGCCGTCGTTGTTGAGGAGGTACGTGAAGTCCACATCCTCGCCGACCGTGATCTCGCCAAAGTCGATGGCCGGGATCGAGGGGACGATCATCGGCAGCGGGTGCGTGTAGGTCTCGGTGGGGAACGGCACGGACACGTCGTCCGAAAACAGCGGGAAGGTCTGGTTGAACAGCGGGATCGTGATCGGGAACTTGAAGAACCCGAGGATGTCGATCTCGAAGAACAGGTCGACCTTGAAGACGTAGCCGATGGTGGTGGCCACCCGGGCCGCGTACTCGGAGATCAGCTCGATCTCAGGGGCCGCCTCGTACATCTGGATGGTGCCGCCCTGCTGCACGATCTCATCGCCAGCGCGCGTGACAAGCGACTCGCCCGAGAAGATGGCCGTGGTGGCAGGGTAGCCCGTGAGGATCGTGCCGATGGTGACCTTCGCGATGTCGCCGAGGCCGATCGGGATGGTGAGCGGCACCTGGAACGCGAGATCGCTCGACGTGGTGTTGATCGTCTGCGAGGAGGGCGTCTGGCCGGCGAGCATGAACGGCGTGAACGGCCCGCCCTTCAGATCGAACACCACATCCTGCGTGACGAGCGGGAAGGAAAGGATGCGGCTGCCCGAGCCGTAGTCGCCCTCCCACAGATCGAAGGTGATGTAGAAGCCCACCGAGGTCTTCAGCGCGGCGAGGCCCGAGCCCGCCAGCGGGGTGAGCGTGTGGTAGAGCACGCCGGCGAGGTTGTCGTCGGCGGACCACGAAAGATCCGACTGACCTTCCACGTACAGGGCGAACTGCGCATCGCCCACGAGGCGCACGGTGACGCCGATCCAGAACTCGAAGATGATGAGATCGAGCTGGGTGCCGAAGGGGAGCATGTACTCCGCATCCACCACGACGGCGCGGCCATCGAACACGACGGAGGCAGGCTCGGAGAAGTACTCCTGCGCGAAAGCAGGACCCGACACGAGCGCCAGCGGAAGGACGAGGGAACGCATCATCGAAGACCTCGGGGCGTGGCCGTTCTTACACGGCACCGGCCATGCATCCAGCGAGGTTGGACGTCGAGCCGCCCGCTACCTCTCCGGTTGCGCCCCCATGATACCGGCCGGATCACGCGATCCGCAACCAAGAACGCACCGATCACACGTCCGAGATCACGCCGAGTGACACCCGAACGCCGCCCTCCGAGAAGGTGCGAACGACCTGGGCTCCCGGATGGAGGCGCGGAAGCAGGCGCGGGTCGCTCACCAAAAACGCCGCGCGCCAGCCCGACCACCGGTCGCGGAGCGCCTCGCCCCACCGCGAGTACACCCGTGTGAGCTGCGCTCCCTCGGACACCCGCAGCCCCCAGGGGAGGTTGCCGATGAGCAGGCCACGTCCGCCCTCAGGGGGCCGACGCTCCTCGAAGGCCACATCCGACCACGTGATGGCGTCGCCGACATGAGCCCGGCGCGCGTTGTCACGCGACGCCTGAACGGCGCCCGCGTCGCGGTCGGATCCATGGATTCCGACCTTCAGCCGAGCGGGTCCGCGGCGCGAAGCGGGTTGCGGACCCACCGAGGGCCAGTCGTGGAAGGCGTAGTGGCTGTGCAGCCGAGGGCCGAGACCCATCGCCTGACGCGCAGCCTCGATAGGAAACGTGCCGGCGCCGCAGAACGCATCCACCAGCGGCTCATCGTGCCGCCAGCCTGCCGCGGCGAGCACGGCGGCAGCGAGGTTCTCGCGCAGCGGGGCCTTGGCCGTAGCCATGCGCCAGCCGCGCCGGTGCAGCAGATCGCCTGAGGCATCCACCGAGATGGTCACCTGATCGTCGACGATACGCACCAGCAGTCGCACCGGCCGCTCAGGGGGGCGAGTGGCCGACCGGCCCGTGCCCCGAAGCGCATCTTGGATCGCGTGCGCCACCTTCGCCTCGATCGCGTCACGGCGTGCCAGACGGCTGCTCCGCGTGACCACGTCGACCTCAATGGCCTGCCGCGACACGGCCACGGCCCGCCACGCCAGCGTGCGAACGCCGGCCGCCAGCTCGGCGAGCGAGCGCGCCGGGAACGTGCCGATGCGCACCCACACCCGGCTGGCGATCCACGAGCCCTGGTGCACCCGCGTGAGGTGATCGGGCGTGGCCGCAAACGTGACGCCCGCCTCCATCGCCTTGCACGGCACGCCCAGCGCGACCAGCTCATCCACCAGCAGGTCCTCCAGGCCCGGCTGGAGCTGCGCGAGCGCCACATGCTCAGCCGTTGGGAACGAGGGCAGCTTGCGTGAGAGACCTCGCTGAAGTCCTACCTTTGCGGACTTCGGCGGCGGAGCAGATCGCGGCGAGCGTGGCAACGGACCCCCTGAACAGCTAGGTGCGGGGCCCCTGGAGCACCCGATGGAGTCGACCTGGACGCCGGATCGCTGGCGCACCCTCGCTGCCCGTCAGATGCCCGACTACCCCGATGCCGGGGCGCTGGCCGCCGCAGAGGCGCGCTTGCGCAGCTTCCCGCCGCTGGTGTTCGCTGGCGAAGCACGTCGTCTGCAGGGCCACCTCGCTCGTGTGGCGCGCGGGGAAGCCTTCACGCTGCAAGGCGGCGACTGCGCCGAGTCGTTCGCCGAGTTCCACCCCGACAACATCCGCGACACCTTCCGCGTGCTGCTGCAGATGGCGGTCGTGCTCTCGTTCGGCGGCGGCTGCCCCGTGGTGAAGGTGGGCCGCATGGCCGGCCAGTTCGCGAAGCCCCGCTCCGAGGGCACTGAGACGCGGGATGGCGTCACCCTCCCCACCTACCGGGGCGACATCGTCAACGACATCGCGTTCGACCCCGTGGGGCGCGTGCCCGACCCCCAGCGCCTCGTGGAGGCTTACCATCAGTCCGCCGCCACGCTGAACCTGCTCCGCGCCTTCGCTCAAGGCGGCTACGCCGACCTGCACCAGGTCCACAGGTGGAACCTCGCTTCGGTGCAAGACCACCTCGGCGAGCGCTACAGGATGCTGGCCGATCGGCTCGATGAGGCGCTGCGGTTCATGTCGGCCGTGGGCATCACCGGCGAGACCGTGCCGCAGGTGCGGGAGACCGAGCTGTTCACGGCGCACGAGGCGCTGCTGCTCCACTACGAGCGCGCCCTCACCCGCGTGGACTCGCTCACGGGCGACTGGTACGACTGCTCCGCCCACTTCTTGTGGATCGGCGACCGCACGCGCCAGGTGGACGGGGCGCACGTCGACTTCCTCTCGGGCGTGAAGAACCCCCTCGGGCTCAAGGTGGGGCCTACCACGGAGGGCGACGACCTGATCCGCCTGATCGATCGTCTCAACCCGCAGAACGACGCGGGCCGCCTCACGCTCATCGCCCGGATGGGCGCTGGCAAGGTCGGCACCCTCCTGCCGCCGCTCGTGCGGCGCGTCCAGGCCGAAGGGCGCGTCGTGGGCTGGGTCTGCGACCCCATGCACGGCAACACGATCAAGACGCCCGGTGGCATCAAGACGCGTCCCTTCGAGGCCGTGCTCGCGGAGGTCGCGGCATTCATGGAGGTCCACGATGCCGAAGGCACCCACGCCGGCGGCGTTCACCTCGAGCTCACCGGGCAAGACGTCACCGAGTGCACCGGCGGCACCGTGGCGATCGATGAGGGCCAGCTCTCCGACCGCTACCACACGCACTGCGATCCGCGCCTGAACGCCAGCCAGGCGCTGGAGCTGGCTTTCCTGGTGGCCGAGCACCTTGGCGCCAAGCGACGCAAGGCACGCTGATCGGGCCTCCTAGGGCGCCACCACGGGCTTGAGCACCACGCCTGGGAGCAGCGGTGCCTGCACGTCGCGCACGTGCACGGGCAGGCAGTAGACCTCGCCGTCCGGGCAAGGCACGCAGTCCACGCCCAAGCCCAACGCGAGCTCACAGATCGCACCCGGGTTCTGACTGCCCACGGCGCCGGCTGCGTTCCGTGTGTCGCCGAGGCCGGTGACCGTAGCCGCCTGCAGCGAGAGTCCGTCGCGCGCGAAGGTGCCGCGCACCGAGAAGTCGTAGATGCGCAGGACACCGTCCGCGATGCGAACCTCGACGTCGTCGGCCACGGACTCCAGCCAGGGCGCACGATCGAAAGCAGCCGCAGGGAACGCCCAGGTGGGGGCGCTCGTGTCTTGAACCACCTTGCCGAGCGACGTGCGACCCAAGCCCCCCATCCACGCGAGGGACCGGTCGTCGACGTACCGCACGCCCAGCAGGATCGGCGCCAGCACCGCGCTCAGCAGGGCGCTGGCTCCGGCAGGCTCTACCCAGTCGGCGTCTTGCAAATCGAGGCGGTAGGTGAGGCCCCGAACGGCCGTGGGGCCGTCATCGAGCGGCACGCCGAGCGCGGAGGTCCGGAACGGCACCTCCAGCTCGCCCGTGCAGTCGACGTACTGGAGCGCGAGCTCACTGTCGGGTGGCAGCAGGCCCCCAACGGGACGAAGGGTGTGCACGAGGCCGGTAGCGTCGACGGTGTCTTCCAGCGGGATCGGACGACCCAGACCATCCACCAGGCGGAACGCGTAGGTGTCGGCGTCTTCGGAGACGTAGGCCACCAAAGGATCGCTCCACAGATGATCCTGTACGTTGGCGGTGGGCACGGTGCTGTCGACGGTGGCGGAGCAGCCGGCGGGCGGCTCATCGAACCAGCCCGTCTCGCCCAACTCGCCGGTGACGCCACCGTACGGCGTGCCACAGGCCATCACGACGGCGGGCAGTCCCACGAAAACCAGCCCACGCATCACTCCTCCTCCAGGTTCACACGCAGGCCGTACCACCAACCAGCGCCTCCCTCACCGCGTTCTTCGATCACCTCCACGCGAAGGCGCGTGGCTTCGGCGAAGTGGAGGTCGGCCCACGCATCGGGCTCCCAGCCCAGCTCACCGTGGGTGACCAGCGCAACGACCGCGTCGTCCTCGTCGACCACCCGCAGCGCCACGTCGCTCGGGGCACCCAGGGCGTGCGCCAGCGTGGTGAGGCGCAAGCGGTGGCGCCCCGCCGGCACGTCGACCGCGTAGGTGTCGGTGTCCCCGCGCTCGGAGAAGCTCCCAAACAGCGTGAGCCCGGCGGGCGGCGTCGCGGCGTCGGCGAGCACCTGCACGGCCGGACTCACCACCGTAGGATCCTCGGTGAGCTCGTGCTCCAGCGGCGGCTTGATCGTGCTGGCGCGCAGCTCGTAGCGCCAGTCGGGCCCCCCACCTCGCGCGATGCCCGCACCCACGGCCTGCCGCACGATCACGTCGTACCGTCCGGCCGCCATCGGAACCCGCAGGTGCACGTCGGTCCCCTCCATCCACCGTGCCGCGGTGAGGGTGACGCCTGCATCCGGCTCGTTGAGGATCACCGCCACGTCGGCCGGCGAGCCGATGCCCTGCGCCACCCCATCGAGCGCAAGCCAGCCCGACTCGACGAGCTCAAAACGCCAGCGGTCGCTGTCCGACTCCACGCTGAAGTCGCCACAGGCCCGCACCTCCATCGGCAGGGTCTGGGTCTGCGCCACTTCGTCGTTGGGCTCGGTCTCGGGCAAGGCACACGGCAGCACCGGTCCGTCGTCGGAGTCGGAGTCGGGCAGCGGGGGCTCGTCGGAGTCGCCCGAGTCGTCTTTGGGCTGATCCTCGGGCAGCACAGGCTGGCAGGCGCCGAGCCAACCTCCGAACAGCCAGACCCAGGGTGTGCGCATCCAGGTTCTCCCCCGCACGAAGTAGCCGACCCAAGCTGCGGATGTCGATCGCGAACGGGTGGGTCTCCAGGGTAGGGTGGCGCCATGCGAACCCTCCCCTGGCTCCTCCTCCTCGCCGCCTGCACCGCCGACGGCCCCGCTGTGAACCGCCTGCTGCCCGAGCTGGCCGTGGCGCCTGCTGCGGTCGACTTTGGCGAGCGCACCGCCCTGCTGGTCCACGAAGAGACGCTCTTCCTCACCAACAGCGGGCGTGCGCCGCTGGAGATCAACCTTGCCCTCGAAGGCGACGACGCGTTCTCGATCGCGGTGGCCGAGGCCAGGCTCGGCGCGGGCGAGAGCCTCCCCCTGCCCATCGTGTTCCAGCCCGCCACCTTCCTCGACTACAGCGGCACCCTCGTGCTCACGAGCAACGACGAAGACGATCCCCGCGTCGACGTCGACCTCGCGGGTGCGGGCGTCCCCGGGCCGCTCCCCGACATCCTGCTGTCGACGCAGTCCGTCGACTTCGGCGAGGTGGATGGCGACCGCACCGAGGTGATCACCGTTCGCAACGTCGGCACAGCGCCGCTCCAGCTCGGGACGGTCGCCCAGGCCGGATCCGGTGCCTTCGAGCTGCTCTCGTCACCATCGAACCAGGTGATCGCGCCGCAGAACGAGCTGCCGATCGTGGTTCGTTACGCCCCTCCCACCCCGGATGGCGACAGCGGGAAGCTCACGATCCCATCCGACGATCCCGATGAAAGCTCGCTGGAGGTGGTGCTGCTGGGCAACGGCGGGGCCGACTTCCCCTACCCCGTGGCGCGCATCGACTGCCCAGGTCCGATCGACCCTCCAAGCTTCGTGCCGTTGGACGGCTCGGATTCCTCCGACCCCGAGGGCCATCTCCCCCTCACCTACGCGTGGCGTCTGGTGTCTGTGCCCGAGGACCTTGACGGCACCGCCATCTCCGCGGGCTACCTCACGAGCCCCAGCGGTGACACCACGCGCCTGTGGGCCGACGCCGTGGGCCCCTACGAGGTGGAGCTCGTGGTCACCAACGCGCTCGGCGTGAGGTCGGCCCCCGCGCGCTGCGCCGTGGAGGCCGTGCCCGCCGAGGATCTCCTGATCGAGCTCACGTGGAACACCCCGCGCGCCGACCTCGACCTGCACCTCGCCCGCAACGCCGCCAGCCTGTTCCACGTGCCCAACGACGTGTCGTACTGCAACCGGCGGCCGAGTTGGGGAAGCATCGACAACAACCCCCGCCTCGACCTCGACGATCGCGGCGGGCACGGACCCGAGAACATCAGCGTGCAGGGTCCCGCCGACGGCGACCTCGACGTGCGCGTGCACTACTTCGACGACGCCGGCGACGACGTGGTCACGGCCACCGTGCGCGTCTACATCGAGCAGGTGCTCGCGCTGCAGGCCTCCAAGAACCTAGCGCGCGACGAGGTGTGGGAGGTGGCCACGGTGCGATGGCCCCAGAAGACCGCAGCTGCCCGCGCCGACCCCGCGAGTCCCGCTCCGCGCCGACAGTGCCCTCCGTGACGGCACCGTGACGGCAGGCTAGCGACCCGTTCGGAGGTCCCATGCGCGCGTGGATGTTCTTGGCCGTTGCGGCTGGGTGTGCTGCGGACACCGTCGACGAGGGGCTCGACACCGACGACGGCCTCCCTGCAATCGACACGCGGGTGAACAGCACCCTGTCGTCCACCACGCCACCACAAGAAGCTGCCCGGTTGGTGTTCCTCGGCGACAGCATCACGGCGGGCGTCGGGGCCGACAAGAACGCCTGGGCCTACACCGCCCTGCTCCAGGAGAACGACAGCAAGAAGTGGCGGGCTTACGACGAGGTCGACCTCGAGAGCACCCTGCCCGCCATCCCCGAGATCATCGACGTGAGCCGAGGCGGGGCCACCACCGACACCCTGCTCAACCAGCAGATCCCGGCCCTCGACGTCGAGCTCGGTGATGCGCCGGTGGAAGGCCCCACGCTCGTGGTGTTCACCGTGGGCGGCAATGACGCGGTGATGGCGCTGAATCCGCTGTCGAACGCCGAGGAGGTCATCGACGGCATCCTGGCCAACTTCGAAGCGATCTTCGAAGCCCTCACCAGCAGCGACCGCTTCGCCGGTCCCGTCTACGTCTACGCCACCAACGTCTACGAGCCCACCGACGGCGCAGGCCAGACCGACAAGTGCTTCTACGGCGTGAACTTCTCGGACAAGCTCTCCGAGCTGGAGCGCGCCAATGAAGAGCTCGCGGCCATGTCGGCGGCCTACGACGTGAACATCGTGGACCTGCGTGGGCACTTCCTGGGGCACGGGTTCAACAACAAGGACGACTCCCTCGAGGGGCACAACGCCGCCGACCCGAGTCGGTGGTTCAGCAGCGACTGCATCCACCCCAACGATCGCGGCCACCACGAGATCCGCCGGTTGTTCCACGCGGCGATCCTCGGCGAGCCCCTGCGCCTCGACCCCTGATCGAGGGTCACACGACCGGCCAGGTGCGACCCTCTTCCATGAGGCGGTTCGCAGCGTCACCCGGCACCGGTGGGGTGAACAAGAAGCCCTGGCCGAACCGACAGCCGAGGCCCTTGAGCACCTTGAGCTGCACGGCGTTCTCGATGCCCTCGGCCACCACCACCGCGCCGATGCGCTGGCTCAGCGCCACCACGGTCTCCACGATCTCCGGCACCCGATCGCCTTCCAGCGCCATCACGAAGGTGCGGTCGAGCTTGATGCACTCAGCCGGGAACTGGTGGAGGTAGGACAGCGAGGAGAAGCCGGTGCCGAAGTCGTCGATGTAGAGGCCGATGCCAAGCTCGCCGAGCGCAGCCAGGGCCTGTGCCGCGGGCTCGGTGGTGCCGATCATCACCGACTCGGTGAGCTCGAGCTTGATGCGGTGCGCCGGGATGTCGAAGCGCTGAAGACGGGTCCTCACGCGATCGACGAGGCTGGGGTTGACCGATCGGGCACTGACGTTGACCGTGACGTAGACCGTGGGATGGCTGCGCGACCAGGTGCGAAGCCGCAGCGCGGCGTCGTCGAGCACCCGCTCCAGCACACGGTCAATCAGGCCCTGCGCCTCGGCCAGCGGGATGAACTCCAGCGGGCTGATCATCGCGCCGGCCGACGACGACAGCCGCGCCAGCGCCTCGAAGCCCTCGATGTTCCCGTGGTCCAGGTTCACGATGGGCTGGTAGTGAACGTGGAAGCCGTCCCCATCCAGGCCGCGACGCAGCTCCGACTCCACCTTGAGCCGCCGCATGGCCGACTCGTGCATCGCGCGATCGAACTGCCGCTGCAGACCCGGACCCGCGCGCTTCGCGTGGTACATCGCGGTGTCGGCGTCGCGCAGGAGGTCCAGGGCGTCGGCGTAGTCGGGGTTGGAGAACGCGATGCCCACGCTCACGCTGAGCTGCGCATGGTGACCCCGCACCTCAACGTCCCCCTGCACCGCATCGCGCAGGCGGGTGGCCACCCTTTCAGCGTCCGCCATCGAGTCGACGGGGTCGAGCAGCACCGTGAACTCGTCGCCGCCGATGCGCGCCACGGTGTCGCCCGGCCGGGCCGTGGCCAGCAGGCGCTGCGCCACCACACCGAGGAGGTCGTCGCCCGCGTGGTGCCCCAGGCTGTCGTTGATGACCTTGAAGTTGTCCACGTCGAGGAACACCACGCCGAACCGGTGCAGCGGGTTGCGTCGCGCCCGCGCCGTGCTGTGACTCAGGCGATCGAGGAACAGCGCGCGGTTGGGCAGGCCGGTGAGCGGATCGTGGAACGCGGAGTGGGCGAGCCGGGCGGTGCGGGCATGCGCCGCGGTCATGTCACGGGCGGTGCCCCACAGCGAGCGCGCCGCTCCGGCACCGCGCCCCTGCACGAAGAGCTCCAGGGACCGCCAGTCGCCCTCAACGTCGATGCGGTACTGCCGGCGCACCTGCTCCACTTCTCCGCGTCGCACGGTGTCGACGGCATGCAGCAGGGCCCCCAGGTCCTCGGGGTGGATGCGATCGAGCCAGGTCGACGGGTCGCACAGGTCGCCGGACGGCACACCGAAGATCGAGAACCAGCCCTCCGACAGCCACATGCCGCCTTCTTCGGGCCACGAGAACATGCAGCCGCCGGAGCCGGCCGCGAGGTCTTCGCGGATCTTGCGCCAGGCCATCTCGTTGCGCCGCTGCTGGTCCAGCAGCGCCGCCGCGAACCCGCCCGCCTTGCCCATCGCAAACCCAAGCAGCGTGCCACCGAAGGTGCCAAGACCCAGCAGCCAGCCGACACCCAAGCCCGCGACGCCCGCTGCGACGCCGACCTTCCACGGCCACGCGATCCGCGCATCATCCGGCACGTGCAACCCCGTCCGCAACCTTGGGTAGCGTCAGCACGATGGCCGTGCCCAGTCCCCCCTCGGTCTCGATGCTCAGCGCGCCGCGGCGCGCACGCACCACCCGGAAGGCGTAGGCCATCGCCACACCTTCCAGAGGACCCGCGCCCTGCGGAAGCATCTCGTGGAACGGAAAGAACAGCCTGTCGATCTGATCCATCGTAAGGCTCGGACCTTCATCGGCCACGGTGATCGTGATCTGCTCGGGTCCGTCGAGCGTGGTCACGGTCACCATTCGATCCTCAGCCGTGGCACGCAGCGCGCGGTCCACGAGCACGCCCACCACATCGACGAGCTCTTCGTGACGGAGCTCCACCCACACCTCGGCCGGTCCGATCACAGACACATCCTGCCCGCGCGGCCCGTTGTGGAGCAGGGCCTCGCGGAGCGCAGGACCCACCATCGCCGGCTTCTCCACCGCGTGCGTGCCCGCCAGCGAGAGGTGCGTGAGCGCCGCCGACAAGCTGTGGAGACCGGCCACGCCTAGCCGCGTCTTCGCCTGCACGTCGGCAGGGAGGTGGTCGACCGCGGCGCCGAGATCAGACAGCGAGGCCTCCACGGCCTCCACGGCCTCTCGCACGCCGCTCGCCATGTAGACGATCGCCTCATCCTGCCGGGAGGCAGCGGCGTCACGAATGATGCGCTGGCGCGAGAGCAGGGCATCGACAGCCGCTAGCAGCTCTTCGCCGCGGAAGGGCTTGGGCAGGTAGGTCTCAGCGCCCCCCTCGTGACCCACGCGCCGATCTTCCGGGCTGCCGCGCGCGGTGAGGAAGATGAGCGGGATCTGACGGGTGCCCGGCGTGGCCCTCAGGCGCCGCGCCATCTCCAGACCGTCCATCTCGGGCATCATCACGTCACTGATGATCAGATCGGGCTGCCGCTCCACCGCCATCTTCAAGCCCATGGCGCCGTCCTGCGCCGAGAGCACGTTGAAGTCGTTAGCGAGCAGCGCCACGAGGAACCGAATCATGTCGGGGTTGTCTTCGACCACGAGCAGCGTCGGCGCGCGGCCCTTGGGACGTGGGCGCGGCGCGACCCGGCGCTCCGTAGCGTCTTCGATGCCCTGGAACCTGTAGCCCCGGGCCGTGCGGATGGCGTCGTGCCACTCGGGCAGACTGCCGCCGTCCTCCCTCGGGTCGAGCGGGGCGGTGCGGAGCGCCAGGCTCGCGCGGTCGGGGTCCAGGGTGGTGGGCAGCCAAGCGCTCACCGTGGTGCCCATTCCCCTCTCGCTTCGGGCCAGAATCGTGCCACCGTGAAGCTCCACGATCTCTCGGGAGAGGGCCAGTCCGATCCCGGTCCCGCCGAAGTGCCGCGTGCTGCCGGTGTCCACCTGGTAGAACCGGGTGAAGATGTGGGGCAGGTCTTCGGGTGCGATGCCGATGCCGTCGTCCTCGACATCGATCCGCACGCCATCCTTGTCGGGGCGGGCCGACAGCCGAATGTTGCCTCCCTCCTTCACGAACTTGGCGGCATTGCCGATCACGTTGAGCAGCACGCGCTCGAGCAACTCGCCGTCGGCTTCGATCGGCCGAAGGTCGGGTGCCACATCCAGCGTGAGCAGGATGCGCTTACGGGCTGCAAGCTCGGAGATGTCGGCCGACAGACCCGACAGCATCGCACGCACGTCGACCTGCGACACGCGGAGCTGAAGGCTCGCGGCCTCAGCACGGGTCAGCGACAGCAGATCGTCCACCTGACGCAGCAGGCGCAGCGCGTTGCGGTGGGCCAGATCAAGCTTCTCGCGCTGTCCCGGCGTGAGCGGATCACGCAGGCTCTCGATCATGGCCTCCAGCGGGGCAAGCGTGAGCGTGAGCGGCGTGCGCAGCTCGTGGCTGACGTTCGCAAAGAACCGGCTCTTGGCTTCGTCGACGGCCTTGAGCTGCTCGTTGGCCCGTCCGAGCTCCTCCCGCTGCGCGATGTCGCGCCGCCGGACATCCATGATGATCTGCCGCAGGGCGACGGCTGCGACCACGGAAGCCGCGAGCAGCGTGTTGTGCGTGAGGAAGGCCGCGAACGATCCCAGGCGCCCGCCCAGGACCAGCACCAAGTCGTAGGTGAGCAGCATGGCCAGGAACAGCACGGGCGCGTCGTAGCGACGCCACGCCGCAGGCAGGGTCGCGTAGCCGAAGATCGCGACGTACAGGGCCTCGTGGTAGTCGCTCTCGCCGCCGCCCGTGAGGTAGGCGAGCACGATCACCGCGCCGAAGGTGAGCACGGCGGCCGCCAGGGTCATCGCGCGCGAGTAGCGGTTGCCCCAGTCGCGCACGAACGACGACACAAACAGCGCCATCAGGCCGAAACAGGTCCACGAGCGCACCACGCGGGCGGCCCAGAGGTCCCAGCCTTCCGCCAGGTACGGGTCGACAGGCCACAGCAGCAAGAAGGCCAGCGTACAGATGAACGTCGCCACGCGCACCATCACGGCGCCCTGGGCACGAAGCTCCGTCATCAGGGGATCGTGGACAGCTTCCGTCACGGCTTCCTGCACGTCACGATGGCCGCCTGCGCCGGCGATCCCCAGGCCCGCTGCACATGGGCGTCCACGAACCCTCGCCGCAGGACGAGGTCAACCAGGCGGTCGGCATCGTAGAAACGAAACAGGCCCTCCTCCTCCAGTCGACACAGATCGCCCGCATGATCCGCGAAGCGGCGCACAGAGTCCAGCAGATCTTCCCGGGTGCTGCCCGCAGGAATCTCCGACACCGGCATCTGCTCGAAACGCGCGACCAGATCGAGGTAGAACTTGCTGCTCTCCGAGTCGGTGACCAGCGAGGAGAGCATGAGACGACCGCCAGGGCGCAGCACGCGGTACGCCTCGAACAACAGGTCGTCGGGGTGGTCGAGGTAGCTGAGCAGCAGGCTCATGCCCACGCCGTCGAACGAGCCGTCCTCGAACGGAAGCTGCGGCGACCCATCCAGCAGGGAGGGCGGCAGCACCTGCAGCGCGGCCTGCGCATCGACAACGGTGAGACGCCCGCGCTCCACGCGACCCAGCACCTGGAGATCGTGCAGCAGCCGACGCGCAGCCGGATCCAACCGAAGCTCGGCCGCCAGCGCGCCGACCTCCACCTCGCGCCCCTGCAGCGCCGCGGTGACGCGGTCGTCTTGGAGACCCACGAGGTGCTCGAAGGAGGGCCGGTGCACGCCCGGTATGCGCTCGGCGAGCTGGCGCACGGAAGGGAGGTCGCCGGCCAGCCAGCGCCGCATCGCCCGCCGCGGGGTGCCGTCGAGGTCCGACACCACGGTGCGGAGTGGCTGATCCGAGGCCACCTTGGACGCTGCCTTCGTAAGCGCCTCGGGCACGAGATCCACGGCGACCACCTCGGCCGCACCAGCGCGGACCAAGCGCACCGCGAGGTTGCCCGTGCCAGCTCCGAGGTCGAGCACCCGCTGTCCCACGGGCACCAGCAGATCGGCCTGCCGGTCCATCAGGTCCCGGTAGTGCGGATCGAGCTCGAGCACATCGAAGCCCAAGCCGACGTCGTCGAGCAGATAGCCCTTCCACCACCCGCGCCGATCGGGGATGGACGACCGCCGAACCGCAGCCCACTCGGCCTCGTTCACCAGCGCCAGACGCCCCAGCGACGGTGTGAACGACGGGAGCTGGTCGCGGTGCACATGACGCCACACCAGCTGGGTGAGCCGCACGAACTGCGCGATGGCCACGTCGCCCGTGCGGGGGAGGTGGCCACTCTCCACGGTCACCAGCTCGCGCGCCCCTGGCGCCGGCGTGTCGATGAGCTGCTGAACACGCCGCGGATCCATCCACGCGTCGTAGCGCCCTTGGATCCAGGTGACATCGGCCCGAATCAGCCCCATCTCCCGGCGCGCGGCGGCGAGATCGCCGATGTCGAGGCGGTGCAGATCCTCCCAGAAGATGTCGCCATCTCCGAGCACGCCGCCCAGCGACACCACGCCGAGCTTCTGGCCCTGGCTCCAGTACGCGTGCAGGTCGATGTTGCCCGACACGTGCCGCACGGCGTCGATCGCGTCGGCCGCCCCCATGTAGGACACCCACAGGCCCACGTCGGCGGCCTCAGGGCGGGTGAGCACGTGGCGAACCGCGATGCTCGACATGCTCACCGACACCAGCACGATGTGGGTGGGCGCGACGTAGGCGTTGTTGCGCGCCCAAGCGAGCACGGCGTCGACGTCCTTCACAAGACCCGACATCGTGTAGTGCAGGGCGTGCAGGCCATCCGCTTCGCAGTCGGCATCCCGCCCCGACTCGCCGAGGTTGTTGGTGCCATCGAACCGTAGGACGGCCACGTCGCGGCCCTGCCGAGCGAAGCCCTCCACCATCGTGCCGGCGAGGAAGGACATCTGCTCCTTGCGTCCAGCGAAGCCTGGCACTACGACCACGAGCGGACCCGCCAGTCGGCCCTCGTGGAACGTGGTCGTGTCGAGGAGGCCCACGATCTCGTAGGGGTCACGCTTGATGCGCAGCTTCCGCGATTCCACCCCGGAGCTTCGTGTCGGGACCACCCGCGCGCGCCCCTTCGCCCAGAAGTACGACGCCGCATTGCGCGCCTTCTGCGCCAGCGCAGCCACCTTCTCCCGCACCCCCACCGGCGGCCGATCGGCGGGATCGACCGGCTCCTCTTGCGCAGCACGCCTTGCCGCGTACGGGACGCCGACCGAGATCCCCACCCGCAGCGTCTGCGGGGTCGCCACTTCTTCGTCGAGCCGGCCGTCAGGGCCCTCGGGCGTGAGGTGGCGCACGTAGGCCATCGAGAGGGCTTCCGCCTTCGCTCCCACCAGCAGCTCCGCGCCCTCCAGCGGCGAACCCGGCGACAGCAAGCAGCCCTCTGCCGGCACGCGGAAGCTCAACCCTTCCGGGCTTCGCTCCAGCACCGGGTGCTCCACAAATCCACCTGGACGCCACGGGGCGGGCCAGCGCACGACCGATCCCGGAGGTGCCGGCTGGCGATTCCCGCCTCGCCGCTCGGCGTACATGATCTCCTCGGGCAGCGTGGTGTGCACCGCCCGTCCGTCCACACGGATCACCTCCAGACTGAACGACCAGGCGTGGAACAAGCGCGTGACCACACCATAGATCGTCTCCCCGACCTGGAGCGTGCTCGCGTCCTCGGAGAGGAAACGAAGGCCATCGGCCTCCACCGCCTTGAGCTTCGCGTAGTCGCGTGAGATCCGAACAGGGGGCACCATCGTGACCACCGCGCGATGATCGCGGATCTCTTCGAGCATCTGCCGAATGCGCGTCGGCGAGCGCACGGGCTCCACGTCGGCGCTCGCAACGCGCAGCTGCTCGGCTTGCCGCTGCGTGCCCTGCACCGAGGACTTCTCGACGTGCCACCGCCGCAGCCGGCGCAGTGCAGCGGGATCGTCATTGTGGAAGCGCAGGCCCATGCCGTCCGCGTCGCGGCGCACGATCTCGGCGCGCAGCGCGAGCGGCGTCCCGTCCTGAAGGTCGAGGACCAACGGCAACACCGTGCCGACCTCGAACGGCTGGTGCGTCTCCAGGTACAGACCGTGCAGGCTGATGTCGCGTGTACGTCCGAGCACCGCCGAGACGCCGCGCGCCGAGACCGCCAATCGAACGGGGAGCCGCGGCAGCGTGCGCGCATCCGTCCCACCCGGGGTGACCTCGGTCTCTGAGTGCTGATCCTCCGACACCTCGGGTCCTCCTCCCACCGTCGACTTCGTTGCCTCGCCATGCGTACTGAGACCGGTACCGCACGAAGGCGACGCAGAAACTGGGGACCGCTGTAGTCGGTCCGGTTCGGCTACGTCGACAGGCAAACTCCGAACATTGTTGGGCCGGAGGTCGAGCGGAACTAAGGGACCGCGCTCAGGTGCGCATTGTGATCCTTGAGCCGGCGGAGCGCGGCGAAGCGCTGAACCCAGCCCTCCGGCAGGCCCTCAGGCTGCGAGGCCAACGTACCGCAGACGCCCGGGCTTCCCACCCTCAAGTAGGGGTTGGTCGCCCGCTCCTCCCCGATCGTCGACGGCACCGTGCTCTCACCGCGTGCCCGACGCGCCACCACGTCGGCGACGCGCTCGCTCAGGGCAGGGTTGTCGGGCTCGGCCCACACGGCGAACGCCAGGTTCGACTCCGTGTACTCGTGCGCGCACGCCACGAGGGTCTCAGGGGGCAGCTCGGCCAACCGCAGCAAGCTCGCAAACAGCTGCGGAGGCGTGCCTTCGAAGATCCGGCCACAGCCCCCTGCGAACAGCACGTCGCCGCAGAACACGACCTGGTCGGAGACGTAGGACAGGTGGCCCCCCAGGTGCCCTTCGGTGAGCCACACCCGGAAGTCGACGCCTCCGAACGACACCTCATCGCCCTCCTGGACGGGTGTGTTGAGCCCCGGGATCTCGGCGGCGCGGTCAGGGTTCCCGACCACGCGCAGGCCATCGAGGAGCCCACGGCGCTGCAGCGCGTGGTGCAGGCCCACGTGGTCGCCGTGGGTGTGGGTCGTGAAGATCGTGGTGAGCTGCACATCCAGTCGCTCGCAGGCCGCCAGCACCTCGGTGTCGCCCGGCCCGTCCACAGCTGCGGCCTCACGGGCCTGTGTGTCCACCAGCAGCCAGACAAGGTTGTCGTGCGCGGCGGGGACCTGGTGCAGCTCCACCCTTCCGCCAGCCAGCACCCACGGGCCTGCAGGCTTTGTCACCACGTGGTTCATGCGCACCTCCGTCCTGGTCGGCACATCGGGTGGCACCACGATAGCTCCCAAGATCCCTCCGACGCTCGGATGATCTCGCACCGATGACCCACGAAGACCCCGACCTCACCGCACAGATCTGCGATGACGAAGCCTCACTGCTCGCCGAAGTTCGACGCCGGCTGTTGGAAGTGCCCACGTTGGTGCCGCCGAGTGAGCGCGACATCGTGGCGGAGCTGCTGCGCCTCCGCGACGAGCTCAATGCCGCCAAAGACGAAGATCAGGCTGCGATGCTCCAGCAGTACGACCAGCAGGCCGCGCTGCTCCAGCAGCTGCGCGACTCCCGCGATCGCGAGCACGTCGACCCTGCCTCACCCTACTTCGCCCACCTCCGGGTGGAAGAGAACGGCAAGCTCCGCGACCTGTTCCTTGGAAAGGCCACCCGCATCGACCACGGGCTGCGCGTCGTCGACTGGCGCAACGCGCCGGTGAGTCGGCTCTACTACAGCTACCAACAGGGCGACGTCTACGAGGAGACCTTCGGCAACCGGCGGGTCGAGGGCACCGTGGAAGCACGTCGAACGGTGACGATCGAGCAAGGCGAGCTGCACCGCATCGACGCGCCTGAGGGTCACTTCCTCCGCACCCCCGAGGGCTGGCATCGCTCGCTGCGCGAGGCCCCTCGGCTGGCCGGCGGTCAAGGGCTCGCCACCCGCGTGCATGGCACCGGACAGGGCGGTGACCGTCGGCTGGGCACGGACGCGATGGGCCGTCCCCAGCGCACCGACAAGCGCCTGCCCGACATCGCCGGCCTGATCGACCCCGATCAGTTCGACCTGATCACCCGTCCCAGCACCGGCATCCTCGTGGTGCGCGGCACAGCGGGCTCGGGCAAGACCACCGTGGCGCTGCACCGCATCGCGTACCTCGCGTTCCACGACGTGCGCATCGACTCCGACCGCACCCTGTTCCTCGTGTTCTCGAAGGCGCTGCGAGACTACGTCGCACGGGTGCTGCCAGCGCTCGGTGTCGTCCGCGTGGTGCCCACCACGTTCCCGCAGTGGGCCAACGCTCAGCGCCGCCGCCACTTCCCTCGCCTTCCGCGTGAACAGCGCGACGACACGCCTGCGGCCGTGCTGCGACTCAAGTCGCACCCGGCGATGCTCACGGCCCTCGCCCGCCAGCGCGAGGACGTGCAAGGCCCTTCCACCGCCGCGCAGGCCATCGACGACTGGGCGAGTGTGCTCACCCAGGAGACGCTGCTGCGGAGTGTGCTCGACGACGTGGCTCCGGGCGCCTTCTCAGAGGCTGAGCTGCGTCGCATCCTGGCCTTCAACCGCGACCGCCACGCCGAGCTGGTGGCGTGGTGGGAGCGCATCGAAGGCGATGACGTGGAGTCCCCCACGCTGGATCCTGAAGACGACGCCCTGCTGCTCCGCGCCTGGCAGCTTCGTGTGGGTCCGCTGCGCGACAAGGGGCAGCGACCGCTCTCCCTGCTTCATGTGGCGATCGACGAGGTGCAGGACTTCACCCCGCTGGAGGTGCGCGTCCTGCTGGACTGCGTCGACAAAGAAGGCAGCGTCACGCTCTCGGGCGACACCCAGCAGCACGTCGTGGAGCACTCTGGCTTCGAGAGCTGGTCGGAGCTGTTTGCTCAGGCGGGTGTGGCGGCCACCGAGGTCGAGACACTGCGCGTAGCCTACAGGTCGGCCGAGCCCATCGTCGCGTTTGCCACCGCTCTGCTGGGCGATCTCCGCGAAGACGACATGCCACCGCTGACGGTGCGGTCGGGTCCTCCGGTGGAGGTGTTCCGGTTCACCGACCACGGTGCGGCCGTGGCGTTCCTTTCGGACGCGCTGCGAGCCCTCGCGCACGCCGAACCCCAGGCCTCCGTGGCGGTGCTCGCGCCCGACCGTGGCATCGCCGACATCTATGCCGAGGGCCTGCTCCGGGGGGAGGTGCCTCGGTGCCGACGGGTGGTCGACGCGGAGTTCAGCTTCACCGCCGGCGTCGAGGTGGTGGAAGCGAACCAGATCAAGGGCCTCGAGTTCGACTACGTCGTCATCGTCGAAGCCAGCGCCCAGCACTACCCCGACCTGCCGTTCGCCCGTCGCTTGCTGCACGTGGCCGCCACCCGCGCGATGCACCAGCTCTGGCTGATCAGCGTCGGCACGCTCTCGCCGATCGTGCGCGAGGCCTTGGCCCAAGGAACGGCGATCACCGAAGCGTGACCTTGGCGTGGTCATCCCCGTTCGGCGGCGGTACCCCGTTCCAGGAGACGTCACCCATGCCGCCCCGCGCCCCCGGCTGGACCGAAGACGACCTCCTGGCCCTCGGCCCCGACGAGTACGACTTCCAGGAGTACAAAGGCTCGGCCTTTGTCTACGACCAGGGCCAGATCTCGCCGTCGTTCGCCGTAGACCTCTCCAAGCAGGTCTCCGCGTTCGCGAACGGCGGAGGCGGCCACATCCTCTTGGGCCTCGATGACCAAGGGTGCGTCGACGGCGGCCTCCCTGTGGGCCTCAAGAAAGGCGGCACGCGCTCGTGGCTGGAAGACGTGGTGCCGGGCCTGGTCGACCCCCCGCTGTCCACGTTCAACATCCACGAGGTGACCGCGTCGCATCCAGCTTCGGCGATCCGACCGGGGCACGCGGTCTACGTGATCGAGGTGCCCTCCAGCGCGTCGGCGCCGCATCAGTCGCTCGATCACCGCTACTACCTGCGCATCGCCGGCAAGTCGCGGCCGATGGGGCACGTGCACGTCCAGGACGTGCTGCGGCGCACCAGCCATCCCCATGTGGAGCTCCGACGCATCGCCCCGTTCGGCGGGGAAGAGCGCATCACCACCGACGCCCGCGGGCCCAAGGCGATGGTGTGCTTTCGCGTGCACCTCGAGAACCGCGGCCGCACCCTCGCCGAGCACGTGGGCTGCGAGATCGCGCTCCCCCGACCCGTGGTGAACCGCGACGTGCGCCAGCGCACGCTGGAGGCGGCCGATGTGTCGCTCACTCAGCGTCCCGGCACCGTGAACTTCTTTCGTTACCACCCCAACCCTGTGTTCCCCTCACAGTCGCTGGTGCTGATGCAGGTCTGGGTGGCGGTGCACCGCGGCAACCTGGACGCGATCCGCACAGGAACCGCCGCGATCCGGTGGCGCATCTACGCGGATGACGCGCCGGTACGGGAGGGCAAGCAGCCCCTGAACGAGTTCAATGTCGTGCGCGAAGCGGTCGCGTGGGTCGAGTCCGGAGGCGCAGGAGCGCTGCGTCGGGTGGGCAACCGGGGCGACCCCGATGTCGACCCCAAGCCATCCCCTTGAACGCGTAGGCGTCAGCGCGCTATCGGACCCTGCGAGGCCCGATGTCGTCGATCGCTCGGTTCACTGGTCGCGTCCGCATGCAGAGTGGCGCGTTTGCGTATGGCTGCCGCGTGCGCCTCCGCCTGCCCGCCGCCAACGTGGTGGTCGCCGAGACGTGGACGTCATCGCGTGGGGAGTTCGTGCTCGGCATGCCGCCGGGCCGCATGGCGGCCGGTGACGTCGAGACCGCTGGGATCGTGCTCGACGTGGTCGACGGCACCGGTGCTGTGCTCGCTTCTGAGAACGTGGTGGCACGGCCAGGTGAGTCCACCCACCTCGAGCTCACCGGCAAAGGGCGCACGGGGGTCACGCTGCCCGTTGCGCTTCCGCTGCTGCGCACCCACAGCGGCTCGATGGTGCGCCCCGAAGCGCTGGCGGTGATCGACGCGGCCCTCGCGCTGCTCGCGGCGCCGGGCTCCGACGCGCACGCTCAGTATGCGCGCGCAGCACGGGGTTCGTTGCCGCCCACCGGGCATGTCGAGGAGCTTCTCGAGCTCGCGTGGGCCTCGCTCGACGGCGACCCGCGTGCGATCGCGGACCTTCGTGAGGTCCTGGCGGTTCAGGCCGCCACCGTGCGACGCGACGCGCCGATGCCCGTGTCCACGCCGTTCGTCGAAGACGACGACCGGCGCCGACCGAAAGTCGCCTACGGTCAGCCGCGCGATGTCGCTCCCAAGGGGCCGGTGCTGGAACCTGTCACCACCACCGGCCGCCTGCTGGGCGTGCGGGGCCCGAGTCCTACCGACACGCAAGAAGAGCGCCACCGCGATGAGCTGGAGACAGCGGTACCGACCGATCGCCTCATGCCGCTGCTCGTGGCCACGGTGCGGGTGGCCAACAACAGCGGCGAGCGCGTGGCGTTCTTCGACGGCCTCCACACCCTGCTCTCGGGCCTGTCCACCGTCGACCGGCTGCACCGCGCGGCGCTGGAGGTGCTGCAGTACCGCCGCATCGCGCCGATGCGGGCGCTGCTGGCCCTGCTGCTGGCCGACGTCGCCGACGCCTCCGACCTCCCGCTGGCACGCTCTGCAGGCACCCACAGCGCAGGTGCCGACCCCCTGCTCCCTAGCCTCGTCGACCCCTGGTGGGAGCGCCTGCAGCTCGGCGTGCGGGAGACCGGCCAGGCCCTGCGCAACCGGGACGGCAGCGGGTACCGCATCGAGCGCATCGAGCCCGAGATGCCTCAGGCCGGCGACACGGTCGTGATCACCGGAAGTGGGTTCGGCAACGCCGGCGGTGAGGTCGTCTTCCCCGGTGCGCCGCCCGTGGATGGCGCCGCGTGGTCCGACACGCGCATCCAGGTCACCGTGCCCGAGGGTGCCCAGCCCGGCCTGTTGAGCCTGCGCATCCTCGAGAGCGTGGTGCGCGTCCGCCGGCGCATCGTGGAGGTCTACCAAGACGGCACGCCGCTTCCGTTTGAGGGTGGAAGGCCCCAGATCCGCAGCATCCTGGTGGATGGCCACGGTGCGGGCTCGTGGGTTCCACCCGGTGATCCCGTGGCCGTGTCCTGGACCGCCGTGGCCGGTCGCCACGGGCAGGTGGGCCTCCAGGTTCGCTTACGCACGTCGGCCACGGGCGCCGAGATCATCCTGTTCGATGAAGACGGCCTCCCGCCCTCGGGCAGCCGGATCCTCGCCATCCCGGATGTCTACCTCGAGCACCTGCTGGTGGTCCGGGTGCGCGCCGAGGCCGGCAACGCGCAGTCGTCGCGCGAGGTGAACTTCCCCGTCGCGATCGAGCCCCGCCTCAAGGTGGAGGGCTTGGAGGTCACCCAGGGGGTGCAGCGCGCACCATGGGATGCCGCGGGAGGGATCGTCCCCACGGTCACCCACCGCGACACGTTCGTGCGCGCCTACATCAGCAGCGATCGCGACGGCTTCCAGGACGACCGCACCCGGGTCACCATGGCCACGCTGCGTGTGGCTGACCACGCGCTCTCGCCGTGGACGCTCGAGACGGGCGACGTGCCGAAGGCTTTTCAGGCAGGTCGCGCCTCGGCGATCGACCGCGCGCGGCGCGACGACGCGATCACGTTCCGCATCCCCGCGGCGTGGTGCTCCGACACGCGCGAGCTGCACCTCGAGGTGAGCGCAGAGGGGTCGCCTCCCCGGACGCCTACCGCCGAGGCGCGGGTCACCTGGACCTGGACGCCAGCGCGTGCGATCGCCGTGCGGGTGGTTCGCCTCCTGAGTCCGTCCGGCGAAGGCCCCACGCTGGCGGAGGCGCTCACCACCGTACGGCTTGCGCTGGATCTGCTCCCCACCACGGCCGAGGACGTAGGCCCCGCCTGGCTCGACACGCTGGTGGTGGGGCCCGACGAGGATGCTGTGGACGTGCTGGCGCGGGCCTCCGAGCCGTCGGCATGGGAGTGGGTGGCCCACGAGGTCGACACCCAGACCCGTCGGGCGCCGCGACCTCTCTGGGTCGCTGTGTCTTGGGAAGGCAGGGCCCCGTCGATCGCACCCGAACGGGGCGTGGCGATCGTGCCCGTCTGCCTTGCCGTGGATGGCGTCCCGCAGGCCGACCGCGCCCTCGCGGCCTGGGCCATTGCACGCCTGCTCGACCCCGATGGTGACGCCGAGCGCGCCGCCCGTGTGCTCGACGTGCCGTTCGACCCCAGCGCCATCAACACCGTCGTCGACACCCACCACGGCGTCCATGACCTGGGCCCGGGCCCCGGGGCGCGCTGGATCTCGGGCCGTCGCTGGCGCCGTCTGTTGGAGCGAGCATGAACACGGGGAGACCCTGGTTGCGTGTGTCCGGCCGCTTGGCCGACGACCTCACGTTCGTGCCCGAGACCGGGTGGGAGACGTCGTATGTCGCCCAGTCGCTGCCACCCGGCGACGGCACCTTCATGGTGGACGCTGTGGATGCCCAGGGGGAGGTGCTGGTGGACGCCGCGCCCCAGGTGCGGTTCGAGCCCTCCCAGGGCCTGGGCGCGAACACCGCGCACATCGTGGCCTACCTGCCGCTGGTGCCTGGGACGCGACGCGTTCGCCTTCGGCGCGGTCGCCACGTGATCTTTCGGCGGGACGTGGCCGAGGCCCCGCCCACCCTGCACGACGTGGTGGCCGAGGTGACCGCGGCGCGCACCCTGCGGGTGAGCTGGCGCTCCGAGCCCGGGCGCGGAGCGACGCCTGACCTGGTGCACCGGGTGGCGTGGGTCGCGGAAGGTCGCGGCGTGTTCCCGCTGTCGGGCGACCTCCAGGGATCGGGCTTCGAGATCCCGATCAGCCGCGTGCCTGGCACCACCGCCGGCCGCGTTGCGGTGCTGGCCTCCGACGGCCTGCGATCGCAGGTCAGCCTGTCGGAGCCCCTCGCCCTCCCGCTTCGCCCTGCCCGCGTGGTGGTCACAGAGCCCGCTGTGGGCGCGCGATACCCCTTCGGCCAGCCTCTGATGCTTCGTGGTGCCGCGTTCGATGACGCCGGCGCACGCCTCGACGCCGTGGGCCTCACCTGGGCGCTGAACGGTCAGCCCGTGGCGGTGGACGAGCGGAACCACCTCGTGCTGGCGCTCCCGCCTGGCGAGCACCATGTCATCCTCGAGTGGGAGGGTGCCGGTGCCCCGCGGGCCGAAGCGCGGACGCGATTCGTGGTGCTGCCGCCGCCGCCCACCGGGCTCTCGCCGATCGAGCCGATCACGCCCGAGCGGCCTCCCGAGGATGGCCCGCTGCGCATCCGGCTCTGACCGCTTACGCCGCCGCGGTGTCGCCCACGATCTGCCGCTCGACCAACCGCCGGTACAGGCCGTTTGCCGCCATCAGGTCGTCGTGCTTGCCGGTCTCGGCAATGCGACCGCCCTGCATCACCACAACGCGATCCGCCCCACGGATCGTCGACAGCCGGTGGGCGATCACCAAGGTGGTGCGGCCACGCATGAGCCGCTCAAGGGCCTCCTTCACGAGGTGCTCGTTCTCGGCGTCGAGCGCACTGGTGGCCTCGTCGAGCACGAGAATACCGGGATCCTTGAGCAGTGCGCGCGCGATGGCCACCCGCTGCTTCTGCCCACCTGAGAGACGCACTCCACGCTCTCCGACCAGGGTCTCGAACCCCTGAGGGAACGCCTCGATGAAGTCGAGCGCGTTCGCGGCCTTCGCCGCCTCCCGGACCTCAGCGTCGGACGCACCGGGCCGCCCGTAGCGGAGGTTCTCGGCAATCGTGGCGGCAAACAGGATGGGTTCTTGGGCCACCACGCCGATCGCCCGCCGCAACGAGACGGTGTTGAGCGTAGGCAGCGGCATACCGTCGACCAGCACCCTTCCGGACTGGGGGTCGTAGAAGCGCAGCAGGAGCGAGGAGATCGTGGACTTCCCTGCACCCGAAGGACCCACGAGCGCGACGACGTCGCCAGGCGCCACGTCGAGCGTGATGCCGTCGATGACCGCCACCTCGGGTCGGGTGGGGTACGCGAACCGCACGTCCTCGAATCGAATCGCGCCGGTGAGCCGACCCACCGGCTCGCCCCCACCGGCCTCGATGCCCTTGCTGCGATGGAGCAGGTCGAACACGCGCTCGCTGGCCCCCAGCGCCCGCATCAGGTCGCCGTAGAGGCCCGCGAGCGCACCGAGTGAGAACGCTACCGACAGCGAGTAGAGCAAGAAGCTGGTGAGCTCGCCCAGTGAAAGCTCTTCGGCCACGACCATGCGCGCGCCGTACCAGACCACCAGGGTGAGGGCCCCGTAGCCTGCGAGCCCGCCGAGCCCCTGGAACCCACCGTACGCGAGCGCGGCCGTGGACGAGAGCCTGTAGCTGTCGTCGACGGCCTGACCGTAGCGCTCCTGCTCCCCGGCTTCGTTGCCAAAGGCGCGCACCGTGCGGATGCCCGAGATCGCTTCTTCAGCCACGGAGGTGGAGCGCGCGAGGGCGTCTTGGATCTTGCGCGAGAGCGTGCGGACCCAGCGCCCGTACACGGCGCCGCCGAACACCACGACCGGCACGACGACCAGCGTGATGCCGGTGAGCGCGGGCGACATCCACACGAGCAGGACGACGCCGCCAACACCGCCCACGACGTAGCGCAGGGCCATCGACACGTTCACCGTCACGGCGTTCTGCAGCACGGTGGTGTCGGACGCCAGCCGGTTCGTGAGCTCGCCCGTGCGGCTCTCGTCGAAGAACGCCATCTCCTGCTCGACGATCGCGCTGAACAGGTCTTTCCGAAGCTGCGCGACCACCCGCTCGCCCGCGAGGGTGAACGACCAAGCCCTCACAGCGGCGAACGCAGACTGCACCACGAACACGCCGAACAACAGCATCGCCGCTTGGTTGATCGGCGCGAGATCTGAGCCCTTGCTGACGAGGTCGACGAGCTGACCCACCATCCACGGGAAGGCTAGCGACATGCCGGTGGCCACCAGCAACGCGACGGTGGCCACCGAGAGCAGTCCGAGCTGAGGGCGTGCCAGGGCGAGCATGCGCCGAAGGTCTTGGCGGGGTGCGGCCACTTGGACTCCCGGCACCCAGCGTTCGGTGCGCGGCTGGTCGTAAGCACGCCCGGCTCACGCGACTACCCAGCGGGTTACCGGCCGTCCCCCTGGGAGGGTTCGACATGCCCGTGGACATCGGAGCCCACTTCCGCGCCGCCGAAGACACCGCAGCGCTCGCCACCTCGCCCGCGTTGAGCGGCCTCAAGGGCTCGTCGATCCTCGCCATCGCGGGTGAGGTGCGCTCGCTGCGCAAGGAGGGCAAGCAGGTCTACGACCTCACCATCGGCGACTTCGACCCCAAGATCTTCCCGATCCCTGATGCGCTGCGCCGCGGCATCCAGCGCGCCCTCGATCGCGGTGAGACCAGCTACCCGCCCGCCGTCGGCATGCAGGCGCTCCGCGAAGGCGTGGTGGCGCTCTACCGGCGCGAGCTCGACCTCGAAGTGCCTGTGGATGCTGTGCTCGTCGGATCGGGCGCCCGTCCGCCGCTCTACGCTGCATTTCAGGCCATCGTCGCAGCCGGCGACACCGTGGTGTACCCGGTGCCCTCGTGGAACATCAACCACTACGTGGCGCTGAGCAAGGCGCGTGGAATCGAGATCGTCACCTCGCCAGACACCGGCTTCATGCCCACGGCGGACCAGCTTGCGCCCCACCTGGCCGACGCAAGGATGGTGGTGGTCAACAGCCCGCAGAACCCGTCGGGTACGGTGATCTCTGAGGTGGCGCTCGGCGAGATCTGCGACCTCATCCTGGCCGAGAACGAGCGCCGCCGCCGCATCGGGTCGCGTCCCCTGTTCTTGCTCTACGACGCCGTCTACTGGCAGCTCACTTTCGGCGGCGCGGTGCACCACACGCCCTACAGCGTGCGCCCCGCGATCGCGCCGTACACCATCATGATCGACGCGATCAGCAAGAGCTGGTCGGCCACCGGGCTTCGTGTGGGCTGGTGTGTGGCGCCGCCCTGGGTGCGGGCCAAGATGCAGGCGCTCATCGGGCACATCGGTGCGTGGGCCGGTCGCGCTGAGCAGGTCGCCACCGCCGAGATCCTGCAGGACCCGAGCTTGCTCGGCGACCACATGAACCACTTCAAGCGCCAGGTGCAGGAGCGCCTCGCGCTGCTGCAAGGCGGCATCGAAGACATGGCGCGCGACGGCCTCCCCGTGCGCTGCCTGGAGGGCAAGGGGGCGATCTACCTCTCGGTGCGGCTCGATGTGGTCGGTCGCACCACGCTCGATGGCACCGTGCTCGCCGACGACGAGGCCGTGCGCGCATGGATGCTGAAGGAGGGCGGCGTCGCTGTCGTGCCGTTCAGCGCCTTCGGCTACCCCGATGGCAGCGGCTGGATGCGCTTGTCGGTGGGGTCGGTGTCGGTGGCTGACGCTGAGGCCACCCTGGCGTCCATTCGAAACCTCCTGATGACCTTCGCCTGATCGGCGTCGTGGTCGGACACATTCTGACCTCCCCAATCGCTAGAGGGATGGGCATGGACTTCCCGTTGCCCGTGCTCCCCACTTGGATCTGGTTGCTCGCGCTGGCAGCGCTGGCGCTCGCGTGGTGGTGGGCCCGCACGGCCATCGCGCGGGGCAACGCGCAGCGCGGCCGCGTGGCTCGAAGGGCAGAGGTCGCTGCGGAGCGTCTGCTGGAGCGTCTTGGCTTCGTGGTGGAAGATCGGCAGGTGCATGGCACCTTCGATCTGCTTGTGGATGGCGCGCCCGTGGAGGTGAGCTGCCGTGCCGATCTGGTGGTGCGCCGTCGTCGCCGCCGGTTCATCGCCGAGGTGAAGACCGGGCGAGGTGCGGATCCCGCCCACCCCGACACGCGAAGGCAGCTCCTGGAGTACCAGCTCGCGTTCGCCGTCGATGGGGTCCTCCTGGTCGACATGGAGGGAAGGCGCGTGATGGAGGTGGGCTTCCCGGTGCTGCGGTGAGGGCCGTCCTGCGGCGCTTGGCACCACGAAACCCGTGCGTACGATGCGTCCAGGAGAGCCCATGTCCACCATCGCCCTGACCGCTGAGACCTTTGACCCCACCATCCAGAAGAACGGCATCGTGGTGCTCGACTTCTGGGCCTCGTGGTGCGGGCCGTGCCGCTCGTTTGCGCCCACCTTCGAGGCGGCCAGCACCAAGCACCCCGACATCGTGTTTGGCAAGATCGAGACCGACGTCCAGCAGGAGCTGGCCGGGGCCTTTGGCATCCAGTCCATCCCCACGCTGATGGTGTTCCGCGATCAGATCCTGCTCTACTCCCAGCCCGGCGCCCTCCCCGCTCCGCAGCTTGAGCAGCTCATCCAGCAGGTGCGTGACCTCGACATGAACGTGGTCCGCGCCGAGATCGCGAAGCGGCAAGCGGAGGCCACCACCGGCGAGGCGTAGTTCCCCCTAGGCGTCCCGCCGTCAGCCGAGGGCGGGACGCGCCAAGCCTGTGCCGCGTCCGTCCACCCGATCGAGCAGGTCGTCGATCATCTGCAGGGTGAGGCCCCACAGCCGACCCTCCGGCAGCTCCACACACGGCAGCGCCACACCCACCGGGCCGGGCCACCGCATGCGCCCTCGCCCGCGACCCTCCAGGAGGTGGTCGAAGTCCACCTCCAGCACGGCCGCCACCTCGTGGTTGGGCGCAACCGTCGGCACGTGATCCCACACGAACACATGCGGCCGCACCATCAGGGACCGCACGGGTCGCGTGCGGAGATCGTCGAGGCGTCCAAGGTGCTCGGCCGGAACGAGGTCGAGGCCCAGCTCTTCCAACGTCTCACGCCGCGCCGCCGCGAACAGGTCGGGGTCTGAGGGCTGCATGCGACCGCCGGGAAACGCCAGGTGACCCGACCACGGATCGCCTGGCCGATCCGCACGCCGAATGAGCCAGAGGCGGCGCTCAGGCAGCAGCAGCACCGACACGGCGGACTGCGCCACACCCGGGATGTCCAGGCTCTTGGCAGGGCGCCGCAGCGCGGCTCGAACGTCGTCCCAGTCGGCCATTCGATGCAATCCGTGCTCCATCGCCGCCGTACCGACCTCCGCGTCCGTGGACCACCCCCCACCGACCGAATACGGGCGCATGCCCGACGGCAGGAGCCCTCCCTTTGTCTCACCCCACACCGGCCCCCACCCTCGACGTGCCTCCCGACGAGGACCGTCCCGAAGGCTGGCGTGAGGTGCTGGCCTCCTGGGGCCCGATGCTCGCAGCCATCGTGCTGCTGCGGCTGTTCGTGTTCGAGCCCTACCGCATTCCATCGGGCTCGATGGTGCCCACGCTCCTGATCGGCGACCATGTGGTGGTCACCCGGTTCGCCTACGGCATCTGGATGCCGTTCAAGAGCATCGGCATCCCGTTCACGTCCATCGGACTCGACTGGGAGAACGTGGAGCTGGTCGATCTCGCCGACCCCGAGCGCGGCGACATCATCGTGTTCCACTTCCCGCAAGACGAGGCCGTCACCTACATCAAGCGGGTGGTGGGGCTACCCGGCGACAAGATCCAGGTGCGCGACAACCAGATCCTGCTCAACGGCGAGCTTCAGCCACGTGCCCGTGTGGGTCAGTACGAAGACCAGGACGACCGCTGCAGCGTGCGCCGCACCACCCGCTGGGTCGAGACGCTCGATCGTGTGGAGGGCGCGCCGTTGAACTACGGAACGCTCACCCAGGCCGATCGGCCTGGTTTCCTCGCCAATCACCGAGAGATCACGGTTCCGCCCGATGCCGTGTTCGTGATGGGCGACAATCGCGACTTCTCACAAGACGGCCGCGCATGGGGCTTCGTCCGCTACAACCAGATCAAGGGCAAGGCCCACGCGGTCTGGCTCTCGTGGAACGGGTGTGAGGGCTTCCCCGGTGCGGTTCGTGTCGACCGCATCTTCAAGTCGCTCTACGCCGAGCCGCCTGCGCCGTAGCCCTCCTGATCAGCTCGGTGGTGGCTCGGTGAGGCGCGCGAGCAGCTCGGCGGCCAGCACCACCTCGGGATGTCCCACAGGGCCCATCACAGCCTTGCGCAGCGTGGCGTACCCTTCGGCGCCGCGGCCGGTCTCGCGCAGGAGCAGACCGAGCGGGTAGAGCGCCGACGGGTCGTCGGGACGAAGCTCCAAAGCTTCGCGCAGCAGCGCCTCGGCGCGCTCTCTCTCCCCCGCCGCCCACGCTTCCCGCCCCGACGCCACCAGTCGATCGGCGTCGTGGACCACGTCGACGTCGAGGATCATGCGCGCGCCGAGGTTGGCGAGCGCTGTGAGCAGCGGGCCCAGCGCGGCCACGGCTGCGCCCTCCCCCACCAGCAGCACGTGCAGCGGCACGTCGGGCGTGATCACGTGCCCGCGCCACGACACCCGCAGCTTGAGGTGCCGCGCCGCAGCCCAGCTGTCGCCCAACCGGCTGGCGGTGTCGTCCACGACCTCACGGAGCCGCGTGGCGGCCAGCTCGATGCGGGACGGATCAAGGTCCACACGAAAGCGACGAAACGGGTCCCGGGTGGCTGTCACGGCATCTCCCCGTGCGTAGGATAAGCGCCCATAGGAGTCCCCGTCGATGTCGACCACGGTGTGCAAGCCTCCAGGACTCACCGTCTTCCCCCCGCACACCCACCCTCGCGGCGACTGTGTGCTCGCACGTCTGCTGGCCGAGCAGCCCGAGCGCGCCCACGTCGACTGGCCTCCGGGCTTCCAGGGCGGCATCGCCCACCGCCTCGACACCTCCACCTCGGGAGCGCTCCTCGTGGCCGACGACCTGGCGGAGCTGCAGCAGCTGCGGTCGGCGTTTGCCGATGGCGGCTTTCGGAAGACCTACGTGTTCCAGGCCGCGCGCGATGTGCCGTGGGATGCCCACGTCGTGGAGCACGCGATCGCGCACGATCCTCGCCGTCGCAGCCGCATGATCGTGGAGCGCGGGCGCTCTACGCCCCACCGCGGGCGCTGGTACCCCGCCCACACCGAGTTTCGTCGGCTGGAGGGGCTCCTGTTTGAAGCCGTCATCGTCACCGGCGTGATGCACCAGATTCGCGTGCACGCTGCGTTCGTCGGGCTCGCGCTCGCCGGGGATGCCCTCTACGGCGGCGGGGAGCCTCCCGAGGGCGCTGCCCCCGAGGCACCCTTCCGCCTGCACCACGTCGGACTGGAGGGCCCCGCTGGACGCACGCTGCCCGTGGAGCTGCCCGCGTGGGCCGCGCCCGCACGCGCCTCGCTCAGGGTCGCCAGTCTGCCATGACCGGCGCGTGGTCGGAGACCTCGAGGGCTGCGGCGCGCACGGTCTGAGTGCCGATGACCCGCTCGGTGAACGCTGCGTTGGCCAGGAGGTAGTCGATGCGCCATCCGCGATCGAGCGCGCGCGCCTGCCCTCGGTTGGACCACCAGCTGTAGGGCGCTCTGCCGGGGCCCACGTCGGCGCGCACCAGGTCGGACCAGCCGGTGGCGAGCAGCTCCCCGAACCACGCGCGCTCGTGGGGCAAGAACCCGCTGTTCTTGGCGTTGCCCTTGGGGTCGTGGATGTCGTGCTCGGTGTGGGCGATGTTGAAGTCGCCGCCCATCACCACGGGACTGGGATCGGCCAGTCGGGCCTGAGCCCACGGCGCGAAACGCGCCATCCACAGCTCCTTGTTCGCCTGCTTCTCGGGTCCCGACGAGCCCGAGGGAAGGTAGATGCTGACGACCTCCACGCCCGCCGTGCGCACGCGCAGGACCCGCCCTTCCGGGTCCACGCCGTCCCCGAGCCCCACGCCCACCTTCTCAATCGGGTGACGTGACCACACGGACGTGCCCGCGTAGCCAAGCTTCTCGGCCGGGTGCCACAGCACATGCCAGCCATCGGGTGCCGCCCAGCCGTCGGGGAGTTGGTCGGGCGTCGACCGGACCTCCTGAAGCAGCACCACATCGGACTTCAGGGTGTCGATCCAGGTGGCGTACCCCTTCCGAAGCGCGGCCCGCAGCCCGTTCACATTCCAGGTGGTGACGCGCATCAGCCGCTCCTCCCGAGCCGCTCGGCGATCTCGGTGGCAAAGTAGGTGAAGATAAAGTCGGCACCCGCGCGCTTGAAGGCGAGCAGCGACTCCAGCACGCAGGCGGTCTCATCGATCCACCCGAGCTGGCCGGCCGCCTTGAGCATCGCGTACTCTCCCGAGACCTGGTAGGCGGCCACAGGGCGCTGGTAGGCCTCTTTGATGCGCCAGACGATGTCGAGGTACGGCAGGCCCGGCTTCACCATCACGATGTCGGCACCCTCTTCCCAGTCGAGTCCCACCTCGTGCAGCGCCTCCGCACCGTTGCCGGGGTCCATCTGGTAGGTCTTCTTGTCGGCTCCTCCGCGGGGGGCCGAGTCGAGGGCATCGCGGAACGGGCCGTAGAAGGCCGAGGCGTACTTCGCTGCGTACGACAAGATCAGCGTGTCGGTGAAGCCCTCAGCATCGAGAGCCTCTCGGATCGCCCCCACCCGCCCGTCCATCATGTCGGACGGCGCCACCATGTCGGCCCCGGCACGCGCCTGACAGAGCGCCTGCGCCACAAGCGCCTGCACGGTGAGGTCGTTGTCGATGACGCTCCCGACCACGATGCCGTCCTGCCCCAGGCTGCTGTAGGGGTCGAGCGCCACGTCCGTGATCACCACCAGCCCTGGCACCGCCTGCTTGAGCGCGCGCACCACCCGCGGCACGAGACCGGATGGATTCGCCGACTCGGACCCGTCTTCGGTCTTGAGCGCGTCGTCGATGCGCGGGAAGAGTGCCACGGCGCGCACCCCGGCCCGCCATGCCCGCTGGGCCTCCTCCACGAGCCGGCGCTCGCTCAGACGCGCCTGCCCCACCATCGAGGCGATCGGCTCGTCGGGACCGTCACCCGCTTGAACGAACAACGGCTGAACCAGGTCGGAGGCCTTGAGCGTGTGCTCGCGCACCAGCTCGCGCACGGCCGCACGCGAACGAAGCCGGCGGGGCCGGTGAATCGGTCGTACACCCATCGCTGCACCTCCCGAACGGAGTGAACCCGACCCCGCAGGGTCAGCCTTCGCGCCGACGGCGGCGAACCGCGCTCAGGGCCAGCACGACGAACAAGCCGGCTCCCTTCACGGGTGCGCCCGACGTGCGGGTGCAGCCGCCGGCGTAGAAGCCGTCGCCGTAGACCACACCGATGCCCACCGTGTCGTTGTCGAGGAAGTCGGGATCGCCGTCGCCGTCGAGGTCGCCCGTGCCTTCGATGCCGTCCGAGTAGAGGTCGCCGTCGGAGTCGAGATCGAGGTGGTTCGGCCGGCCATCACCGTCGAAGTCGTTGGCCTCGCCTTCGCGGCGCTCCTCCACCGTGAGGATGCCGTCGTTGTCGTCATCCACATCGCGCACGTCGCGGATGTCGTCGAGGTCGCTATCGGGCGACGTGAGGCCACCCGGGTCGAGCTCGTCTGCATCCGGGCAGCCGTCGTCGTCGGTGTCGGGCTTGAGGGGGTTGGAGGGGCCCGCCACCTCGATCGCATCGCCGATCGTGTCGCCGTCCGTGTCGGGCTTGAGCGGATCGGTGCCCGTGAAGCAGTCCTCGACCACATCCACCAGCGTGTCGAGGTCGGTGTCGGTGATGCCATCGGCCACGGTGACCGAGAAGGTGCCGCCGAAGCTCTGCGAGACCGTGGTCCAGGTGTCCATCCAGGCTTCGTTGCCCTTGGAGTTGAACGTGAACCGACCCCAACCGCGTGCGGAGGTGTTGGCCGTGCCCGACGTGCCGAAGGCGCCCGAGACGACGCCGGCCTCGCCGGATGTGACCGCTGAGGTCTGGCCGTTGGGCAGGAGCACGTCGTTGGCCTGCACCGCCGTGTCGTCCCAGAACATCGCGAGCGGACGGTTGTCGACGGCGCTGGTGGACTCGAACATCCGGACGCCTGGGTAGACGGTCTCGAAGTCCTTCACGACGAAGTGGAGCTCACCGATCGCGAGCTGAACCGCGCACTCGTAGGTGCCAGCAGCGATGCGCGTGCCGTCAGGGAACCGCCCATCGAACAGCACCTCGTTGAGCCCGAGCTCCGCGGCACCGCGCTGGACGACCTCAGCCCCCGACACGAACTCGAGCGCCCCATCACCATCGAGATCGCACACCAGGCGGTAGACGCCCGCACCGCTCGCGGTGAACGCCAGCGTGGCATCCACGCGGTTGGCCGCGACCACATCGCAGAGCTCGGAGTTCACATCGAACGTGGTGTCGGTGACCATCGCTTCGATTGGATTCGAGGGGAACAGCTCGGGCGGCTCCAGGTAGACCCGGTACTGCCCATCGTAGGGCTGGCCCAGATCCGGCACCGACAGGCCACTCGACGTGAGGAGGCCATCACGCGATGCCGTGACACGGAACACCGCCGCGTTGGTGCCCTCCCCGAGCAGCCGCACCACACCGTACCGCCCTTCATCACCGCCCGGCACCACCGCGAAGGCCTGGAAGTTGTAGGCGTACTCGAGGCCAAACCCCTGGCCCTCTCCGCGCCAGTCGGGCGACCACACGCGCCCGCCCGTGCGACCCGTGACCTCCAGCGTCCAGTTGGCGCGGGTCTCGAAGTCGAAGCGGTACGCTCCGGCCTGATCCGGGTTGACCAGTGAGCCCGCCGGGAAGGTGCCCACGAGGCTGCCGTCAGGACGGTAGACCGTGGCGGACGTGTCGCCCGTGAACTGGATGTTCTCGGTGACGGGATCCTTGATGTCGACGTAGACGTCGGTCTCCGGGAGCATCGCCAGGATGGGCGCGAGATCTGAGGACGACTCCGCGTGCGCCACGTGCGGAAGCACGACGACGCCCAGGGTGACCAAGCTGCCCAGTGTGGGCAGGCTGCGGTGCAGGTGGGACATCACTCGGCCTCCGTGCGGATCTGCTGACTGGCTTGATCCAGCAGCGTGAACACCACCCGGCGGTTCTGCGCCCGGCCGGACTCGGTGTTGTTCGTTGCGATGGGCTTGGACTCGCCAAAGCCCTTGGCCAGCAGCTGGTCGGCCGGCACACCCTTGCCCACAAGGTATTCCCGCACGGAGTTCGCGCGGCGATCCGAGAGGTCGAGGTTGTAGTCGTCGGCCCCCTTGCTGTCGGTGTGGCCTTCCACGAGCACGCGCCCGACCTCGTTACCGAGCAAGGTGTCGGCGATCTCATCGAGCAGTGCGAAGCTGGCAGGCTTGATCGCGGCGCTGTTGTACTCGAAGTACACGCTCTCGAGGATGCGGATCTCCTCGCGGGTGACCTCGATCTTCGTGGGCTTGAGCTCGACGCGCACCACCGCGGTCTCACCGGTGTTGATCACCACCTCTTGGCGGTGGATGCGGAAGCCCGGGGCATCGATGAACACGGTGTGGGTGCCGGCGCCGATCGGATGCTCGAACGCACCGGACTCGCCGATGGCGTAGCCCTCGCGGTCGGCGCAGCCGGGATCTGAGGTCTTCCAGGTGGCCAAGGCATCCGGCACAGGCTGGCCCTTGCTGCCCACGATCTCGTACTGGACGCGACCGCCTCGCACGGCCTGCAGGGGGATGTCGAGCTTGTTGGTGCCTTCGCTGATGCGCACGGAGCCATCGCCGGCGAGGCAGCGACCCACACGCGCCACACCGTCGTAGGTGGCACCGGGCATGAGATCTTCGCGCACCCGGGGTTCGGCGAGCGAGAGGAAGCGCTCGATGTCATCGTCGAGACCGAGCAGCTCGACCTCAGCACCTTCCACAGGCTGGTTCTCGCGCACCACCCGAACCGACAGCGTGCCCAGGCGGTCGGGGCAGCCATCCTGATCCTTGTAGCTGTTGAGCGTCTCGGGATCGTCTGGGCAGGCATCGGTCGTGTCGGGCACACCGTCTTGATCACGATCCTTAGGCGGGGGATCGCGGAACGCGCCGAAGCCACCACCGAGGAAAGCGCGCGCACGGGCTGCGCCCGCGCCGTCGGTGACGCCCATCGATGCGCCGGCCAGCAGGTGGCCTCCGTTGGGACGACGGTGGCGCAGGCTGAGCGTGATCTCGATCGGCGACTGCGTGAGCGGCGGATCGGTGGGCAGGAACCCGACCTCGAACAGGCTCTCGAGGTTCAGCGATGTGGTGGGGTGCACCTTGTAGCCGACGCCGAGCCCGCCGATGAAGGAGTCGGATCCGTTGAGGTTGCCGAGCTGGTAGGCCTTGCGGAAGTGTGCGCCCGCTTCTGCAGTGAGCGTGAACCCGGCCAGCGCGTAGCTGAAGGCGAGCGTTCCGCCGCCGGCCACGCTCGTGTCGCCAAGGAAAGCCTCCTCGTTGCCGGACGGCAGATCCAGGTGGCCGTTGACCGCAAGACCCACGCCTTCATCGTAGAGGTCGGGGATCAGGATCGGCACCGTGGCGGTGGCCCGGATGTCGCCAAAGTTCGCGCCCACATACACATCGTTGGCGTTGAACGACGCCAGGTAGACGGGAAAGGCAAGGTCCAGGCGGAAGCGCTCGTGGAAGGCCACGCCGCCCGAGACGTTGAGCGCCACCACATCATCGACCATCGCCGTGCGGGTGAGCTGCCCCGTGGGGCCCGTGACGTCGTAGCGCACCAGCGCGCTGTTGGCGTACTCGCCCACCACGCCAGCAAACCAGTCCCACTGCGTCATCCGGCCGGGGCGGTTGAGACGCATCGGATCACGAAGATCACCGTCGAACGCCTTCATCCAGAAGCGGTGCGCATCGAATCGCGTGGACGGCTGAGCGTCTTGCGCACGGGCGACCGACGGCACCAAGGCCGAGAGGAGGAGGAATGAGGAGGCGAGACGGACCATGGTCGCTCCGGGAACGGCCCTCGTGCCAGGAGTGGAGGGTTCCGTTGTGGTTCCCTCGACCTCGATCACGATCCGTCCGACGATCGACGTTGCGCCCATGGTCTACAGCGAATGGAGGCGCTTTACAAGCCCAGCACGGCGTCGCGGGCGGGCCTTCCGGGAGCGGCCCATCCGAACGCGGGTTTGCCTGCGACCTTGCGCGCACACCGCCGTGTGCGCGCGATGATCAGCGATTCCACTGAAGGCCCAAGCGAATCGCGAAGCCGTCGCGCACTTCGTCGGCCAGCTCGGATCCGACGGTCTGTTGGACAGGCCAGTCGAGCAGGTTCGTGGCACGGAGCTGGAGCTGGAAGCCCTTGGTGAGCGGGGCGAGAGCCACCAGATCCAGCCGATGGACGGGCTCTTCGTAGGTGTCGGGGATGCCCTTCTGGCCCACATCGACGAGCCGACGACCGAACACGTTGTAGAGCAGCGTGACGCTGAGGCCCAGATCGGGGTTGTCGTAGCCGAGCTGGGCGTTGACCACCCACGGCGACTGCCCCTGCAGCGGGCGCTCGGAGCTGGTGTCGATGCTGTTCTCGTCGTCGATGCGAATCCGGCTGTCGATGTAAGCGGCGTTGCCCGCGATGAAGAAGTCGGCCACCTTGGGGTGGAAGATGCCCCAGCCCAGGCGGAAGTCGACCTCGACCCCGAGGTTGCGAGCGCCCGGAGCGTTGCGCAAGCTCTGGCTGATGTTCGAGCCAGCGATCGGCAGCGACACCGTCTCGATCGGGTCGATGAAGTCCTTGTAGAACCCCGCCACCGACACCGACTCGCCCGGTCGGAAGTACCACTCCCAGCGCAGGTCGACGTTGTCGATGGTGGCACGCCGGAGCTGGTCGTAGCCAAACGTGATCGTGCCGGTGCGCGGGTCGATGTAGGGCACCGGCGCCATCTCACGGAACTCGGGGCGCGACACGGTGCGCCCGTAGCCCAGCCGCACCAGCATGCTCTCGGACTTTCCCTTGGGGCCCACGGCGACTGTCAGCGTAGCCGCTGGCAACACATCCAGGGTGGCGAGCTGAGCCTCAGCCGGCACCAGCTCCGGGGTGTTGAGCTCAAACGTGCTCACGCGCTGGTCGGAAGACTCGAGGCGGGCGCCGGCCATCAGGCGCAGACGCTTGAGGAACGGCACCTCGGCCATCGCGTAGCCGGCGAAGAGCTGCTGGTTGGCCGTGTAGTCGTCGGTGCTCACCCGGTACTCGGTGATCTCGAAGTAGCTGCGATCGTCTTCCCCGGACGGACCGATGTTCTCGGGCGTGAACAGCTGGTCGATCGGCTGGGTGAGGTCGATCTCGTTGCCCTTGAGATTGAACCCGAAGCGACGCAGGTCGGCGGCGCGCTCACGCACCATGGCGACGCCGCCGACCTTCACCAGCCCCGGCCGCTTGAGCTGCTGCAAGAACGGGAAGCTGAAGTCGAGCCCGGCCTCGTGCACGGTGTCGGTCAGACCGCCGTAGTTGATCTCGTTCCAGGTGCCGGTGGGCGACGCGAAGTACCCGCCGTCTGTCGTCTTCGCGAGGGTGTAGTCGAGCCGCTCCGGCTCGCCCCGGGTGGCCTGAGAGAACGCGTAGCGCCAGTCGAGTGCAGCTGGGTAGCGCTTGGACAGCACGTGGTGGCCGCGCAGCTGTTCGTAGACGAGCTGCTGCTCGGTCCACGTCATTCGGACGTTGCGCTTGTCGGCGTCACTGGTGGGGTCATCCTGGTCGAAGGTGCCCGACTCGTACTGGCTGATGCGGTTGATCAGCGTGGTGGAGGCCACCTCGTGGTCTTTTCCCCAGCTGGCCCCGAGCACAGCAATCCCGCCCAGGTTCACGCGGTTCTGGACCACACTGTAGGTGGTCGCCCGCTGCAGCGCCGTCTGCCCGGCCGAGACTTGGTACACGTTGCGCACACCCTCATCGAGAGCCCAGCCGCTCGACCAGTTGCCGCTGAGCAGCACACCAATTCGAGGCCCCGCCTTTCCGGGAACCTGCCAGGAGTCGCCCCAGGCAAGCTGCAGGGCGCCGTCGGGCAGCACGGTCTGCGGCGTGCGCTCCCAGCGGTTGGGAAAGGTGCGTCCGATCGCCTGGAGCTGCTCGGTGTCGAGCCCGTCGGGGTTGAGTAGGCCCCTCCCCTGTAGCTTCCGGTCTCCGAGATCCACGATGCCTTGGGGTAGCGGACGGGCCCCGAGACCGAAGCCCAAGGCATCGGTGGGTCCTCGCTGGTTCATCAGGGCGGACTGGCCCGTGGCGCCGTGCACGTACCCGATGTTGCCCGACACCTGGAGGATGGGCTTCGTGGGCACCGAGCGCGTGCGGATCTGCACGATGCCGCCGCCGAACTCGCCTGTGCGATCGGGCGTGAAGGTCTTCTGGATGACCACGCTCTCCAGCACGGACGTGGGAAACAGATCCAGCGGCACGGTGCGCCGCTCGGGCTCGGGCGACGGCAAGAACGAGCCGTTGAGCAGCGTCGACGAGTACCGGTCGCCCAGGCCGCGCACAAACACGAAGCGCCCGCCCACCACGGTGAGGCCCGTGACGCGACGCAGCGCGGCTGCAGCGTTCGAGTCACCCGACTTCCGCATCTGCTCGGCACCGAGCGTCTCGGTGACGCCTGCGGACTGGCGACGCTCTTCGAGCAGACCGGCCGTGCTTCCCACCACTCGAGGCGCGGTGACGGTGAATGCGTCCATCGTGAGGCCCGCCTCCACCAGGCCGATCTCCACGGGCTCCCCAGCCTCCTCGGTGACCACCAGTCCTGGGAGGCTGCGGGTGGCGTAGCCGGTGCGAATCACGGTGAGATCATGCGGGCCCACCGGCAGCTGGAGCACAAAGCTTCCATCCTTGCGGGTGGTCGCGTCCACCGGCTGACCCCGAGCGAACACACGAGCACCCAGCACGGGCACGCCGGCTTCGTCGCGCACAATGCCCTGCAGCGTACCCAGGACGACGCCTTCTTCTGCGACCACGACCGCCCGCGCCGGCGGCTCTTCGACGCTCACCACCGGAGGCCAGGACACCAGCCAGGAGACGATCAGCTCGGTGGTGGCGTCGTCTTCGATGCGAACCGACCCGAGCACGTTCTGGGCCCCCGAGGCGAGCGTGAGCACCACAGGCCAGGTGCCCGACGGCACCTCCAGCAAGAAGCGGCCGTTGCTGTCGGTGCGGACTGCAGGGTCATCGTCCCCCGGCAGGTCGGCCCGCAGGGTGGCGCCTTCGATCGACCGGTACCGGTCGCCATCGAGCACCATGCCCTCAAGCACGCCGGAGCCCTCGGCCCCCAGCGCCGAACCCAGCAACATCCACGCCCACGGAACGATCATGGGCAGGCCCCAGGATCTTCTCGACAGGCGTCCATCGCGCCTCGAAGCTCGGTGGCGAGCGCGAAGACCTTCGGGTCCGAGATCCCGCGGAGCAGAAGCTCCGCCTCGTCCAGCTCGCCGGTGCGAAAGCGCGCGTACGCGAGGCCGTAGGCAACGGGCTCATCGGCCAGAAGGTCGAGGCGGACGGCGCGTGGCTCCAGCGCCACCACCTGGTCCCACGCCTCCTGCTCGATCAGAAGACCGATGCGCTGACGCGCCTTCTTCGCCGGATCCATCACGTCGGCGTTGAGGCGGAGCGCCTGCACGAGGTCGCCGGCTTGGCGCCACACCTCAGCCGCTTCGTACGCGAGCGAGGGGTCGATCTCGGCGGCCACACCCAGGTAGCCGGCCGCTTCGCGCGGGCGATCGAGCACAAGCGCCAAGCCTGCCGACTGCACCCACGGCTCCTTACGCCCGGCGAAGCGCAGCCGGCCCTGAATCAGCACGTTCTCAGCACGGTCGAAGGCACCGGCACGCCGCAGGGCCTCGGCGAGCACCAGCACGTCTTCGAGCGTGGCCTCCGGCGCCGCGAACAAGATGCCGCCGCGCTCGGCCGCCTCCTGGTAGAGCCCGAGCCGCACGAGCAGCAGCACCTGCTGACGGAGGAAGTCGAGCTGGGACGGGAAGCGGGTCCGGCCCTCCTCCAGCGCGCTCCAGCTGCCCTGAGCATCCCCAGCCGCCATCGCGGCCTGTGCCTTGAGCATCCACGCGGAGCTGAGGGCGAGCGCGGCCTCGGGCGCACCCGCCAGCACCCTCACGGCCTCTTGGGGGCGCTCGTCACGAAGCAGGGCCTGAGCGAGCTGGAGGTACAGCGTCGGGTCGAGGCCCGTGCTCTTCTTGTCGGTGGTGCCGACCTCGATCGCTGCTGCGAAGGAGGTCGCGGCGTCCGACCAGCGCTCGGCACCGGCAGCGATCAGGCCCTGCAGGGTGCGGAAGCGCACAAGGGGGTCGCCCTTCATCCGCTGTGTCTCGACCTCATCAAGCGCCGCCTGAGCCCGCTCCCACTGGGCGTCGCGCACCAGGAGCGCCACGAGGTCGAGCGGGTCTTCCTCGACTTCATCTTGCGCCAGCGCGAAGCCGAGCGTGATCCCACCGAGCAGGGCGGCCAGGAACCACCCGTACACTGTCACCGTGCGGATCATGGCTACTCCAGGGCGAAGCGCAGCAGCTGCTGCACACGCACGGGCACGGCGCGGCCCTTGTACATCGCGGGTTGGTAGCGCCAGCCTCGGAGCGCGGTGCGCGCAGCGTCGTCGAACACGCCCGCCGGCTCGGACTCAAGCACCTGTACGTCGCGCACGACGCCGTCCTCGCCGATCAGCACGCTCAGGTTCACGTGGCCCTCAACGGCCTTGGCGCGGGCCCGACTTGGATACTCGGGTGCCACCCGCTCCACGGGCTTTGGCGGATCGTCCACCGTGGACTCGGTCATCACCACGTCGCCCGCCGCTGCACCCTCCAGGGCCGACGAGCCTTCTACCATCAGGTTCTGGAAGGCATCGAGGCCAAACGACAGACCCGACAACGACGCCCCCAGCATCGCAGCGGGCGGTGCAGGTGTCTTCGGCGCCGCGCGCGGCGGCGGCGCTGCCCGCTTCTTCGGCGGGGGCTTGGTCTGCGGCTTGATCTCGAACGAGACCTCCTTGATCTCCTTGGGGAGCGGCGGTGGCGGCACGGGCCGATTGAGGCCCAGCACGGCGAGCGCCACGAGCTGCGTGACGCCCAGGCCGATCAGCGCTGCGGCACCGTGACGAGCCCACCCCACGTCAGCCCGCCTCCGACTCGGTGGCGACGCCCACATCCTTCGCGCCGGCCAGACGGCACTGGTCGACCACGTCGATGAGCTTCTCGGCGGGAACACGCCGATCGGTGACCACGACGACCGAGGCACCCGGCGCCGACCGCAGCAGGTCGCGCACGCGGCTCTGGATCATCCATGGCTGCACGGGCAGCTCGTCCACCCACACTTGCCCGCCGCGGTCGATGAACACCCGCACGCTCTTCGCGTCGGTGCGGGTGGCGCTCTGGGCGCCGGGGCGCTCCAGATCGAGCTGGAGGTCCTTCACGAACGTCGCGGTGACCATGAAGAAGATCAGCAGCA